>NC_014217.1:317668-635336 GCF_000092925.1 Ancylobacter novellus DSM 506 | reverse complement strand
CTTGTCGGGGCTGCCGAACAGCGGCCGGGCAGCGCCGGAGCGGCGGATCAGCGCCTGCGGGTCGGGCAGCACGATGGGCCGCTCCCAGTCGCCGCGCACGATGAAGGGCAGTTCGAAGGACGCCGGCGTGGCGACCGCCGCGTCCGGCTTGGTGCCCGCCTTCGGAGCTTCGGCAGGCGGGCCGACGAGCTGGGCGGTGCCGGCGAAATCGAGGTCGCGCGCGGCGATGGAAGTCTCGCCGGCGAGGCCGACGCGCAGCTTGGTGCTGGTGAGATCGACGCGGTCGAGCTTGGCGACGCCGTCCTCGATGCTGGCGTCGATGACGACGCTGTCATAGGGCGTGCGCCCGCCGCGCAGGTCGCCGGCGCCCGACAGCGGGCGCTTCTCCAGCCGCGCCAGGATACGCCCGACGTCGATGCCGACGAGGGCTCCCTGCTCGCCATTGAGCGTGAAGGCGCCGTTCAGATTGGCGACGATGTCCATGATGCTGGCGCCCGAGCCGCTCGCCGAGAGGCGGAAGGAGCCGTTCCCTTCCAGCCGCGGCATCCGGAACAGCTCGCCGAGCGCGCGCGCCAGCGCCACGTCGTCCGCCGACAGGTCGACGCGCACATCCGCTCCCGCGGCCTTGTCGAGCGGCGAGACGTGCAGCGCGGCGCGGAAGATGCCGCCCCAGGCCTCGGCCTCGCCGATGGTGAGGGAGAGCTTGCCGCCCTTCAGCGTCGCGCTCGCCGCCATGCGCTGGAGTTCCGCGTCGCCCGCGCGCACCTGCTGGGCGGAGAGCCGCAGGTCCACGTCGAGCGCGCGCGTGCGGTGCAGGTCGATGTCCTCGCTGTTCCAGCTACCGCCCTGCCCGCCGGAAAGCGCGAGCTGGCCATAGGGCGAGAGGTCGAGCTGCTCGCTCGCCAGCGAGCCCTGCACGATGGCGCGGCCGCCGTCGAAACGCAGGTTGAAGCCGCCGACGCCGGCATTGCCGTCGAGCTCGACGCGCGCCTCGCCCAGCACCACGCCCTGCGCGGAGAGCTGCGCGCTGCCGTTGAGGGCGAAGGCGCCGAAGCCGCGCTCAGTCGGCGCGTCGAAATCGAGCCATTCCAGAGCGTCGCGGAGCTGGCGCGAGGCCACGGCGAGCGTGCCGGTCACTACCGGCCCGCCGGCGAGCCGAGCGCCGCCCTGGAAGGAGAGCTCCGCCGGCGTGCCGGATACCGCGAGCTTCAGGCTACCGATGCCGCCGGAAGCGAGGGCCGAGAGGCCGGAGAGGTTGAGGTCGATGTCCAGCGGCTCGCCGCGCCAGGTCGCCCGGCCCTTGGCGGTCACGTCGCGGCCGCCACGCCAGCCGATGCGCATGTCGGCCTGCGGGATCAGCATCTCGCCGCCATTGCCGCGCGCGATCTTCACGCTGCCGTCGGTGACATAGAGATCGGCGTCGGATTCGGCAGTGCCGAGACCGGTGATCAGCGCGCCGAGCGCCTTGGTGCTGTCGCCCGGATCGGCGAGGGTGAGGTCGGCGTCGGTGAGCTCAATATAGTCCGGGCTCGCGCGCCCGGTCAGCAGCGGCAGCAGGTCGAGCACGATGCGCGCCTCGCCCACTTCGAGCCGCGCCCGCGGGTCGTCGATAGCCAGCCCATCCACCTCGATAGCCGGCCAAGGGAACACGGAGAAGGACACGTCGCCGGTAATGGCGGGCTGCCGGCCGATCGCGGCCTGCACCATGGTCTCCACCTCGTGCCGCAGCCTCTCCTGCGTCGCGAGCCGGGACGCGACGACGCCGGCGGCCAGCGCCGCCACGATGGGCAGGAGAAGGATCGGAACGAGTTTCTTCATCTAGGTTCGACGTGCCCCCGGCCCTCGCTACAGCATCGGGACGAAGCCGCGCAAGGTCAGGCCGCGTGGACGGCACTGATCCGTTTCAAAGCGGCTGGAACATCTGAGGCTTCTGTGTCTGTTTGATGGCCTGACAGGAAGCGAGCCGGGCGCTATGACTCAGCCAAACGGCCGAGCCGCCGGTGTGCCGGTCCGGGATAATGCAAGACGCAAGGGAGGCGAGGATGGGTGCGACGGACGGGGAACCTTTGTGGATTCCTTCCCCCGAGAGGGTTGCCCACACGGCCGTCGCGGCGCTCGTCAAGACGGTGAACGCCCGGCACGGCACGGCGCTCGCCGACTATCGCGACCTGCATCGCTGGTCGATCGAGCATCCCGGCGCCTTCTGGCAGGAAGTGTGGGAGCTCGGCGAGGTGATCGGCGAGCGTAGCGGCCCGGCGCTGGTCGACGGGAATCGGATGCCCGGCGCGACGTTCTTCCCGCAGGCGAGGCTGAACTACGCCGAGAACCTGCTGCGCCCGCGCGATCCCGCCAGCATCGCGCTCATTTTCCGCGGCGAGGACAAGGTCGAGCGGCAGGTGAGCTTCGGCGAACTGACCGAGCTCGTTTCCCGCCTGCAGCAGGCGCTGCGCGCGGCCGGCGTCGGCGTCGGCGACCGGGTGGCGGCGACCATGCCGAACATGCCCGAGACCATCGCCGTCATGCTGGCGACCACCTCGCTCGGGGCGATCTTCTCCTCCTGCTCGCCCGATTTCGGCGAGCGCGGCATCCTCGACCGCTTCGGCCAGATCGAGCCCAAGGTCTACGTCGCCTGCGACGGCTATTGGTACAATGGCAAGCGCGTCTCGATCGGCGACAAGCTCAGAAACGTCGTGCCGCACATGCCGAGCCTCGCGCGCACGGTGATCGTGCCCTATCTCGGCGAGGCCGAGGAGGTGGCGGCCGGCCTGCCGAACGGCGTCTCGCTCGACGGCTTCACCGCCGGCCTCAAACCGGCGCCGCTCGCTTTCGAGCGGCTGCCCTTCAACCATCCGGCCTTCATCCTGTTCTCCTCCGGCACCACCGGCGTGCCGAAATGCATCGTGCATGGCGCCGGCGGCACGCTGCTCCAGCACATCAAGGAGCACCGGCTGCAATGCGACCTGAAGCCGGGCGAGCGGCTGTTCTACTTCACCACCTGCGGCTGGATGATGTGGAACTGGCTGGTCACCGGCCTCGCCAGCAACCTTACGCTCTGCCTGTTCGACGGCTCGCCCTTCGCGCCATCGCCCGACGTGCTGTGGGACTATGCCGAAGCCGAGCGCTTCGCCCTGTTCGGCACCTCGGCGAAGTACATCGATTCGCTGCGCAAGGAGGGCGTGCGGCCGGGCGAGGCACATGACCTCTCGACGCTGAAGGCGATGACCTCGACCGGCTCGCCGCTGGCGCCGGCGGACTTCGCCTATGTCTACGAGGCGATCAAGCAGGACCTCCACCTCGCCTCCATCTCCGGCGGCACCGACATCGTCTCGTGCTTCGTGCTGGGCGATCCGACCGCGCCGGTCTGGCGCGGCGAGATCCAGGCGCCGGGGCTCGGCATGGCGGTGGAGGTGTGGTCGGACGAGGGCAGGCAGGTGTTCGGCGAGCGCGGCGAGCTGGTCTGCACCCGCCCCTTCCCCTGCATGCCGGTGATGTTCTGGAACGACCCGGAGGGTGCCAAGTACCGCGCCGCCTATTTCGAGCGCTTCCCGAATGTGTGGTGCCACGGCGACTTCGCCGAATGGACCGAGCATGGCGGCATCATCATCCACGGCCGCTCCGACGCGACGCTGAACCCGCAGGGGGTGCGCATCGGCACCGCCGAGATCTACGCCCAGGCCGAGCAGGTGCCGGAGATCGTCGAGGCCATCGCCATCGGCCAGGACTGGGACAACGACGTTCGGGTGGTGCTGTTCGTGCGGCTGAAGGAGGGCGTCGGCCTCGACGAGGCGTTGGAGAAGCGCATCAGGACGCAGATCCGCACCGGGGCGAGCCCGCGCCATGTGCCGGCCAAGATCGTCGCCGTGGCCGACATACCGCGCACGCGCTCGGGCAAGATCACCGAGCTCGCCGTGCGCGACGTCGTGCATGGCCGCCCGGTTAAGAACACCGAGGCGCTGGCCAACCCGGAAGCGCTGGAGCTCTACCGCGACCTGCCGCAGCTGGCGGTGTGAGAACGAGTCTCCACATTCCGCCGTCATCCCGGCCGAAGGCGAAGCCGTAGAGCCGGGATCGCTCTCCATTCGGCATGCGATCCCGGATCGGCCTGCGGCCGTCCGGGATGACGGAGAATGGAGCCGCTTGCCTCGAACTCAGTCGTGCTGCGGCCGGCTCAGCCGCGCCAGAAGGATGACCGGGGCGAGGCCAACCAGGACGATCAGCAATGCCGCCAGCGCGCCGTCCTCATAGGTGCCGCGCGCGGCCTCGGCATAGACGTGGCTCGCCAGCGTCTCGAAATTGAGCGGGCGCAGCATCAGCGTCGCCGGCAACTCCTTCATGCAGTCGACGAAGACCAGGAGTGCCGCCGCCCCGAGCGCGGGCCGCAGCAGCGGCAGGTGGATGCGCCTGATCACCCCGCCCGGCTTCTCGCCGAGGCTGCGCGCGGCCATGTCGAGCGAGGGGCCGATCTTGCCGTAGCCGGCTTCCAGCCCGCCGACCGGGATGGCGAGGAAGCGGATGACATAGGCGATGATCAGCGCCGCGCCGGAGCCCGACAGCAGCAGCCCGGTGGAGATGCCGGTGAGCTGCTGGCTGACATGCGAGACCATGTTGTCGAAGCCGGCGAGCGGCACCAGGAGGCCGACCGCCAGCACCGTGCCCGGCACGGCATAGCCGAGGCCGGCGAGGCGCAAGGCGAGGCCGGAGCGCAGCGCGCCGGTACGCAGCGTCACCACGACGAGGAAGCCGCAGGCGAGCGCCAGCGCCGTGCCGATGGCGGCGAACAGCGCGGTGTTCGCCGTCTCGACGAGGATAGTCTGCGGGATGCCGTGGAACTGAAGCCGCTTCCAGGCCGCCAAAGCGAGGTGGCCGGCCGGCATGAGGAAGCCGAGCAGCACCGGGACGAAGCAGGCCAGCAGCGCGAGCGCCCCCTGCCCGGCTGAGAGCGGGCGGCGCACCGGCGCATGCGAGCGCCCGCCTATGTTGGCGACACGCAGGTGCCGCCGGCCCCAGCGCTCCAGCAGCACGAGGCCGACCATCAGCGCCAGCATGAAGAGGGCGATCTGCGCCGCGCCGGGCAGGCTCGAGCGGTTGAGCCAAGTCGAATAGATCGACAGGGTGAGCGTCTGCACGCCGAGGAATTCGGAGGCGCCGATGTCGTTCACCGTCTCCATCAGCGCCAGCGTCACGCCCACCGCGATGGCGGGGCGGGCGAGCGGCAAAGCGATGCGGAAGAAGGCTTCCGTCGCGCCGACGCCAAGCGTGCGCGCCGCATCCAGCACCGAGGCGGTCTGCACCAGGAAGGCGGAGCGGGCGACGAGATAGACGTAGGGGTAGAGCACCAGCCCGAGGAGGAGGATGCAACCGGGCAGCGAGCGCACCTCCGGCAGCCAGAGGTCGCGCGGCGCGAGGCCGAAGGTGGTGCGGATCAGCGTCGGGATGGGGCCGAGCGGATGCACCGCGTCGACATAGACGAAGGCCTGGATGTAGGTCGGGATGGCGAGGGGTAGCAGCAGCGCCCATTCGAACACCGCCCGTCCGGGGAAGCGGCACACCGCCACCAGCCACGCCGTGCCGGTGCCGATCACCCCGGCGACGACGCCGACGCCGAGGACGAGCAGCGCCGTCTCGATCAGCGCGTGCGGGATGACGTTGGCGATCAGATGCGGCCAGAGATCGCCCGAGCCGTTCAGCGCCGCCCAGACGAGCGCGATGAGCGGCAGCAGCACCAGAAGCACGACCGCCCCCGTCGCCGCCCGCAGCAGCGGGTGGCCGGGGGCGCGCGGGGGCGCGGAACGGTCGCTAACAGTCAACGTCATGTCGCGGAACGTGCCGGGGCGGAAGCCGCTCCGGACGGAGGCGGACCGGGCGGCGCGAGGCCGCCCGTACCGCTCAGTTGTCGAAGCCGACCTTGTCGGCGAGGTTGGCCGCCGCCTTGCGCGCCTTGGCCACCGCGACGAGGTCGACATTGTCGACCTTGAGCGGGCCGAAAGCGGCGATGATCGGGTCGACCGGCGCCTCGGGCACCACCGGATATTCGTAATTGCCCTTGGCGTAGAGGTCCTGCGCTTCGGGCGAGACGAGATATTCCAGCAGCTTGACGGCGTTGCCCTTATTCGGCGCGTTCTTGGCGACGGTGGCGCCGGAGATGTTCACATGCGTGCCGCCGCCCTGGAAGGTGGGCAGCACGACGTTGATCGCCTTGGCCCATTCCTCCTGCTCGGGGCCGCCCTTGCCGGAGCGCATCAGGCCCACATAGTAGGAATTGGCGAGGCCGAGGTCGCAGATGTCGCCGAGGATATCGCGCGCCACTTCGCGGTCGCCACCGGCGGCCTTGCGGGCGAGGTTGGCCTTCACGCCCTTCAGCCATTCCTCCGCCTTCGCCTCGCCGTGATGGACGATGTAGGCGGCGATCAGCGCGGTGTTGTAGGGGTGCTTGCCGGAGCGGATGCAGACCTCGCCCTTGTACTTAGGATCGGCGAAGTCCTCATAGGTGATGGCGTCGAGCTTCACCCGGTCCTTGGAGAGATAGGCGACGCGGGCGCGCGCCGAGAGCGCGTACCACGAGCCGTCCGGGGCGCGCAGATTGGCGGGGATCGCCTTCTCCAGCACGTCCGACTTCACCGGCTGGGTGACGCCCTGGTCGACGAGGTCGAGCAGCGAGCCGATGTCGACGGTCATCAGCACGTCGGCGGGCGAGCCCTCGCCCTCGGCCTTCACGCGCTCGGCGAGGCCGTCCTTGACGAAGACGCTGTTGACCTTGACGCCGGTCTTCGCGGTGAAAGCGTCGAAGAGCGGCTTGGCGAGGCCCGGCTCGCGGGTGGTGTAGATGTTCACCACTTCCTCGGCCGAGGCGCCGAGCGGCGCGAGGGCCAGGCCGGCGGCGAGCGAGCCGGCGACGGCGAGGCGGCGGGCAAGGGAATTGGCGGCGGTCCTGACCATTCTCGTCTCCTGCGTGCAGCACCCGCCGGCCATGCCGATCACGGGTTGACGGTAGGTTCGCTGGAGGCGGTAGCCGAGCGCCGGCCGAGGGTCAAAGAAAAACTACGTTAGTTCAATAAGTTAGAATAAGTCTAATGCAAATCTAGCGAGCGCCGCCAGCGAAAAGCCGCGCGGACGCAGCGGCATGTGCCGCGTTGCGACCGGGAGCGCAACGAAAAAAGGCCGGTCTCGCGACCGACCTTTTATGGCTTCCCGAACGGGGCAGCACTCAGTCGTCGAGATCGCCGATATGGTGCTGGGCGTAGAGCTGCAGGCCGAGCTTGTCGATCAGGTCGAGCTGGGTCTCGAGGAAGTCGATATGGCCTTCCTCGTCCGCCATCAGCGCCTTGAACAGGTCGCGGCTCGGATAGTCCTGCACCGTCTCGCAATAGGTGGCGGCCTCCTGGTAGAGCGCGCGGGCCTCGACCTCGGCGGCGAGGTCGCACTCCACCACTTCCTTCACGTCCTGGCCGATGCGCAACGGGTCGAGCACCTGCAGGTTGGGGAAGCCGTCGAGGAAGAGGATGCGGTCGATGAAGCGATCCGCGTGGTGCATCTCCTCGATCGATTCCGCGCGCCACTTGGCGGCGAGCTTCTTGTAACCCCAGTTGTCGAGCATGCGGTAATGCAGCCAGTACTGGTTGATTGCGGTGAGCTCCGAGCGGACGCCGCGGTTGAGATATTCGATGACCTTGGGATCGCCCTTCATGGCTGCGGCCTCTCCTGTTCGCGATGAGCCGCCATTGTTTAGAATAGTTCCAATAATGGCGCAAGGCGCAAAGCGACGCCGGCGCGAGAGCGCGGGCGGTTTCAACAGGGATGGCTGGTTGCACATCAGCGCCGCCCCGCTCGGATGAACCTCATCCTGAGGTGCAAGCGCAGCGAGCCTCGAAGGATGGTCGTCCGGGTGCGCCAAGGCGAGCATCCTTCGAGGCCGCCTTTGGCGGCACCTCAGGATGAGGGTGCGCTACATGTTCTCAGGGATGGGCGCCCAGTAGACCGCGCCCTCACTCCGCCGGCATGGCGTGGGCGGAGACCGGACATTCGCGGGCGCAGCCGCCGCAGGCGGAGGCGTTCACGTCGTCGATGAGCTTGCGGATGGTGCGGGCGCAGCGGCCGCACTGGGCCGAGCAGCCGAGGCAGCGATAGACCTGACCCGCCGTGCGCACGGCCTGCGTCTCCGTCACCGCGTTGCGGATCTGACGGTCGGACAGCACATTACACGAGCAGACGATCATCGGAAGGCAGAACCAAAGTGACGGGCCACTTAGAATTATTCTAAATTTAGCTCTCGTCTTCTCTTTTCGCCCTATTCCGCCAGGCCGTCAATCGGCAAAACCCGATCTATCGATCACGTGATCCGATCTAAGCAGTCTTACCTAAGCTATCTTTTATGAATTCCAGACTAGCCGTCTCCGTTCAACTCTTTTCCACTTTCGAACGGCACTAAACTAGGCGCGGCGATACCCGCCACCGGTGCGATGGGGTCGCTGCCGAGGCGGGCATAGAGCAGGTGGTCCTGCCAGACGCCGTTGATGCAGAGATATTCCCGGCCATAACCCTCGCGACGGAAGCCGGTGCGCTCCAAGAGCTTTATCGAGGGCTCGTTGTGCGGCAGGCAGGCCGCCTCGATGCGCCGCAGTCCCAGCGTGCCATGGGCGAAGGGCAGCAGCGCTCGCACCGCCGCGCTCATATAGCCCTTGCCGGCGTGGGGCGCGCCCATCCAGTAGCCCAGACTCGCCGTCTGGGTGACACCGCGCCGCACATTGGACAGCGACAGCCCGCCGAGCAGCGCCCGGTCGGTACGGCGGAAGACGAGGAAGGGATAGGCGCTGTCCTCGCGCACGTCGCGCGCATAGCGGCGCATGCGGCGGCGGAAGGAGCCGCGGGTGAGGTCATAGGGCGGCCAGATCGGCTCCCACGGCGTGAGGAAGCCGCGGCTTTCCTCGCGCAGGGACGCCCAGGCGGTGAAATCCGACATCTGCGGCATGCGCAGCACCACCCGCTCGCCTTCGATGAGCGACGGCGGCTCATGCCAGGAAACAGTGCGGAACAGGGCCATTAGGTGTGCCGTGAGGCGGGTTATGCTGCGGATAGACGTTCCGCGATGCGCGCCGCCGATTCAAGAGGCTTTGCAGGGCCGAGCGCCGCAAAGGTCGGCCGGCCGCGCGCGATCAGCGCCCTGCCCGCCGCCTTGGCGCCCTCCAGCGTCACCGCCTCGACCTTGGCGACGATCTCCTCCAGCGGGATCGGCCGGCCGAAGGCGAGCATCTGCCGGGCGAGCTGGTCGGCGCGCGCGCCGGAGCTCTCCAGCGCCGCCAACAGCCCTACCTTGGCCTGCGCCTTGGAGCGGGCGAGCTCGACCTCGGTCATGGTGTCGATGGCGCCGGCGATCTCATCCACTACCACGTCGACCAGCTCGTCGACGTCGCCGCCATCGGTGCCGGCATAGACGCCGAACAGGCCCGTGTCGGCATAGCCCCAGTGGAAGGAATAGACCGCGTAGCAGAGGCCGCGCGCCTCGCGCACCTCCTGGAACAGGCGCGAGGACATGCCCCCGCCCAGCACGTTGGTGAACACCTGCAGCGCGTGGAAGCCGGGATCGCGGTAGGACAGGCCCGGCAGGCCGATCAGGAGATGCGCCTGCTCAAGGTCACGCCCGCCGCCGATCTCGACGCCGCCCTGGTAATGCCCCGCCACCGGCGCCGGCTTGTCCTCGCGGCCGAAGCCGCCAAGGCGCCGGTCCACCTCGGCGACGATGGAATCGTGGTCGACCGCGCCGGCGGCGGCGACGATCAGCTTCGGCGCGCGGTAGTTGCGCGCGAGATAGGCGCGCAGCCGGTCCGGGCCGAAGGAGCGCACGCTCTGCGGCGTGCCGAGGATGGAGCGACCGATCGGCTGGCCGGGGAAGGCGCGCTCCTGGAACAGGTCGAAGACGAGATCGTCCGGCGTGTCGAGCGCGGCGCCGATCTCCTGCACGATGACATTGTGCTCGCGCGTCAGCTCCTCCGGATCGAAGGCCGGCTCGGCGAGGATGTCGGACAGCACGTCGATGGCGAGCGGCACGTCCTCGGCCAGCACGCGGGCATTGTAGGTGGTGTGCTCGACACTGGTGGCAGCGTTGATGTCACCGCCGACCGCCTCGATCTCCTCGGCGATGGCGCGGGCGGAGCGGCGCTTCGTGCCCTTGAACGCCATGTGCTCGAGAAGGTGCGAGATGCCGTGCTCGTCCGGCTCCTCGTCGCGCGAGCCGGCGCCGGCCCAGATGCCGAGCGAGGCGGTGGCGAGGTGGGGCATCGCGTCGGTGACGACGGTGACACCGGAGTCGAGCTTGGTGATGCGCGGGCCTGCCGGCGTATCGGCACTCACAGGGCGGGCTCCGCGGCGCGGGCGTGGCGGGAGATATAGGCCTCGATGGCGGCGATGTCGTTGGGCAGGGTCGGCGTGCGCTCCTCACGCTCCATCAGATCGGCGAGGTGCGGCGGCAGCGCCGGACGCTCGCCGCAGGCGCGCTCCACCGCGTCGGGGAACTTCGCCGGATGGGCGGTCGAGAGCACCACCTGCGGCACGCGCGGGTCGTGCTGGATGCGCTCGGCGACCGAGACGGCGACGGCCGAATGCGGGTCGAGCAGGTAGCTGGTCTCGCGGCGCACGCGGGCGATGGTCTCGGCGGTCTGCGCCTCGTCGGTGCGGCCGGCGTCGAAATCGGCGCGGATCGCCTCCAGCGCCCGGTTGGACGGCGAGAAGGCGCCGGACTGGTTCAATGCCGCCATCAGGCCCCGCAGCGCGCCGGCGTCGCGGTCCAGCGCCTCGAACAGCACGCGCTCGAAATTCGACGAGACCTGGATGTCCATCGACGGCGAGGAGGACGGCACCACGCCGGTCACCTCGTAGCGGCCGGAGGCCAGCGTGCGGGCGAGGATGTCGTTGACATTGGTAGCGATCACCAGCCGGTCGACGGTGAGGCCCATGCGCTTGGCGACGAAGCCGGCGAGCACGTCGCCGAAATTGCCGGTCGGCACCACGAAGGAGACCGGCCGATGCGGCGCGCCGAGCGCGGCGCCGGCGACGAAATAGTAGACGACCTGCGCGACGATGCGCGCCCAGTTGATCGAGTTCACGCCGGCGAGGCGCAGCCGGTCGCGGAAGGCGTGATGGTTGAACATCCCCTTCACATGCGCCTGGCAGTCGTCGAAGGTGCCCTCGACGGCGATGGCGTGGACATTGGCGTCCGGCACCGTCGTCATCTGCCGGCGCTGCACCTCGGAGACGCGGCCGGCGGGATAGAGGATGAACACGTCGGTGCGGGCGCGTCCGCGGAACGCCTCGATGGCGGCGCTGCCCGTATCGCCGGAGGTGGCGCCGACTATTGTGGCGCGCTGATCGCGCTGGGTCAGCACATGATCCATCATGCGCCCGAGCAGCTGCATCGCCACGTCCTTGAAGGCGAGCGTCGGACCGTGGAACAGCTCCAGCACGAAGCGGTTGGGGGCGATCTGCACCAGCGGCGTCGTCGCCGGGTGGCGGAAGCTCGCATAGGCCTCGTCGAGCATCGGGCGCAGCACCTCCGGGGTGAACACCTCGTCGACGAAGGGCGTGATCACCTTGCACGCTGCCTCGGCATAGGGCCGGCCGGCGAGGCGCGCTATGTCGGCCGGCGCGAGCGCCGGGAAGGTCTCGGGCACATAGAGGCCGCCGTCGCGCGCAAGGCCGGCGAGCAGCGCGTCGGAGAAGGCGAGCACGGGGGCTTCGCCGCGGGTCGAGATGTAGCGCACGCGCGCCTCCGGCTTAAGAAATCGGCGGCAAACTAGTGGCGGGGGCGGGCGGAGGCAAGCAAGCGATGGCGGCGGACGACCATGGGTGCCAGCAAGCCGGCGAAAAAGGTAGCGAGAGGTAGCGACCTCCCCTCACCCGCGCCGCAGGCGGCTCCAGGCATAGGCGGCGAAGACGCCGAGCAGCGTGGCGGCGAGGCCGAACCAGGTCAGCGCATATTCGAGGTGGCGGTTGGGGAAGGCGATACGGGTCAGCCCGCCGCGCGGCAAGCCGCCGGGATTGGGCGTCGCGTCGGCGTCGATGAGGAAAGGCGCGACGCGCACCAGCCCCTTGGCGCTCGCGATCGCCTCGGGATCGCGCACGAACCAGCTGTCCTTCGCCGGATCGTTGGCAGGCGTGAACAGCACCGCCTCTTCCGGCAGGCGCAGCAGGCCGGTGATGGTGACAAGACCGTCGACCTGCCCTTCCGCGCGCGTCGCGGGCGAGCGGCGGTCGGTCGGCACGAAGCCGCGATTGACCAGGATGGTGGAGCCGTCCGCCGTCACCAGCGGCGTGATCACCCAGTAGCCCGGCCCGCCCGAGCCGTCCGGCGCCGTGTCGATCAGCGCATAGACCTGTACTTCGAGGTCGTGGCGCAGGCGGCCCTGCACGCTCACCCGGCGATATTCATCGCGATCGTAGTTGATTTCCGGCCAGTCGGCCTCGGCGGGCGGGTCCACCGGCTCGCGATGGATGCGGGCCTCCACCTTGGCGATGAGGCCCTCTTTCCAGGCAAGGCGCTCGAGCTGCCACACGCCCAGCCCGACCAGCACGCCGAAGGCGGCGAGGACGACCAGCGCGACGGGCAGCAGCTTGCGCGCGGAGCGGCCGGAAACGCTCACGCCTCACCCTTGTCCAGACGCCCCTCTTGCGCGCGCTTGGCGTATTGCAGGGCGATCAGCGTGGCTTTCAGCGGGCGCAGCAGGCCGAGGGTGGAGATCAGCACCAGCGGCGTCCACAGCAGGGCATGCACCCAGAGCGGCGGCTGCCAGGTCAGCTCGACCCACAGGGCGAGCCCAACCACCAGCGAGCCGGCGGCCAGGATGATGAACACGACGGGACCGTCGCCGGAATCGTCGAAGCTGTAGTCGAGCCCGCAGTTCTCGCAGGACGGCGCCACCTTGAGGAAGCCGCTGAACAGGCGCCCCCGCCCGCAGCGGGGGCAGCGGCAGGTCAATCCCGCCTGATAGGGCGAGACGCCGGTGTGGAAAGGCTGAAGGTCCATGATCGGCTTCTACTCCCGTTCCCCCGCGGTTGGAAATCCGCAATGCGCCCGATGGCCGGCCGCGAAACGAAAAGGGGCGGCTCGCGGCCGCCCCCGATCCCGAATGTCGTCCGCGTCGTCAGTGCGGCGCGCCCGAGCTGCCCCACACGTAGATGAAGGTGAAGAGGAACAGCCAGACCACGTCGACGAAGTGCCAGTACCAGGCCGCCGCCTCGAAGCCGAAGTGATGCGTCGGCGAGAAGTGGCCGGCATAGAGGCGGCCGAGGCAGACGGCGAGGAAGAGGGTGCCGACAATGACGTGGAAGCCGTGGAAGCCGGTCGCCATGAAGAAGGTCGCGCCGTAGATGTTGCCCGAGAAGGCGAACTCGGCGTGGCTGTACTCGTAGGCCTGCAGCATGGAGAACATCACGCCGAGGCCGACGGTGAGCCACAGGCCCCACTTGGCGCTGTCGCGGTCGCCATGCACCAGCGCGTGGTGCGCCCAGGTCAGCGTGGTGCCCGACGTCAGCAGGATCAGCGTGTTGAGCAGCGGCAGGTGCCACGGGTTGAACGTCTCGATGCCGTTCGGCGGCCAGTGACCGCCGGTGAACTCGGCGCGGGCATAGTTGATCGCCTCGCCGGGGAACAGCGCCGCGTCGAAGAAGGCCCAGAACCAGGCGACGAAGAACATCACCTCGGAGGCGATGAACAGGATCATGCCGTAGCGATAATGGAGCTGCACCACCGGCGTGTGCGCGTGCTGGTGCTCGGCCTCGCGGATGATGTCCCGCCACCACACGCACATGGTGTAGATGACGCCGATCAGGCCAACGATCATCACCAGGCTGGTGAGCTGGCCGTGCATCCAGAAGACGGCGCCGGCCGCGAGGACGAAGGCGAACACCGATACGACGGCCGGCCACGGGCTCGGGTCGACGATATGGTAGTCGTGGTGTCTGGCGTGGGCCTCGGCCATGGGTCGCGCTCTCCGTTCCGTCTACTTCTCTAGCGGGCCGGCGATGCGGCCGCAATGTGGCGTTCTGCCCGTTTCACAAAGGGGTCTTTCCGCCCTTCTCCGTGCCGACGGCCACCGGCGCCGCCTTCTGGAAGAAGGTGTAGGAAAGCGTGATCGTCTTGACGCCGGCCATCTCCGGATCCTCCGCGAAGGCGGGATCGACGAAGAACACGACGGGCATGTCCAGGGTCTCGCCCGGCTGCAGCGTCTGCTCGGTGAAGCAGAAGCACTGCGTCTTGGCGAAATGGTAGCCGGCCTGGGCCGGCGTCACATTGTAGGTGGCGCTCGCGGTGACGGGCCGGTCGCTGCGGTTGTGGGCGCGGTAGAAGGCCATCTTGGTCTCGCCGACGCGCACCGTGACCGAGCGCACTTCCGGCGCGAAGCTCCAGTCGAGGCCCGGCGCCACATTGGCGTCGAAGCGGATCTCGACCGTGCGTTCCAGCGGATGGGCCGGCACCTCGGTGGCGACCCTGGTCGCGCCGCCGAAGCCGGTGACCTGGCAGAACATCTGGTAGAGCGGCACGGCGGCGTAGGAGGCGCCGACCATGGCCGTGACGAAGGCGACGCAGCTGACCGCGACCAGCCGGTGGTTCCTGGTACGCGGCTGCGCGCGCGGGGTGGCGGGAGGCGTATCGGGGGACATGCCGGAATTTTCAGCCATCACTGCCTCACAGCGGCCGGACCAGCACGGCCGGGCCGAGCTTCACGATGGTCACCACGTAGAACAGCACGCACAGCGCGCCGAGCACGACCGCGATGGCGATGGAGCGCGCGCGCCGGCGACGCTTCTGCTCGTCGGTGAGCACAACGCCCTCGTCCTGCGGCTCCGGCTTCTTGTTCTCGTCCGGCATAGGTGTCCTCGCCAGCATGCGCTCAGAGCCCGAACCCGGCCGGCGCCACCGCCTCCACCAGGAGCACGGCGAAGAGCAGGAAGAGATAGAGGATGGAGAAGGCGAACAGGCGCTTGGCGGCCTGCTCGGCCGGGGCGCCCTCGCGGCGGCGATAGACCTGGACCGCGAGCAGCAGCATGAACGCGCCGGTGATGCCGGAGACGAGGCCGTAGCCGATCCCGGCCATGCCGAGGAAGAACGGCGACATGGCGAGCGGCACCAGGATCAGCGTGTAGAGCAGGATCTGGCGGCGGGTCTCGGCGGTGCCGGCGACGACCGGGAGCATGGGCACACCGGCGCGCTCGTAGTCGCCGGACTTGTAGAGCGCCAGCGCCCAGAAATGCGGCGGCGTCCAGAAGAAGATGATGAGGAAGAGCAGCACGCTCTCCAGCCCGATGCCGCCCGAGGCGGCAGCCCAGCCGACCATGGGCGGGAAGGCGCCGGCGGCGCCGCCGATGACGATGTTCTGCGGCGTCCAGCGCTTCAGCCACATCGTATAGATGACGACGTAGAAGAAGATGGTAAAGGCGAGCAGCGCGGCGGAGAGCTCGTTGACCAAGAGGCCGAGCACCAGCACCGAGCCGACGGCGAGCGTCATGCCGAAGGCGAGCGCCTCGCCAGGCGTCACGCGGCCAGCGGGAATCGGGCGGCGCTTGGTGCGGCTCATCACCGCGTCGATGTCGGCGTCCCACCACATGTTGAGCGCGCCGGAGGCGCCGGCGCCGATGGCGATGCACAGCAGCGCGGTGAAGGCGATGACCGGATGCACCTCGCCCGGCGCGCGCACGATGCCGACGAGCGCGGTGAAGATCACCAGCGACATGACCCTCGGCTTCAGAAGCGCGACATAGTCCGACACCGAGGCCTGGGACGGCCCGGTGCGGCTCAGCTCGTATTCGCGCGAGGCGACGTCGCTCATCACTTCACTCCGGCATCGCGCGACGGCAGGGCGTCCGGCGATGCGACTGCGGCGGGGGAGGACCGCGCCCGGGCGGCCCGTCCCTGGCCCTATCGTGCGACCGGCGCGACCTTCATCGCGCCGGATCTCGTTTTCAACGTTCCTGCCGGATCACTTGATCCGCGGCAGCACGTCGAAATGGTGGAAGGGCGGCGGCGAAGGCAGCGTCCATTCCAGCGTCGTGGCGCCCTCGCCCCACGGATTGGCGCCGGCCGGCACCTTGGCGGCGAACATCCGGTAGATGCCGAACAGGAACACCAGCACCGCGAAGCCCGAGATGTAGGAGCCGATCGAGGAGACGTAGTTCCAGCCGGCAAAGGCGTCCGGATAGTCGGCGTAGCGGCGCGGCATGCCGGCGAGGCCAAGGAAGTGCTGCGGGAAGAACACCAGGTTCACGCCGATGAAGGTGAGCCAGAAGTGAATCTTGCCGATGGTCTCGCTGTACATGTAGCCGAACATCTTCGGCGCCCAGTAGTACCAGCCCGCGAAGATGGCGAACACGGCGCCGAGCGACAGCACGTAGTGGAAGTGGGCCACCACGTAATAGGTGTCGTGCAGCGAGCGGTCGATGCCCGCATTGGAGAGCACGACGCCGGTCACGCCGCCGACGGTGAACAGGAAGATGAAGCCGATCGCCCACAGCATGGGCACGCGCATCGAGATCGACCCGCCCCACATGGTGGCGATCCACGAGAAGATCTTCACGCCCGTCGGCACCGCGATGATCATGGTCGCGGCGACGAAGTAGGCCTGCGTCGAGGAGGACAGGCCGACCGTGTACATGTGGTGCGCCCACACGACGAAGCCGACCACGCCGATCGCGACCATCGCATAGGCCATGCCGAGATAGCCGAACACGGGCTTGCGCGAGAAGGTCGAGACGATGTGCGAGACGATGCCGAAGCCGGGCAGGATGAGGATGTACACCTCGGGGTGGCCGAAGAACCAGAACAGGTGCTGGAACAGGATCGGGTCACCGCCGCCGGCCGGATCGAAGAAGGTCGTGCCGAAGTTGCGGTCGGTCAGCAGCATGGTGATGGCGCCCGCCAGGACCGGCAGCGACAGCAGCAGCAGGAAGGCGGTCACGAGCTGCGCCCAGGCGAACAGCGGCATCTTGTGCAGCGTCATGCCCGGGGCGCGCATGTTGAGGATCGTCGTGATCAGGTTGATCGCGCCGAGGATCGACGAGGCGCCCGCGATGTGCAGCGACAGGATCAGCAGGTCCATCGCCGGGCCGGGATGGCCGAGCTTGGAGGAGAGCGGGGGATAGATCGTCCAGCCGCCGCCGAAGCCGTCCGAGCCCGCCGCGCCCTCGACGAAGAGCGACAGGATCGCCAGCGAGAAGGAGGGGATGAGCAGCCAGAAGGCAACGTTGTTGATGCGCGGGAAGGCGGTGTCCGGCGCGCCGATCATCAGCGGCACGAAGTAGTTGCCGTAGCCGCCGATCATCGCCGGCATCACCATGAAGAAGATCATGATGAGGCCGTGCCCGGTGGTGAAGACGTTGAAGGTCTGCGGATCGGAGAAGATCTGCATGCCCGGTTCCATCAGCTCCATGCGAATGCCGATGGAGAGGATGCCGCCCACGATCCCCGCCACGATGGCGAAGATCAGGTACATCAGGCCGATGTCCTTGTTGTTGGTGGAGTAGACCCAGCGCTTCCAACCCGTCGGATCGCCCGCGTGACCGGCTGCATATGCCATAGAACCGTCCCTCATTCGCGCGTTCGCACGCGCTTCGAAACTTCGATACGCCGAACCGGCGACGCTTTAGCGCGTGGCGGCGACCAGCCCGGCGGCCGGCTCGCTCTGCGCGACCTGAGCCGGCGTGCCGGCGCTGGCGAATTTCTGCTTGGCCTCAGCAACCCAGGTCGCGAATTCCGCCTCGCTCACGACGCGGATCGCGATCGGCATGAAGGCATGGTCGCGCCCGCACAGCTCCGAACACTGGCCATAATACACCCCCTCCTTGGTCGCCTGGAACCAGCTTTCGTTCAGGCGGCCCGGCAGGGCGTCGATCTTCACGCCGAAGGACGGCAGGGCGAAGGAGTGGATCACGTCGGCCGCGGTGACCTGGACGCGCACGATCTTGCCCACCGGCACCACCACCTCGTTGTCGACGGTGAGCAGGCGCGGCTGGTCCGGCTTGAGGTCGGCGGTCTGCACCATCAGGCTGTCGAAGCTGAAGGGACCGTTGTCCGGATACTCGTAGGACCAGTACCACTGGTGCCCCGTCACCTTCACGGTGAGGTCGGCCTTCGGCAGGTCGAGCTGCAGGAACAGCAGACGGAAGGACGGGATCGCGATCGCCACCAGGATCAGCACCGGAATGACCGTCCAAGCCACCTCGATCAGCGTGTTGTGGGTGGTACGGGAAGGCACAGGATTGGCCTTCTCGTTGAACTTGACCATCACGACGATCAGCAGCACCAGCACCAGAAGCACGACGGCGATGATGATCGCGAGCAGGAAGGCGTGGAAGGAGTGGATGCTCTCCATCACCGGAGAGGCCGCTCCCTGAAGATTGATCTGCCACGGCGAGGGCTGCCCCGTGCCCGCCAGCGCCGCTCCCGTGCCGGCGAGCGCCAGCGCCAACATGCCGAAGACACCTCCGGCAAGGCCGGCGGCCGTGCGCGCAGCATTGCGGATCCACGAATTCATCGCGATCGTCACTCCCATCAAATCCCCCGCGACCCGGCCATGGCCATGAAAAGCGCGTGCCGGGCCAGTGGCATTTGATCCTCATCAAACACAAAAAGGACACCTGGGCAACGCGCCACGGCCCCTCCCCTCCTGCGACATGACGTCGGTGGCTGGAAACGTTCTATCTGCGCGACGCACGGCGAAGCCGCCTTCTCGGCCGCATTCTTGACACGGCTCTGAGGCGTTGTACGCGCCCGCTCCGCCGGCCCCGGCAGGGGCTCGGCACGATTCGCCTTGTCCGCCGCTGGCGATTCTTTAGAAGACTTAAGCGACGACACTTTTCGGGAGAGAGCCATGCCCGGCTATGCGGCACTCCGTTCAGCCTTTTTCGCGGTGCTTGCCGCTGCCGCCTTGATTGCCAGCGCGAATGGTGCGGCGGCGCAGGGGGTCGTGCGCTCGGTGCACGGCGAGTGGCAGATTCGCTGCGACACGCCCCCCGGCGCCCAGTCGGAGCAGTGCGTGCTGCTGCAGAGCGTGCAGGCCGACGACCGGCCGAATGTCGGCCTCACCGTCATCGTGCTGAAGACCGTGGACCAGAAGAGCCGGCTGCTGCGGGTGCTCGCCCCGCTCGGCGTGCTGCTGCCCTCCGGCCTCGGTCTGAAGATCGACAATGCCGATGTCGGCCGCGCCGGTTTCGTGCGCTGCGTGCCGAATGGCTGCGTCGCCGAGGTGGTGATGGACGACAAGCTGATCGGCCAGCTGCGCAACGGCCAGAACGCCACCTTCATCGTCTTCCAGACGCCGGAGGAAGGCATCGGCATCCCGCTCAGCCTCAAGGGCTTCGGCGAAGGCTTCGACGCCCTGCCGTGAGGCGGGTGCTGACGACCCCTCGTCCTGACCGCACGCCCTCATCCTGAGGTGCGAGCGGAGCGAGTCTCGAAGGATGCTCGCCAGAAATGCACCCGGACGAACATCCTTCGAGGCCCGGCCTACGCCGGGCACCTCAGGATGAGGATGTTCATGCGGGTCGGCAGGCAACGATGAACGACAGCGCCGAGACTCACACTCCCTCCCCGCCGCGCCTGCTCGTCTTCGACATGGACGACGTGATGCTGCGCTACGACGTCGATGCGCGCCGCGCCGCCATGGCGGGGATGGCGGGGCTGACCGTCGCCGATGTCGAGCGGCTGATCTGGACCAGCGGCATCGAGGACGCCTCCGACACCGGCGAGCTCACGCCCGAGGCCTATGTCACCGCTATCGGCGAGGCGCTGGGCGTGCCGTTCGGGCGTGAGGACTGGCTGCGCACCCGCGCGCTCGCCATGACGCTCGACATGGAGATGGTCAACCTCGTGGCGGCCTTGCGCGAGAGGGTCGCCATCGCGCTGCTGACGAATAACGGCTTCATCATGCGCGAGCATTTCGACGTGTTGGTGCCGGGCCTGCGCGAGCTGTTCGGCCCGGCCATGCATGTCGCCGCCGAGTTCGGCGGCAAGAAGCCCGCTCCCGCCATATATAAAGGTGTCGCCGCTCTCTACGGCGTCGCGCCGGAGGAGGCGGTGATGATCGACGACAAGATCGCCAATGTGGAGGGGGCGCTCGCCGCCGGCCTGCGCGCCCATTGCTTCACCGGCATAGGCGAGCTGAAGCGCTTCCTGCGCGGCCTCTCTATATAAAGAGTGCTTGCTGAGGAATCCGCACCGCCATGCCCGAGTTGCCCGAAGTCGAAACCGTCCGGCGCGGGCTCGCGCCGGTGATGGAGGGACGGCGCATCCTCGCCGCCGTCGCCCGCCGGCCGGACCTGCGCTGGCCGCTGCCCGAGCGCTTCGCCGAGCGACTGACTGGCCGGCGCATCGGCCGGCTTGGCCGCCGCGCCAAATATCTCGTCGCCGACATCGAGCCGCAGGACGGCGCCGCGCCGGAGGTGCTGGTCATGCATCTCGGCATGTCCGGCTCCTTCCGCATCGAGCCGGACGAGGGCGTGCCCTCCGTCCCCGGCGATTTCGTCATGGCCCGCTCCAAGACATCCGCCCACGACCATGTGGCCTTCCGCATGGAGGGCGGCGTCGAGGTCGTCTACAACGACCCGCGCCGCTTCGGCGCCATGCTGCTGGTGCCGCGCGCCGAGCTCGACGCGCACCCGCTGTTCCGCGACATCGGCCCCGAGCCGCTCGGCCCCGGCTTCAACGCCGAGAGCCTCGCCCAGGCGCTGGCCGGACGGCGTACGCCGATCAAGGCGGCGCTGCTCGACCAGAAGGTCGTGGCCGGGCTCGGCAACATCTATGTGTGCGAGGCGCTGCACCGCGCCGGCCTCTCGCCCGAGCGGCAGGCCGCGAGCCTCGTCACCGCCACGGGCAAGCCGACCGCCGCCACGCGCCGGCTGGTCGGCATCGTCCGCGAGGTGCTGGAGGAGGCGATCGCCGCCGGCGGCTCGACGCTGCGCGACCATGCCCAGGTCGACGGCACGCTCGGCTATTTCCAGCACACCTTCCGCGCCTATGACCGCGAGGGCGAGGCCTGCCTCACCCCCGGCTGCCGTGGCACCATCGCCCGGCTTGTGCAGAGCGGGCGCTCCACCTTTTACTGTGCGACATGCCAGCGATAGGAGCCGTGCGCCATGGCCTATGACAACATCCTCGTCGAGACCAACGGGCGCGTCGGCGTCATCACGCTGAACCGGCCGAAGGCGCTCAACGCGCTCAACGCCGCGCTGATCGCCGAGCTCGGCCGGGCGCTCGACATCTTCGAGGCGGATGCCGGCATCGGCTGCATCGTGCTGACCGGCTCGGACCGCGCCTTCGCCGCCGGCGCCGACATCAAGGAGATGCAGGCGCTCACCTTCCCGGGGACCTACGTCGACGACTTCATCACCTCCTGGGAGCGGCTGTCGCGCTGCCGCAAGCCGGTGGTGGCGGCGGTGGCGGGCTATGCGCTGGGCGGCGGCTGCGAGATCGCCATGATGTGCGACATCATCCTCGCCGCCGACAATGCCCGCTTCGGCCAGCCAGAGATCCAGCTCGGCATTATGCCGGGCGCGGGCGGCTCGCAGCGTCTCACCCGCGCGGTCGGCAAGGCCAAGGCGATGGAGATGTGCCTCACCGGGCGCACGCTGACCGCCGAGGAGGCCGACCGCTACGGCCTCGTCTCGCGCGTCGTGCCGCTGGCCTCGCTGCGCGAGGAGGCGATGAAGGTCGCCGACGTCATCGCCGGCCTGTCGCTGCCGGCGATGATGATGGCCAAGGAGAGCGTCAACCGGGCACTCGAGACCACGCTGGCCGAGGGCATCCGATTCGAGCGCCGGCTGTTCCAGGCGCTGTTTGCCACGGCCGACCAGAAGGAGGGCATGGCCGCCTTCGCCGACAAGCGCGGCGCCTCGTTCCAGAACCGCTAACGGTTTGCCTGGACGGCCAGGCGCTCGCGCGGGGCTGCCCCGCGCGCCTTTCATGTTGACGCGGCGGCGCCCCGCGACTATAAGCCCGCCACTCGCGCGGGGCTCCTCCGGGTTGGCCCGGCATCAGCTTTTGCAATCACATTCCGGCACGAACGGCCTGCCGTTCCTGCGACGACGAAGAGGATGGCCGATGGCCAATACGCCCTCCGCCAAGAAGGCGGCTCGCAAGATCGAGCGCCGCACCGAGGTCAACAAGAACCGCCGCTCGCGGATGCGCACCTTCGTGCGCAAGATCGAGGAGGCCATCGCCTCCGGCGACCGCACCGCTGCGGACGTCGCCTTCAAGGCTGCCGAGCCGGAGATCATGCGCGCCGCCCAGAAGGGTGTGCTGCACAAGAACACCGCCTCGCGCAAGGTCTCGCGCCTCGCCCAGCGCCTCGCGAAGCTCGGCGCCTGATCGCACCTCCGCGGTCTGCAACCAAGAGTTTATGAAGCCCGGCCTCGCGGCCGGGCTTTTTGCGTTCGCATCGCGTCGCTCCGCCACCCCCGCCGGGAGGCGTCGGACGATCCCGCCGCCGCTCACGGGCGCTCGGGCACCCTGTTGCAGAACCGTCACATCAGGGCAGTGAGCGGAAATCATCCGGTGCGCAACGGAGCGGGCACCCTTGACTCCCATGGCGCCCCGAAGCAGCCGCAAAACCCGCCCGCCGTCCGACCGGCGGGTTGGCGGTCGCGCAGAGATATACAATATAAATCAATGTCTTGCGATCCACGCGGGACAGACCCTTCCGAATCGGCATGGACTCCCCTCCCCCGCCCCGCGGCAAGTGAAAATTAGCTGCGGAAAGAGCCGTCACGAAGCGTCGCAGAATCTTGCAAGTGACTCAGAGATTTGCCGGCTGATGGTTCTATTTTAGGCGCCTGATTCGGCTTCCGCGGCACTCCGAAGCGGCGCGACGCTCACCAATGGCGTTGCGCAGGCGGGGGGCGCTGTGTATGTTGTCTTCATCCCGGTCCTGCCGGGCACCTCAGCGAAAAGTTGAGTTTTCCAACTGCTCATTTGACGTGAGGAGGACGTTGTGTGCTGTAATCATCACCTATCCTCCTCCATGTTTCGCACCATTTCTGGCGGAACGGCGCGCGCTGCTATGGTTTCCAGAGGGCAGCTGCGGGTGTAGTGCGTAACAGCTTGCGCATATAGTTGCATCCACAAGAATGAAGACTGCTAGGGACGGCAACGATCTTGCCGTGAAGGGGCTGCTATGATTACGCGAACGAACGCGCGAGGGGGTGCGTGCCCAGATTGCATCGCCGGTCCGACGGAGGACGGGCGGATCGGCAAGGAGCTCTGGGACCCCCTGTTGTGTTGCGCTCGTTCCGCACCCGCGGTCTTCCGTGAACCGCCCGGTTGAGGCGGCGGCGCCAGTCGTCTAAGACATCGCCGAGCGATTAACCGACGCGATCGACCGACGACTAGCGCCGGCTCATCACGCTTTCCATTCGCATCGAGGAACCGACCCCGACGGCCGCGCGAGCGGCGTCGCTGCGGCGTCGATCCCTTCGTGCGTCCCAACAACCGCAAAAGAAGCGCGGAGCGATCATGTTCAAGTCCGATGGTATCGAACCCTCAGGCCAGGCCCATTTCTCCGGTCCGGCCTCCAGCGCAGCGGCGCGCGCTGGCAAGGACAGTGACGCCCGCGAGGCAAACCATACCCGCGAAGCCTGGGACCGCGTGCGTCGGCGGCTGCGTGCGGAGATCGGCGAGGAAGTCTATTCGAGCTGGTTCCCCCGGCTCGAGCTGGACGGCGTGCAGGGCGGCATCGTGCGGCTCTCCGTGCCGACGCGCTTCCTCAAGACCTGGATCCAGCAGCACTATATCGACCGCCTGTCCGCGCTCTGGCAGGAGGAAGCCTCCGCCGCGCGCGTCGAATTGATCGTGCGCACCGCGGTGCTGCGCGCCCCCGGCACGGGCTCTGCGACCATCCGTAGCGTGACGCCCGCCGTCCGCGTCGTCGCCACAGAGCCGGCCGCAGCGGTCGCCGTCTCCGCCAATCCGGCGGAAGTGGCGAACGGTTCGCCGCTCGACCCGCGCCTGACCTTCGCGAGCTACCGGCTCGGCGAATCCAACCGCCTCGCCCATGCGGCGGCGCAGAAGGTGGCGGGCGCCCCGGCCGGCAGCGGCCCGGTGTTCAACCCGCTCTATCTCCATGCCGCGGTCGGTCTCGGCAAGACGCATCTCCTGCAGGCCATCGCCGCCGCCGGCGCCGAGAACGGGCGCCGCGTCGTCTACCTGACCGCCGAGCGCTTCATGTACGGCTTCGTCGCCGCGCTGAAGAGCCAGTCGGCGCTCGCCTTCAAGGAGCAGCTGCGCGGCATCGACACGCTGGTGATCGACGACCTGCAGTTCCTGCAGGGCAAGAGCGTGCAGCAGGAATTCTGCCACACCCTCAACGCGCTGATGGATTCCGGCCGCCAGGTGGTGATCGCCGCCGACCGTCCCCCGGCCGAGCTCGACGCGCTGGAGGAGCGGGTGCGCTCGCGCCTCGCCGGCGGCCTGGTGGTGGAGATCGCCCCGCTCGACGAGGAGCTGAAACTGGAGATCCTGGCGGCCCGCACCGCCTCGCTCGGCCAGCAGCATCCCGGCTTCAACGTCCCCGGCGACGTGCTCGGCTTCATCGCCCGCCATTGCGGGCAGAACGGGCGCGACCTCGACGGCGCGCTCAACCGCCTGCTGGCGCATAACCAGCTCACCTCCCGCGCCATCACGCTCGAAATGGCCGAGACCGCGGTGCGCGACCTCGTGCGCTCGGGCGAGCCCAAGCGCGTGCGGGTCGACGACATCCTGCGCATCGTCGCCAAGCACTACAATGTCAGCCGCGCCGACATCCTCTCGCAGCGCCGCACGGCGAATGTCGTGAAGCCGCGGCAGATCGCGATGTACCTCGCCAAGACGCTGACCCTGCGCTCGCTGCCGGAGATCGGCCGGCGCTTCGGCGGGCGCGACCACACCACCGTGCTGCATGCGGTGCGCAAGATCGACGGGCTGGTGGGCACCGACCGCGCCCTCGCCGAAGAGGTCGAGACGCTCAAGCGGCTCGTCAGCGACGAGTGAGAAGCGGCGCGCTAGCGCCCCTTCCCCGCAATCACCGCAGATTTCCCCACTAATTCGGCACATCTTCCGGGTGCGCCGCTTGCGTTGCAGCAGCGGTGACGGCAATGTCGTCGCCCCCGGCGGCGCGCCCGCGCCGCCCGCCCGGGGCGCGTTGCCGGGCCGCGCCCGCGCCAGCCGCGCTCCGTGCGCGTTCCTTTTCTCGTAAAGCCACGGGTGTCGCGGCCATGAAGGTCACCGTCGAGCGGGCCGAGTTGCTCAAGTCTCTGGCCCACGTCCATCGTGTCGTCGAGCGGCGCAACACCATCCCGATCCTCGCCAATGTGCTGATGCGCACGGATGCGCGCGGGCTCGCCTTGCGCGCCACCGACCTCGACATCGAGATCGTCGAGACCATCGCCGCGGAAGTAGGCCAGGAAGGCGCCACTACCGTGCCGGCGCACACCATCTACGACATCGTGCGCAAGCTGCCCGAGGGCGCGCAGGTGCAGATCGAGACCTCCGGCGACCGCGGCACGCTGACCGTGCGCGCCGGGCGCTCGCGCTTCGCGCTGCAGACGCTACCGGAGACCGAGTTCCCGGATCTCGCCGCCGGCGAGATGACGCACCGCTTCACCCTGCCCGCGGGCGAACTGAAGCGCCTCGTCGACAAGACCCAGTTCGCCATCTCGACCGAAGAGACCCGCTATTATCTCAACGGCATCTACCTGCACGTCGCCGATGCCAGCGGCCCGGTGCTGCGCGCGGTGGCGACCGACGGCCACCGCCTCGCCCAGGCGCAGACCACCGCGCCGGCGGGCGCGACGGGCATGCCGGGCGTCATCGTGCCGCGCAAGGCGGTCGCCGAGATCCAGCGCCTCGCCGAGGATGCCGAGGCCGAGGTGACGGTGGAGCTCTCCACCGCCAAGATCCGCGTCTCGCTCGACCGCGTGGTGCTGACCTCCAAGCTGATCGACGGCACCTTCCCGGACTATGGCCGCGTCATCCCGCTCGGTAACGACAAGACCCTCGTCGTCGACAAGGCCGACTTCGCCTCGGCGGTCGACCGCGTGTCGACGGTGGCTAGCGAGCGCGGGCGGGCGGTGAAGCTCTCGATCGGCGACGGCAAGCTGACCCTCTCGGTCACCAATCCGGATTCGGGCAGCGCGACCGAGGAAATCGAGGTCGAATACGCGGCCGAGCCGATCGATATCGGCTTCAACAGCCGCTATCTGCTCGACATCACCTCGCAGATCGAAGGCGGCACGGCCGAGCTCAAGCTCGCCGATCCGGGGTCGCCCACGCTGGTGCAGGACCCGGAGAAGCGCGGCGCGCTCTATGTGCTGATGCCGATGCGCGTGTGAGCCGCACACGTCTCACCCGCCTGCGGCTGACGGATTTCCGCAGCTATCACCATGCCGATATCCGGGCCGGCGACGGCCCGGTGGTGCTGGTCGGCCCGAACGGCGCCGGCAAGACCAATCTGTTGGAGGCCATCTCGCTGCTGGCGCCGGGCCGCGGCCTGCGCCGGGCCTCGCTCGACCAGTTCGCCGCCCGCGGGCCGGAGGGCACTCAGGCGGCCGGATGGGCGGTCTCGGCCGTGGTCGAGGGCGCCTATGGCGAAGTGACGCTCGGCACCGGGCTTGAGGCCGACGCCGGCGAGGCGCGCTCGCGCCGCTGCCGCATCGACGGCGAGCCGGTAGGCTCGGCCGCCGCCTTCGCCGATCATGTGCGCGTGGTCTGGCTCACCCCCGACATGGACGGGCTGTTCACCGGCCCGCCCTCCGAGCGCCGGCGCTTCCTCGACCGGCTGGTGCTGGCGGTCGACGCCGAGCATGGCGCGCGGGTCAACGCGCTGGAGCGTGCGCTGCGCTCGCGCAACCGGCTGCTGGAGGAGCCTTCCACCGATCCGCGCTATCTCGACGCGGTCGAGCACGAACTGGCAGCGCTGGCGGTGGCGGTAGCTGCCGCAAGACTTGAAACCGTGCGCCGCCTTGCCGCCAATATCGCGCAAAGCCGCGACGACACCTCGCTCTTCCCCTGGGCCAGCGTGGCGCTGGAGGGCGAGGTGGAGCGCGCGCTTGCCCGCGAGCCGGCGACCGTGGTCGAGGACCAGTACCGCCTCGCTTTGCGCGCTTCCCGCCCGCGCGACCGCGCCGCCGGCCGCACGCTGGAGGGCCCGCATCTCACAGACCTGCTCGTCGGCCACGGGCCGAAGGCAATCCCCGCCGCGCAAGGCTCCACCGGCGAGCAGAAGGCGCTGCTGATCGGACTGGCGCTCGCCCATGCCCGCCTCGTCGGCGAGATGGCCGGCATGGCGCCGGTGATGCTGCTCGACGACGTCGTCGCCTATCTCGACCCCGCCCGCCGTGCCGCCCTGTTCGAGGCGCTGGAGGCGCTGGGCAGCCAGGTCTGGATGACCGGCGCCGACCCTTCCGCCTTCGTGGCGCTGGGCGCGCGGGCCGAGCGCTTCGAGGTGCGGCCGGGGCAGGTCCTGTCAAGCGGCGCCGCATCCTGAGGATGCATTCGCGTAAAGCAGCACTTGACCTCTCGCGCGCGTGCGCGCACGAGAGGGGCATGGGCATTCTCGACCTCGTCGTCTTCGCCGCCGCCTTGGCGCTGGCCGCCGCCTCGCCGGGACCGAGCGTGATCGCGCTCGTCGCCCGCACGCTGGTGCGCGGGCGCGAGGGCGCCGCGCTGCTGGTCGCCGGCATCGTGCTCGGCGACATGGTGTGGCTCGCTGGCGCGGCGCTGGGCCTTGCCGCGCTCGCCGTCACGCTGGGCTCCCTGTTCTTCCTTGTGCGGCTGGCTGCGGCTGCCTATCTGATCTATCTCGCCTACAAGCTGTGGACGGCGCCGGCGCAGCCCGCGGAAGCGGCGGAGATCCGTGAGGCGGATTCCCGCGCGGGCCTGTTCCTCACCGGGCTGGGGATGACGCTGGGCAACCCGAAGGCCATGGCCTTCTACCTCGCTCTGCTGCCGAGTATCGTCGACCTCAACCATTTGACGATGCTTGGCTTTGCCGAGCTCTGCGGCGTCATCTCGGTGGTGCTGACCCTCGTGTTCGGCAGCTATGTGGCCCTCGCCCACCGGGCGCGGCACCTCGCCGCCAGCCCGCGCGGCATAAGGCTGATCAACCGGACCTGCGGCACGGCGATGGCCGGCGCCGCCGTTCTGGTGGCCACGAAATAACCGCGCCGTTGCGCTAGAAAAGACAAGTCAATTCAACCGATTCGAAGAGCTGATCCCATGGCCGATTCCGACAACGCCGCGACCCCGTCTTCCAACGGCGAGGACTACGGCGCGCAGTCGATCCAGGTGCTGCGCGGGCTGGACGCCGTGCGCAAGCGCCCGGGCATGTATATCGGCGACACCGATGACGGCTCAGGCCTGCACCACATGGTCTACGAGGTGGTGGACAACGCCATCGACGAGGCGCTGGCCGGCTATGCCGACGAGGTGACGGTGACGCTCAACGCCGACGGCTCGGTCACCGTGACCGACAATGGCCGCGGCATCCCGACCGACATCCATGCCGAGGAAGGCGTCTCGGCGGCCGAGGTCATCATGACCCAGCTCCATGCCGGCGGTAAATTCAACCAGAATTCCTACAAGGTCTCCGGCGGCCTGCACGGCGTCGGCGTCTCGGTGGTGAACGCACTGTCCACCACGCTCGACCTGACCATCTGGCGCAACGGGCTGGAGCATCACATCCGCTTCCGCCACGGCGACGCCGAGGCACCGCTGGCGGTGAAGGGCCCGGCGCCCGAGGGCCGGCGCGGCACCATGGTCACCTTCGTGCCGAGCCCGGACACCTTCACCCATATCGAATTCGACTACGCCACGCTGGAACATCGCCTGCGCGAACTCGCCTTCCTCAATTCCGGCGTGCGCATCGTGCTGACCGATGCGCGCCACCCGGAGGTGAAGCGCGAGGAGATGATGTATGAGGGCGGCGTCGAAGCCTTCGTGCAGTATCTCGACCGCTCCAAGCAGGCTTTGCTGCCCAAGCCCATCGTCATCCGCGCGGAGAAGGACGGCATCGCCGTCGAATGCGCGATGTCGTGGAACGACAGCTACCACGAGAACGTGCTCTGCTTCACCAACAACATCCCGCAGCGCGACCGCGGCACGCATTTCACCGGCTTCGCCGCCGCGCTGACGCGCCAGGTCATCGGCTATTCCGAGCGCTCGGGCATCGCCAAGAAGGAGAAGGTCGAGCCGACCGGCGAGGATTGCCGCGAGGGCCTGACCGCCGTCCTGTCGGTGAAGGTGCCGGACCCGAAATTCTCCTCGCAGACCAAGGACAAGCTGGTCTCCTCCGAGGTGCGCCCTGTCGTCGAGGCGCTGGTGAACGAGGCACTCGGCAGCTGGCTTGAGGAGCATCCGGCCGAGAGCAAGAGCCTCGTCACCAAGGTGGTCGAGGCCGCCGCCGCGCGCGAGGCCGCCCGCAAGGCGCGCGAGCTCACCCGCCGCAAGAACCCGCTCGACGTCGCCTCCCTGCCCGGCAAGCTCGCCGACTGCCAGGAGCGCGACCCGGCCAAGTCCGAGCTCTTCATCGTCGAGGGCGACTCGGCCGGCGGCTCGGCCAAGATGGGCCGCAACCGCGCCTTCCAGGCCATCCTGCCGCTGCGCGGCAAGATCCTGAACGTGGAGCGCGCCCGCTTCGACAAGATGCTGTCCTCCGAGCAGATCGGTACGCTGATCACCGCGCTCGGCACCGGCATCGGCCGCGACGACTTCAACGTCGACAAGCTGCGCTACCACAAGATCATCATCATGACAGACGCGGACGTGGACGGCTCCCACATCCGCACGCTTCTGCTTACCTTCTTCTTCCGGCAGATGCCGGATCTACTCGATCGCGGCCATGTCTACATCGCCCAGCCGCCGCTCTATAAGGTCACGCGCGGCAAGTCCGAGCAGTATCTGAAGGACGAGCGCTCGCTCGAGGACTACCTGATCGACCAGGGTCTCGACGAGGCCGCGCTGCATCTCGCCTCCGGCGAGGTGCGGGTCGGCGCCGACCTGCACCACGTGCTGGAGAGCACCCGCTCCTTCCGCAACGTGATGAACGGGCTGCACCCCCGCTACAACCGCGCCGTGGTCGAGCAGGCGGCGATCGCCGGCGCCTTCGCGCCGGGGCTGCTCATCGAGGAGGAACGCGCCGCTGCGGTCGCCGCCGAGGTGGCGCGGCGCCTCGACCTCATCGCCGAGGACACCGAGCGCGGCTGGACCGGCGAGGCCGACGGCTCCGGTTACAGATTCTCCCGCACCGTGCGCGGCGTGAAGGAAGTCGCCGTGCTCGACGCCACCTTCGTCGGCTCGGCCGAGGCGCGCCGTCTCGACAGCCTCTCCGCCGAGCTGCAGGAAGTCCACGCCGAGCCGGCGACGCTGCGCCGCAAGGGCAACGACACGCTGGTCTTCGGGCCGATGGACCTGTTCGACGCCGTCACCGACGCCGGTCGCAAGGGCATCGCGCTGCAGCGCTACAAGGGCCTCGGCGAGATGAACGCCGAGCAGCTCTGGGAGACCACGCTCGACGTCAACGCCCGCTCGCTGCTGCAGGTGAAAGTAAAGGAGGTCGCCGACGCCGACGACCTGTTCAACCGCCTGATGGGCGACGTCGTCGAGCCCCGCCGCGAGTTCATCCAGGACAACGCACTGCGCGCCAGCGTGGACGTGTAAAGCTCCTCGTTCCCACTATCCGTCATCCCGGACGGCCAAAGGCCGATCCGGGATCGTTCCGTCCTCCGAGCCCTGTCACAGATCGACCTCATCCTGAGGTGCGAGCGCAGCGAGCCTCGAAGGATGCTCGTGAGAGCGCACCTGGACGAGCATCCTTCGAGGCCGCCTTCGGCGGCACCTCAGGATGAGGTGGTTCGAGGATGGAAGGCAGGAGGGGAGCCGATGCTCCGCCCCCCACCATTCGTCATCCCGGCCGAAGCGAAGCGGAGAGCCGGGATCGCTCTCCAATTGCTTGGCGATCCCGGATCGGGCTGACGGCCGTCCGGGAGGACGGCCCCAGAGAGCCCCACTGTCAAAGATGTGAGCCTTGCCCGGCTCGCCCTGTCGTACACCCGCGCCATAGTCTGGAGCGACTTCCGCAACGACAGGAGCCGCCCATGTCGACCGCGATCCGCCTTCCCTCCCTTCGCGTTTCCGCCCTCACGCTTGCCGGCGCGCTCGCCTTCGTCACGCCGGCACTTGCTCATCACGGCTGGAGCTGGGCCGAGTCCGAGCAGATGACGCTGCAGGGCACCATCAAGACCATCTCCATGTCGCCGCCGCACCCGACGCTGCACGTCACCGCGAGCGACGGCGTGGTGTGGCAGGTCGATCTCGGCAATCCGCGCCAGACCGCCGATTCCGGCTTCACCGGCGACACAGCGAAACCGGGTGATGCCATCACCGTGCTGGGCAACCGCGACCGCGATTCCGCAAAACCGCACATGAAGGCGGTGCGCCTCACCCTGGCCGGCAAGAATTACGACATGTACCCGGAGCGGATCACCAACTAACCGCAGATGGAGCTGTCGAGCCTCGTCGCCCCGCTTGTCACTGCTTTGGGAAGCTGGCCCGGCGCCCGCTGGCTGCAGGGCTCGGGCACGGCGTACCTCTTCGTCAACGCGACGCATGTGCTCGGCATCTCGCTGCTGCTCGGCTCGATACTCGTGCTGGATTTGAAGCTGCTCGGCGGGCTGCGCGGCGTGCCGCTCGCCGTTCTCGGCCCGCTCAATGTGCGCGTCGCCGCGTGCGGCGTGGCACTGGCATTTGCTACGGGCTTCTGGCTGTTCACCGTCCAGCCGCGCGAATATGTCGGCAACCCCGCCTTCCTGATCAAGCTCGGCCTGATCGCCCTCGCCTTGGCCAATGTCGGCGTGCAGCACGCCAACCCGGCCTATGGGCGCGCGCTCGAAGGCGCCACGGTCAGCGCCGGGGTGCGGGTATCGGCGGCGGCCTCGGCGCTGCTCTGGCTCGCTGTTCTGGTGTCCGGCCGCTGGATCGGCTTCGTGTGAGATCGGCGAAAGGTCCACTCGCGCCGTCCGCTCCACGGCACTAGAGTGCCCCGCCTCTCCTCGCGTCGAGTTGTCATCATGAACGCTGCCCATTCCCCCTCCGCCCGCACCGGCGCCCATCTCCTCGTCGACGCCCTGATCGCCAACGGCGTCACGCGCGCCTTCGGCGTGCCGGGCGAGAGCTATCTCGACGTGCTCGACGCGCTCTCCGACACCGAGGTCGACTTCGTCGTCTGCCGGCAGGAGGGCGGCGCGGCGATGATGGCCGAGGCGTCGGGCAAGCTCACCGGGCGGCCGGGCATCTGCTTCGTCACTCGCGGGCCGGGCGCCACCAATGCCAGCGCCGGCGTGCACATCGCCCAGCAGGATTCGACGCCTATGATCCTGTTCGTCGGCCAGATCTCGCGCTCCATGCGCGGGCGCGAGGCGTTCCAGGAGGTCGACTACCGTGCCGTGTTCGGCACGCTGGCCAAATGGGCGGTGGAGATCGACGAGGCCGCGCGCATCCCGGAGATCATCGCCCGCGCCTTCCGCGTCGCCATGCAGGGCCGGCCCGGCCCGGTGGTCATCGCCTTGCCCGAGGATGTGCTGAGCGAATATGCCGACGTGCCGGACGCGCCGCCGGTGGAGCCCGCCGAGACCTGGCCGGGACTGACCGACATGATGCGGCTGCAGAAGCTGCTCTGGGAGGCCGAGCGGCCGATCATGATCGTCGGCGGCACGCGCTGGAACCCGAAGGCGGTCGCCGCCCTCGTGCGCTTCGCCGAGCGCTGCGACCTGCCGGTCGCCGTCAGCTTCCGGCGGCAGATGCTCTTTCCCGCCGACCATCCCTGCTATGCCGGCGACGTCGGGCTCGGCATCAACCCGAAGCTGGTCGGCCGGCTGAAGGAGGCCGACCTCGTCATCGTCGCCGGCGGGCGGCTCGGCGAGGTTCCCTCGCAGGGCTACAGCCTCTTTCCCATCCCCGATCCGGGCGTGCCCTTCGTGCATGTGCACGCGGAGGCTGACGAGCTCGGCCGCGTCTACCAGCCGACGCTCGCCATCAACGCCTCCAATGCCGCCTTCGCCGCAGCGCTGGAGGGCGTGCAGCCGCCGCATGTCGTGCCGTGGGACGACTGGCGCGAGGCGGTGCGCGACGACTATCTCGCCTGGACCGAGGAGCCGCCCGCGAACCCCGGCGCGGTGCAGATGGCGACGCTGGTGCGCTATCTGCGCGCCCTGCCGGACGACACGACGATCTGCAACGGCGCCGGCAACTTCGCCACCTGGGTGCACCGCTTCCACCGCTTCCGCGCCTATGGCACGCAGCTCGCGCCGACCTCGGGCTCGATGGGCTACGGCTTCCCGGCAGCGGTGGCGGCCAAGCGCGCCCACCCCGAGCGCACCGTGGTCGCGGTCTGCGGTGACGGCGATTTCCTCATGACCGGGCAGGAGTTCGCCACCGCCGTGCAGTACGGCATCCCGGTGATCGCGGTGGTGATCGACAACGGCATGTACGGCACCATCCGCATGCATCAGGAGCGCGAATTCCCCACCCGCGTCTACGGCACGGCGCTGAAGAATCCCGACTTCGCCGCCTATGCCCGCGCCTTTGGCGGCTTCGGCGTGACGGTGGAGACGGATGCGGAGTTCACCCCCGCGCTCGAGGCCGCCCTCGCCGCCGGCCTGCCGGCGGTGGTGCATGTGAAGCTCGACCCGGAAGCGATCACGCCGACCATGACGCTGAGCGCCCTGCGCGAGAAGGCGCTGGCCGACCGTTCAGTGGGGTGAGACGCGGCCCTGCTGCTTCAGTGCGAGGCGGACGGCCGCGCCGCCTCGTAGGCCACGACGGAAATATCCGCATGGGCGAGGCGCCGGTAGAGCCGGCGCTCGCGCACCAGCGGCCACCAGTCGAACAGGAAGATCTCCATCGGCCGCCAGTTCGCTACCCATCCGAGGATGACGAGGCCTTCCATCACCACCTCGGCGAGGCGGGAGCCGGGAAACAGGCCGACGAGGAACTGGCCGACGACGAGGCAAACGCCCAGCACGATCAGGCCGATCAGCAGCATCTTGCGGCCGAGTGCGAAAAGATGCGCCAGGTCGGAGCTGCGCCGCTCCGCCTGCCGCTCGAAATGCCGCTGCATGATGCCCGGCAGGCCGAGAGCCCGCTCGCTGCCGGTCACCGCCGCGGGCAGATGGATGGCGATGGCGAGGCGGTGGCCGGGCGCGGTCTCGGCAGCATGCTCGCAGATATATTCGTCAACGTCGCCGTCGAGCCCACGCTCGCGGAACGGATAAGGGTCGAGCATGTCGAGCAACTGCTGCGGGTCGTCCACCCGCAGATCGATCCGGCCCTTTTCACGCTTCGCCATACGATGTCCCCGCCGCGCCGATCCCTCTTCGAATCGGCGCGGTCGGTATCAGATTGCGCCTACGCGGCGCCTGCCGCCAGTTCGCCCGCCAGCGCACGGGCGATGAGCGCGCGGGTCTCCGGAATGCCGTAGGCGGCGACGAAGGAGCCGAAGCGTGGCCCTTCCTTCTCGCCCAGCAGCAGCTCGTAGAGCGCGCTGAACCAGAGGAACGACACGCCCGGCCCGCCTTCCGGTCCCTTGCGCTTCATATCCTGGTAGCGCGGCTCGGCGCGGCCGACATCGAGCACGGCGTTCTGGATCGCGTCGCGGTCCGAACCGTCGAGCGGCGCCAGGGCGGCATCGAGCGCGGCGAGCGCCTTCGCCTCCACCTCGTCCGGCAGACGGAAGGTGCGGCGCGGCTTCACCCGGTCGACGAAGTAGCGCACGGCATAGTCGGCGAGCTTGTCGACGGTCGGGTGCGTGGCCGGCGAGGTGCCGGGCGCGTAGCGCTGGATGAAGCGCCACAGCACCGACTTGTCCTCGGCATTGGAGGCCGAGGCGAGCTTCAGCATCAGCCCGAAGGTCAGCGGCAGCTCCTCCACCGGCGGGTTGCCGGAGTGGATGTGCCAAACCGGATTGCCGAGCCGGTTCTTCCAATCTTGCACGGGATAGCGGGCGAGGAAGTTGAAATACTCGTCCACCGCCTTCGGGATGACGTCGAAATGCAGCTTCTTGGCCGAGCGCGGCGACTGGAACATGTAGAGCGCCAGGCTCTCCGGGCTGGCATAGGTCAGCCACTCGTCGATGGTCAGGCCGTTGCCCTTCGACTTCGAGATCTTCTGGCCGTTCTCGTCGAGGAACAGCTCGTAGACGTAGTGCTCCGGCGCCGTGCCGCCGAGGATCTCGCAGATCGCGTCATAGATCGGCGCGTTGGTCTGGTGGTCCTTGCCGAACATCTCGAAATCGACGTCGAGCGCCGCCCAGCGGGCGCCGAAATCCGGCTTCCACTGCAGCTTCACCTGCCCGCCGGTGACCGGCACGGTCTTGTCCACCCCATCCTCGTCGGTGAAGGTGATAGTGCCCGCCTTGGCGTTCACCTCCTTCAGCGGCACATAAAGCACGCGGCCCGAGGTCGGCGAGATCGGCAGGAAGGGCGAATAGGTCGCCTGCCTCTCCTCGCCCAGCGTCGGCAGCATCACTTCCATGATGGCGTCGTACTTCTCGGCCGCCTTCAGCAGCACCGCGTCGAGCTTGCCGGACTTGTAGTAGTCGGTGGCGCTGGCGAACTCGTAGTCGAAGCCGAACGTGTCGAGGAAGCGCCGCAGCATCGCGTTGTTGTGGTCGCCGAACGACGCAAAACCGCCGCCGAACGGGTTCGGCACCGCGGTGAGCGGCATCTGCAGATAGGGGCGCAGCGCGACGGGATCCGGCACGTTCTCCGGAATCTTGCGCATGCCGTCCATGTCGTCGGAGAAGCACAACAGCCGCGTCGGGATCTTGTCCTCGGTCAGCACGCGGAAGGCGTGGCGCACCATGGTGGTGCGCGCCACCTCGCCGAAGGTGCCGATATGCGGCAGGCCCGACGGGCCGTAGCCGGTCTCGAACAGGACTTCGGATTTCGGCTTCCGCTTCAGGCGCTCGACGATCTTGCGGGCCTCCTCGAACGGCCACGCGCCGGCGTTCTCCGCCAGCTCATGCAGTTCGGCTGCAACATCTTCGACCTGAGCGGTCGCCGTCATGGTCTGCCCTCCTGGGCTACGCGAGAAACTGGGCTATGCGAAAACGGAAAAAGCGCCGTCAAGGCGCTGCGGCATGGTCTAGGTAGTGCGGCCGGCCGCGTCAATAAACGCGGGTCAATAAACGCTGATCGGGAACCAGCGCAGATAGAGGTCGGTATAGACCCCCTCCTCCCAGAGCTGGCCCAGCGCGTAGTTGAGCGACTGGCGCAGCGCCTCGTTGCCGCGCTTCACCGCGATGCCCATGCCTTCGCCGAAATAGAGGCTCTCGGTGAAGGGGCCGCCGACGAAGGCGCAGCAATTGTTGGAGGCGGTGCCGTTGAGCCAGAGCCCCAGCTGCACGCCGTCGCCGAAGATGAGGTCGACGTCGCCCTTCTGCAGCGCGGCGCGCACCGTCTCGGAATCGGCGTAGGGCTTAATGGCGATCTCGCCGAAGAAGTCGCGCAGATAGGCCTCGTGCGAGGTGTCGGCCACCACGCCGACCGACTTGGAGGCGAGCACGTACGGCGTGACCTGGGTCGCCGCATCGCCACGCCGGGCGACGAAGCGCGCCGGCGAGCGGAAATAGCGGTCGGTGAAATCGAGCTTCTCCCGGCTCGCCGGAGTGATGGCGAGGCCGGCGATGGCAGCATCCGCCTTGCCCGTCTCCAGCGCCTCGACCAGAGCGTCGAAGGGCATCACTTCCAGCGTGCAGCGGATGGCGAGTTCGGTGCAGATGGCGCGGGCAACGTCGACGTTGAAGCCGATCGGCCGGCCGTCCTCGCCGCGGAAGCTGAACGGGGGATAGTCGTCCGTCGTCACGAAGCGTATCTGCGTCGGCAGACGGGTGACGTCGGGCCGCTCCGGCCGACGCTTGGGGTCCCAGAAGCCCGGCACCGCCACCGTCGGCAGGGCCTTGGCGGACGCGGCATCGGGCTGGGTGGCCGCCTGCGCCGACGCCGCGCCGGCGACGGCGGATGAAAGCGCCGCGGCGAGCAGGCCGGCGGCCAGCCATTTTGCCGCCAGGGACTTAACTACCGGAACAAAATACCGCACACTGGCCTCGCGCTTGGTTCGGCATCCGCCGCGCAGCGCTGTTCTACCGTCTTGGTGCTGGCTAGGCGAGGGGGCCGCCGCATGACGCCACAGGCGGGCGGGACGGAGCCGGAATGGGGAACGGCTGCGCCGAGCCTCGACCTGCCGGTCGAGGCGGCGGGTGCTCCCGACCGGCTTTCCACCGCCGACAGGTTCTATGCGCTGCGCCGCGCGCGCCGGCTGGGTGTCGGCGTGGACGAGGTGCTGCTCGCGGCCGGCCATGCCTCGGCCGACGAACTCGCGAGAGGCGCGGCGCACGCGCTCGGCGTGCCGTTCGAGCCGCTGGACGCGGTGGCGCCGTTGCGCCTGAACACGGACAGCATCGCCGCGCTGCTGAAATCGGGCCTGATGCGCTACGCCGACGGGCGCGTCGTCCTCGCGACGCGTGGGCTGCGGCTGCGGCAGCTCGCCGGCACCCTCGCCCGGCGCCCCGAGCTGCGCGGCCAGCTGCGGCTGACCACGCCGGAGCGGCTCGCCGCCTATGTGCAGCGGAGTTTCGCCGGGCAGCTCGGCTGGCGTGCGGCCAACGAGCTGAAGCGCCGCCATCCGGAACTCAGCGCGGGGACGTTGCGGGAATCCCGCTACGTCTTCGCCGTTCTGGTGATGGCGATGGTGGCACTGTTCACACCGCTCGGGCAGATGTCCGCGCTCGGCATCTGGCTGTCGGTGCCTCTGCTCAGCTTTCTGCTGTTCGGCGGCGCGCTGTTGAAGTTCGCCGCCTGCAGCCTGCCGCCGCAGTCTGCATCGCCGCCCATGCGCCGCGACGCCGCGCTGCCGCCGTACACCCTCGTCGTGCCGCTCTACCGTGAGGCGCGGGTGGTTCCTCAGCTCGTAGACGCGCTCGATGCGCTCGACTATCCACGCGAGAAGCTGCAGATCCTGCTGGTGGTCGAGCCCGACGACGCGGAGACCGCTACGGCGCTGGCGATCCGTGCCGACTGGCCGGGCTTCGAGGTGATCGTCGCGCCCGCTCTCGGCCCGCGCACCAAGCCCAAGGCGATGAATGTCGCCCTCCCCTTCGCCCGCGGCACCTATGTCGGCGTCTATGACGCGGAAGACATCCCGGACCCTCTGCAATTACGCGAGGTCTGCACCGTCTTCGCCGCACCCGGCAGCGAGAGGCTCGGCTGCGTCCAGGCGCGCCTCGCCATCGACAATCTCGCCGATGGCTGGATCACGCGCCAGTTCGCGGCCGAGTATGCCGGCTATTTCGACGTCGTCCTGCCGATGCTCGCCACCTGCCGCCTGCCCTTGCCGCTCGGTGGCACGTCGAACCATTTCCGGCGCGACGCGCTGGAGGGCGTCGGCGCCTGGGACCCGTACAACGTGACCGAGGATGCCGACCTCGGCGTGCGCCTCGCGGCGTCGGGCTGGCAGACCGCAGTCATCGCCTCGACCACCGACGAGGAGGCGCCCCGCCGCTTCGGCGCGTGGATGCGCCAGCGCACCCGCTGGTACAAGGGGTGGATGCAGACGCTGCTGGTCCATGCCCGCCGCCCGCGCCGGCTGGCGCGGGGAGCCGGACTGACCGGAGCGCTGGCGCTGGTCTTCCTGCTCGGCAGCGGGGTCGCCGCCGCGCTGATCAATCCGTTCCTCATCCTCGGCGTGCTGCTGGATCTGTGGACACAGCCCGCGAGCGATCTGTCGCCCGGCGCGCTCGTCCTCGACTGGATCAGCCTCTGCGTGCTCGTGCTCGGCTATGCCAGCGCCATGACCGCCATCGCCCTCGGCATGCGGCGACGGCGCGTGCCCGGCCTATGGCGGGTGCTGCCGCTCGTGCCGGTCTACTGGCTGATGATGTCGGCTGCGGCCTGGCGGGCGCTGTTCCACCTGGTGATCGCGCCCTATCGCTGGGAGAAGACCGATCACGGGCTGGCGCGCACCTCGCACCGTCGCCCGCACATCATCCGGCTGCCCCTCAGAGGTAGCGGCGCAGCTCGGCGGCGGCGTCGGCGGGCGGCCGCTTGAGGTTGAACGGGGCGATGAAGGCGCCGTCCTTGCCCATCAGATAGACGATCGCCGTGTGGTCCATCGTGTAGTCGCCATCCTGCGTCGGCACCTTCTTCGCGTAGGCGCGGTAGGCCTTGATGACGGCGGCGACCTGCTCCGGCGTGCCGGTCAGACCCTGGATGCTGGGGTGGAAGCTGCCGAGATAAGACTTCATCGACTCCGGCGTGTCGCGCTCAGGATCGACGGTGACAAACAGCCCGGTGACCTTGCGCGCATCCGGCCCCAGCGCCTCGAAGAGCTGGGACATCTCGAACAGCGTGGTCGGGCAGATATCCGGACAATGGGTGAAGCCGAAGAAGACGAGCGTCGGCTCGCCGACGAAACTCTCCTGGGTGACCTTCTGCCCGTCCTGGTCGACGAGCTCGAAGGGACCGCCGATGGCGACCTGGCCGGAAACCGTGGTGGGGGCCTGCGGCAGCAGCGCCAGCGCACCGCCGACGATGGCGACGGCGCCGACGACGAAGGCGGCCAGCAGGAGGAGGATACGGCGATTGGACATGGCGACCGCGATGCGCTTTGACGACCGCGAGAGCGTGGCGCACCCCGGCGGCGCGCCCGTTCGCGGTCAGAAACAATAGGCAATTCCGGCCGCTACCATGTCGAAGAAAACGGCGGCACCGTGGCGCGCCCACAGGCCGATCGCCGCACCCACCAGCGCCACGATCCCGATAGCCGCGACCCAGCGGCCCGTCATCCCGAGCCCGGTCGAACCAGCAGCCATGATCACCTCCGCATCGTTGGTTTACCTTTTCAGGACAAACCCCGGCCGGCAACCGGAAATGTCCCCTTCGCTTGGTTGCACGGGCCCCGAAATAGTATTCTATTGCCGTAATGTCCGCATTCCCTGGAAGGCGGATTAGGGGCGAAACGCGATCCTGTGACCGCCCGTGCGGGCGCGGAAGCGGAAGCCGGATGGAATGGACCATTCGGAATGGTGAATGCTGGACGGTCGAACATGTCCGGCCCCTGCCCCAAATCGGCAGGGCGGACCGGAGCGCGACTTGGCGACCGCAACTTCGCCGGGCTGCTCGACATCATGCGCGACGGCTTCGCGGTGTTCGACGACCAGGACCGCCTCATCTTTCACAACCGCCGCTTCCTCGAGCTCTTTCCCTTTCTCGAGGCCCTCGGCGACCTCCAGGGCCTCACCTTCTACGCGCTCGCCTCCGTTCCCAGCGGCGAATGGCGCTGGGCGCCCGATCCCGAGAAATATGTCGCCCAACGGCTTCAGCGCCATGCCGAGGCCGATGGCGAGCCCTTCCTGATCCCGCTGGAGAATGGCGGCTGGGTTCAGGCACGCGAGCGGCGCACGCCGGACGGCTGGACCGTGTCGACCTGGAGCGACGTCTCCGGGCTGAAGGCCGCCGAGACCCGGCTGGACGACGCCATAGACGGGATTCCCGCCGGCCTCATCCTGCTCGATGCCGAGGACCGGATCGAACTCGTCAACAGCGGCATGCGGCGGATATTCGCCGGCGCCGACGTCGCCCTGGAGGCGGGTCAACGCCTGCCGGAGGTGCTCGACGGAGCGGAGGCGAAAGGCTTCTTCGCCCTCGGCCCCGGCGACGGCGCGATCCGCGAGCGGCTCGCCCGCTCGGCGCAGCAGCCGGTCGAGATCGCGCTACGCGACGGCGGCTGGATCCTGGCCAGCCATCGCCGCCTGCCCAATGGCGGCACGGTCGGCATCTGGACCGACCTCACCACGCAGAAGAAGCGCGAGGCCGAGCTGATCGCCATGCGGGAGCAGCTGCGCCAGCACACCGAGGCGCTGGCGGACTTCGCCCGCCTGATCGCCCAGCAGGCGCGCAACGACATGCTGACCGGTCTGCCCAACCGCTTCGCGTTGGAGGAGCGGCTCGACCAGCTGCTGCGCGACGGCGAGACGGGGAATCTCTGGGTCGGCGTCATCGACGTCGACCATTTCAAGGGCATCAACGACGCCGTCGGCCATGCCGCCGCCGACGACCTGCTGCGCGAGGTCGGCCGTTTCCTGCGCGGCCATCTGCGCGGCGACGACATGCTGGCGCGGATCGGCGCCGACGAATTCGCCATGGTGCTCACCGAGCTCGACGAGGGCGAAGTGATGGGCATCGCCAACCGGCTTCATGCCGCTACCCACAGCCATGTCTTCCGGATCGGCGGACATCGCTTCTCGCTGACGGTCAGCGTCGGGCTGAGCCTCGCCCAGCCGGACCGGCACAGCGCCGCCAGCCTGCTCGCCGCCGCCGACACCGCCTGCCGGGTGGCGAAGGAGGCGGGACGCGACCGCGTGCAGATCTACGACCTCGGCGATCCCAAGGTGAGCACGACGCAGCAACGGCTCGGCTGGGCCGAGCGCATCCGGCTCGGCCTCGAGCTGAACCGCTTCACGCTGCATCTGCAGGCGATTGTCGACGAGAAGCACCGCATCCTCGGCTACGAGGCGCTGATCCGCCTGCGCAACGAGGACGGCGCCTATTGCAGCCCGGCCCAGTTCCTGCCGGCGGCGCGCCGGCTCGGGCTGATGGGCCGCATCGACAGCTGGGTCTGCCGCCAGTGCGTGGGCTATGCGATGCAGCTCATCGCCACCGGCAGCGACCAGTATGTGTCGATGAATCTCGGCGTGCACACGCTCGCCAACATCGCCTTCCAGAGCCGGCTGCTCGACCTCGTGCGCACCAATCCAGGCGTCGAGCAGGCGCTGCGCATCGAGATCACCGAGACCGACGAGATCTACGACGCCCCGCAGGTCTCCGCCTTCCTTGCTGAGATGCGCGAGCTCGGCATGCATGTCTCGCTCGACGATTTCGGCAATGGCTACAATTCCTTCGAGGCGCTGAAGCAACTCCCCGTCGACGGCATCAAGATCGACTGGACCGTCACCCGCGACCTGCTACACGACCCGATCGACGAGGCGCAGATCCGCGCGGCCGTTTCCATCGCCCATTCTCTGGGGCTGGAACTGGTGATCGAGGGCGTCGAAGAGGAGGCCCAGCTCGTCCGGCTGAAGGAGCTCGGCGCGACGCTGTTCCAGGGCTTCTATTTCCACCGCCCCATCGACGCGGCGGATATTTTCGAGGCGCTCCCCCTCGCGCGTTAGAGCGGCGCTCGCGCCGCCGCCCCCCCCCGAGGGCGCCGGCACGGCGGCGGATCAGCTTTCCAACCAGTAAACTGGACGAACACATCGGCCGACAGGCCGCAGCGCCGGGAAAGCGGCGCCCCGCTCGTATGCACGCCAACGAAATTTACCGGCATCCTGCATAATATACCCGACAACTTCTTCCCGATCATAATGTACGGACAAGAAAGGCAATAAAAATCATATCTTTTGACGTCAGATGTCGTTCAAATGTTTGAGAAGGATCAATGACATTCGCTTCCCTAGAGCAAAACATGACATTGTGTGGCGAGGTGGATTGTATCGGCCAAGGATCCACCCTCACCACTCCCGTACGATAGCTTTGGATGGACGGTTTTTACTTATGACCACAGCATCTGAATACCCCTCCACACGTGATGGCCGTGAAGTGATGAGATCGAAGCAATGCGTCTCCTGCTGGTGGAAGATGAACGCGAACTCGCCGGCCTACTCGACGCCGGACTGAGGGCCGCCGGCTTCGCCGTCGATCGCGCCCGGACCGTGGCCGACGCCGAGGCCGCGCTGAACACTGAGGGCTATGACATCGCCGTGCTCGACCTGCGGCTGCCCGATGGCGATGGCCTCGACCTACTCAGGCGGCAGCGCGCCAGGGGCCTGGCCATTCCCGTCCTGATCCTCACCGCCCGCGACAATCTGGCGGACCGGGTGCGCGGACTTGAGCAGGGCGGCGACGACTACGTGCTCAAGCCCTTCCATATGGACGAACTGGTGGCGCGGCTACGGGCTCTGCTGCGCCGTCCGAACCAGGCGCTCGGCGCCAATATCATCGTCGGGAACGTCGCGCTGAACACGGCGGACCGCAGCGTCACCGTCTCCCACGCGCCGCTCCCGCTTTCGCGCCGTGAACTGGGGCTCCTCGAACTCTTCATGCGGCGGTCTGGTCGCGTCCTCACGCGGGAATGCATCGAGCGCGCGCTCTACAGCTTTGACGACGAGCTCGAATCCAACGCGGTCGAGGTTCTACTGCATCGGCTGCGCCGCAAGCTGACGGGGGCCGGTGCGAGCCCTGAAATCCATACGCTGCGCGGTATCGGCTACCTGCTGGAAGAAGCATCGTGAGCCTCGGTTCGCGCTCGTGGTCTCTGAAGCGCCGGCTGGCAACGCGGTTGCTTGTCGTGCTCGCCATAGCCGTGCTCGGCCCGCCGATCGCCTTCCTCTTCTTCTCTTGGTGGACCGTCGGCTCGCTGCACCATCGGGCATTGCAGGACCAGGCCGCCGACATCGTGCGCGGCCTCGACACCCGCGTCACGCCGCCCGTGCTGACGCTGCCGGAGGTGCTCGCCGCCGCGTATACGCGTTCCAATGATTCCTATTTCTACCTCGTGCTGGAGCGCGACGGCACAGTCGTCACCGCATCGTCGCCGCTGGCCGCGTCCCTGGCTACCAATGCCACGATCGTCCCGCCGGGGGAGTTCTTCCTCGTGCCCCGTGCGGGAGGCGCCCCCTGGTACACCTATTCGACGAACGCCGACGGCTATCGCATCGTTGTCGCCCAGGACAGCTCGCACGAGAACGTCCTCTTCGACAGCATCGTCCGCGAAGTCGCGGGGTTCACGCTGTGGCTCGCGCTGCCCCTGCTGCTGGTGGCGCTGCTCGTGATGATGCACACGCTCAACCGGGCCTTCCGTCCGATCGCGCGAGCGGCGGAAGATGCGCGGACGATCACGCCCGGGGGACAGGAGGCGCAGATCTCGGCCCACGGGCTGCCGCGCGAGATCACGCCCCTCGTCAAGGCGGTCAACGCCGCACTGGCTCGGTTGGCCCGCGCCTATGACGTCGAGCGGCGCTTCACCACCGATGCGGCGCACGAACTGCGCACGCCGGTAGCCGTGCTCATGGCACGCATCGACATGCTGCCGGAGGGACCGGCAAAGGAAAGCCTCGTCCTGGACACGGCCCGTCTCAGTCGATCCGTCTCCCAGCTGCTGCAGGTGGCAAGGCTGGACGCCAAGCCGCTGGCGATAGACGAGGACATCGATCTTGCCAGGGTGGTGCGCCACGCGGTGGCGTTGCTCGGCCCGCTGGCGATGCAGGACGGGCGCCGCATGGAAATGACGGCGCCCAATCGACCGATCATGGTCCGTGGCAACGCGCAGGCGATTGCGCTGGCGGTCACCAACCTCGTGGAGAACGCGCTCTCGCATACGCCGGCGGGAACGCCGATCGACGTCCAGGTGACATCCGAGCCCGCGATCTATGTGCTCGATCGCGGCCAGGGCGTGCCGCCCGACGAGCGCATGGCCATCTTCGAGCGTTTTCAGCGCAGCCCCAACACGGCGAGTTCCGGCACCGGTCTCGGGCTCGCCATTGTCGCCGAGATCGCCGCCCGCCACCACGCCGTGGCCAGCGTGGAGGCGCGTGCGGGGGGCGGCAGCATATTTGCGATCCGGTGGATCAACTCGGCTTGATCGGCACGAAGCCTGCATCGGGGGCCCGCACGAACTCCGCAGATCGGATCAGCTGCTTTGGCCGCTCAGCATGAGGGACTCGACGCCCGTCGGGTCGAAATCCGACCAAAAATCGGCACGTCACCCCCCCGATTCCACCGAATCTTAAGAAACGATGTAAGTTTGATGTAATTTTGAATTGTTATCTAATGATCCTATCCACCAATGCCGGTGGCATTACAGGAGTTGGATATCTTGTGAAGAAGCGAAAGGCACCCTGAGCGGTGCAGCCTCATGCACTAAGTACACCGCGCAATTTACGATCCTAGCATTTCGCAGGAACGCGTCGTCGTATCTGCCTGCATCTCGCTGTCACGCGCTCAATCCGACAGCCTAAATCCGCCAACTATATTTGGTCCTAAGGTTCTGCATCATGCAAGGAACGATGACGCGTATCCTCACGATCCATGACGTCGCCGACGCGTCGCACGATCGGAGAGTTTTAATCACCGGAGGCGCTGGCTTTATTGGCTCACACCTTTGCGACCGATTGATCGAAGGTGGAGCCTATGTGATTTGTCTGGACAATTTCTCAACCGGCCGACGACACAACGTCGAGCATCTGGTCGGCCATCCGCGTTTCTCGCTCATCCGCCACGACGTGATCGATCCGATCGCCGTGGATGTCGACCAAATCTACAATCTCGCATGCCCGGCCTCGCCCACGGCCTATGCCGCCGATCCGGTGCACACCACCAAAACGAGCGTTCTCGGGGCGCTGAACCTGCTGAAGCTGGCCACGGAAAACGGCGCGCGCATCCTGCAGGCGTCGACCTCCGAAATCTACGGCGATCCGCAGGTCAGCCCGCAGCCGGAGGCGTATTGGGGCCATGTCGACCCCACCGGCCCGCGCGCCTGCTATGACGAAGGAAAGCGCTGTGCCGAAAGCCTATTCTTCGACTATGCGCGCCGTTTCGGCACCCGCATCAAGATCGCCCGCATCTTCAACACCTACGGGCCGCGCATGCGCGGCGACGACGGGCGGGTGACCTCGAACCTCATCATCGAGGCGCTGCGCGGGACCGACATGACCGTCTATGGCGACGGCTCGCAGACACGTTCCTTCTGCTACGTCGACGAGACCGTGGAAGCGCTCATACGCCTGATGGCGACGCCTGACGGCGTGGAAGGACCGGTTAATATCGGCAATCCCGACGAGCGGACCATCCAGGACTTCGCCGGCGTCGTGCAGCGCATGACCGGATCGTCCTCGCGCATCTCCCACCGTCCGCTGCCGGTGGACGATCCGCGCCGGCGCTGCCCGGACATCAGCGAGGCGACGCGCCTGCTGGGCTGGGTTCCCACCATTTCCCTGGAAGCAGGGCTCGCGCTCACCATCGACTATTTCCGCGAGGAACTGGTCCGGGAGCCGGGCGTGCGGGAGGCCGTCGCATGAACGCGCCCCGTATACTCGTCACCGGCGGAGCCGGCTACATCGGCAGCCACGCCTGCAAGGCGCTCGCGGCCAACGGCTTCCGCCCGGTCGCCTTCGACAATCTGTCCCTCGGCCACCGCGACGCGGTGCGGTGGGGCCCCTTCGTGCATGGCGACATACTCGATACGCAGAGGCTGGCCGAGGCGATGCGCGCCCACGGCATCAGCGCCGTCATCCACTTCGCGGCGTTGGCCTATGTGGGCGAGTCGGTATCGATCCCCGCGCGCTACTACCGCACCAATGTGGGCGGCACGCTGTCGCTGCTCGAGGCATGCCGGCTCGCGGAGGTGCGCCACCTCGTCTTCTCCAGTTCCTGCGCCACCTACGGCATCCCAGATCACCTCCCCGTCTCGGAGAGCGCCGAGCAATGCCCGATCAACCCCTACGGTCGGACCAAGCTCGTGGCGGAAGAAATGCTCGCCGACGAGGCGAATGCGAACGGGCTGCACTTCGCCATCCTGCGCTACTTCAATGCTGCCGGCGCCGACCCCCAGCTCGAACTCGGCGAACGGCACGATCCCGAGACCCACGTCGTGCCCCTGGCGATCATGGCTGCACTGGGCCAGGCCGGGCCGCTGGCGATCTACGGCGACGACTACCCGACCGCCGACGGCACCTGCGTGCGGGATTTCGTCCATGTGAGCGATCTCGCCGAAGCCCATGTTCGCGCGCTCGACCACCTGCTGAGCGGCGGCCACAATCTCACGGCCAATCTGGGCTCGGGCACGGGAACCTCGATTCTCCAGCTGATCCGCGCTGTCGAGCGCCAGATGAACTGCGGCGTGCCGATCCACGTCGCGCCGCGGCGTAGCGGCGATCCGCCCGCCCTCTATGCCGACATCACGCGGGCGCGCGACCTTCTCGGCTTCGCGCCCCGCCATTCGGACCTCGACGCGATCGTGGCCACCGCCGTGCGCTATCATGCCAATGGGGGGCTCTCGTGAACGAGGTCCCTCCCCTCATCCTCTCGGCAGCGGACGACCGGCCCGAAGCCTTCGCCGACCGGCGGCGCTACAACCGTCCGCGCGCGGCGCTCGTGCCGCTCCTCTCGCCGCCGCAGCGGGTCGAGCTGTTCCTCGCCATTTCCGCGTGGACCGCCGCCTATCTCTTCTTCTGGCTTTGGTGGCTCGACCCCGCCCATATCACCAGCGTCGGACGCTTCATCTTCGCGAGCCTGCCCTTCGCCTGGCTGACGCTGATGCCGATCTACTTCTTCACGGTCTTCGTCGGCAGCCGCAAACCGGCCGGCCTCGCGCAGCTGCCGGAGGGCAGCACCGTCGCCATGGTGGTGACGAAGGCGCCGTCCGAGCCGTTCGAGGTCGTGGCGCGCACGCTCGAAGCCATGATCGCGCAGCCCTACCCCCACGACACCTGGCTGGCGGACGAGGATCCCTCGGCCGAAACCCTGGACTGGTGCGCGACGCACGGCGTCCGGGTCTCGACGCGCAGGGGCGTCGACGACTATCAGCGGGAGGAATGGCCGCGCCGGGTGCGCTGCAAGGAAGGCAACCTCGCCTATTTCTACGATCATTTCGGCTACCGGCTGTACGACTTCGTCGTCCAGATGGACGCCGATCATGTGCCGAGCCGGCACTATCTCGAGCGCATGCTCGCGCCCTTCAGCGATCCGCGGATCGGTTATGTATCGGCGCCGAGCATCTGCAACCGCAATGCCGGTGAGAGCTGGGCGGCGCGCGCGCGCCTCTACGCCGAAGCGTCGATGCACGGCCCGCTTCAGGCCGGCTACACGGGCGGCTGGGCGCCGCTGTGCATTGGCTCGCACTATGCGGTGCGCACCGAGGCGCTGGAGACCATTGGCGGGCTTGGCCCGGAACTGGCCGAGGACCATTCCACCACGCTGATGATGAACGCCGGCGGCTGGCGCGGCGTCCATGCCATCGATGCCATCGCCAATGGCGACGGCCCGCGCAGCTTCGCGGATCTTGCGACGCAGGAGTTCCAGTGGGCGCGCAGCCTGGTCACCATCCTGCTGCGCTACTCGCCCGCGCTCGTGCCGCTGCTGCCCGCGCGCCTGCGCTTCCAGTTCCTGTTCTGCCAGCTCTGGTATCCGCTCTATTCTAGCATCTGGGCCGTGCTCTTCCTGATGCCGGTGGTGGCCCTCGCCAGCCGCGAGCATTTCGCCGACGTCACCTATTACGACTTCGTCGTGCACTACGCGCCGATGTCTGTGGTGCTGTTGTGCATGATCTATCGCTGGCGGGCCGGCGGCTGGCTGCGCCCGGCGAATGCACGGGTGCTCAGCTGGGAGGAGATCCTCTTCGTCCTCGCGAAATGGCCCTGGTCGCTGCTCGGCACGATCTACGCGCTGCGCGACTTCTTCACCGGCTCCTTCGTCGATTTCCGTGTCACACCAAAGGGGAAGGGAACGGTCGAGCCCGTGCCGCTGCGCGTGGTCGCCCCATATGTGGCGATCTCGCTCGGATCGGCCGCGCCGGTGCTGCTGCTGGACGATGCCGGGCCGGCGAGCGGCTTCTACATCTTCGCCATCGTCAACGCGGTGCTCTACGCCGTCCTGGTCCTCGTCATCCTGGTGCGTCACCGGATCGAGAACCCGGAAGGCCGAGGCCCGCGCGGCCGCAGGCCGATGGAGGTCGGGCTCGTCGCCGCGCTGCTCGCGCTGCCTCTCACGGCCGCCGTCCAGCGCGGGCCGGAAGGTCTCGGCGCCCTCGCCTGGGGCGCCCTGCCGGTCTCGTACACCTACACCGTCTTTTCCGCCGCCGGGGCTGGCCTCGGCTACGGCACCCGCAAGCTCATCTTCGTGATGCCCTGGGCCGAGAGGCCCCAGCAGGGGACCCCGTCCCCGTCCGTCGACCAACAGGCCGACCAATCGCCGCACAGGCGCAATTCTGGGAGAACGCAATGAAAGTCGCAGTCATAGGAACCGGCTATGTCGGCCTGGTCGCCGGCGTGTGCTTTGCCGATATGGGCAACCGCGTTGTCTGCGTCGATACGAACGCGGCCACGGTGGAAAAGCTGCGCGCCGGCAGGAGCCCGATCTACGAGCCGGGCATCGAGGAGCTTCTCCGGCGCAACATCGCCGCGGGCCGCCTCACCGTCACCACCCAGGCCCGCGAAGCCCTGGACGGCACGGAAGCCGCGTTCATCTGCGTCGGCACCCCGCCGCGGGACAGTGACGGCGAGCCCGATCTCTCGCTCGTGTACGGCGCGGCGAAGGACATCGCCAATGCCATGACGGGTCCGCTCACCGTGGTCGTCAAATCGACCGTGCCGGTGGGCACCGGCGACGCGGTCGAGGAGATCATCCGGCGGACGCGTCCCGACATGTCGTTTTCGGTCGCCTCGAACCCCGAATTCCTGCGCGAGGGGTCCGCCCTCGCCGACTTCCAGTCTCCCGACCGGATCGTGTTCGGCGTCGAGGACGCCAAGGCGGAGGAAACGCTGCGCAAACTCTATCTGCCGCTGCGTGCCACCGGTGCGCCGCAGATCGTCACCCGCCGGCGCACCTCCGAGCTGATCAAGTACGCCGCCAACGCCTTTCTCGCCACCAAGATCAGCTTCATCAACGAGATGGCCGACCTGTGCGAGAAGGTCGAGGGCGACGTGACCGAACTCGCCGCCGCCGTCGGGCTCGACAGCCGCATCGGCGGTGCCTTCCTGCGCGCCGGGCCCGGCTATGGCGGGTCCTGCTTCCCGAAAGACACCTGCGCCCTGCTGCACACCGCGCAGGAATACGGCGTGCCGCTGCGGGTGGTCGAAGGCACCGTCGCCGCCAACAACGCCCGCAAGCACCGCATGGCGCAGAAGGTGATCGAGGCGGCCGGCGGCTCGGTGATCGGCATGAAGATCGCAGTGCTCGGCCTGACCTTCAAGCCGGACACCGACGACATGCGCGACGCGCCGTCGATCCCGCTGATCCGCCACCTGCAGCGCGCGGGCGCCGAGATCGCGGCCTACGACCCGCAGGGCCTGCGGCAGGCGCGCGACCGGCTGGGCAACGTGGCGTTTCACGGCGATCCCTATGAATGCGCCGCCGATGCCGACGTGGTCGTGCTGATGACCGAATGGAACGAGCTGCGCTCGCTCGACCTCGGCCGCCTGCACCGGATCATGCGCACCCCCGTCATGGTCGATCTGCGCAACATCTATCCGCCGGAGCTCGCCCGTCGCTTCGGCTTCCGCCTGGTGAACATCGGCCGCCCCGGTCCCCGCGGCACCGTCCACCAGCTGCCGCCGGCGCTCGTCGCCTCACCGCCGATCCAGAGCGATGCGGCTCCAATCCTCGTCAAATGAAAACGGAAGGAGACAAGCAATGAGACCTCTGTCCAAGAAGGCTTATGTTGCTGCGGTGTCCGGCCTGATGACACTGGCGGCGGCGGTCACGCTCGTCGCACCAGGTCTGTCCCAGACCGCCCCGCGGCCGACCGCGAAGCCCGCCGACCAGGTGAAGTTCGGCGTCTATGACCCCGAGGGCGTCTTCGCGGGCGACAAGAGCGTCGGCATCGAGCACGTCTACATCCCGTGGCGCGATTCCGACCCGACCTCGCTGGCGAAGGCGGACGCCTATGCGCGCGAGCACCGTCGCGACCTGATGGTCACCGTCGAACCCTGGTCCTGGTCGCCGGGGACGAACGTCTCCGGTGAGCAATTGCTGCACGGCATCCTCGCCGGCGCCTATGACGGTCCGGCAAAGGCCGTCTGCGGCGAGATCGGCAAGCTCGACCGCCCCGTGACCATCCGCTGGGGTCACGAGATGGATCTGCCCAACGGCCACTTCCCCTGGTCGAGCTGGGCGCCGGACGACTATGTCGCGGCCTATCGGCACTTCGTTTCGCAATGCCGGATCGACGCGCCGCAGGCCCGCTTCATGTGGTCGCCGCGCGGCGAGGAGCGCCTCGCCGCCTATTATCCCGGCGATGCCTATGTCGACGAGGTCGGCCTGACCGTGCTCGACCTTCAGCAGTACGACATCGACCAGTACGGCCATGCGCGCAGCTTCAGCGAGGCGCTCCGGCCCGCCTATGACCGCGTCGTCGGCTTCGGCAAGCCCATCGTGGTTGCCGAGCTGGGCTTCCAGGGCGACAGCGCGTTCATGGAACAGTGGCTCCAGGACGTGCGCACCGTGGGAGGCGAATTCCCGCAGCTGGCCGCGGTCGTCTACTTCAACGCCGTCGATCCGTATGCCTGGCCGGAGCCCTATGGACGCCCCGACTGGCGGCTGCAGCGCGGCTTCGTGAACTGAGTGTCACCGCGACGCCCCGGCGCTCGCGGCGACGCCGCACATCCACCAAGCAGACAGAAGGAAGATCGTCATGAGAACCTCCACGCTTACTCTGGCAGCGATCGCCGTCTCGCTGACCTGCACTCTTTCGGCAAGTGCCGACGCTGCCCAGCGTCGGGCGACGGCGACCGTGATGCGGCCGAACGACGTGCGCGCGCTCTATGCCGGCAAGACCTGGATCTGGTCGGACGGAGCCGCCTATTTCGCCCCGAACCGCCGCTTCGTGGCGTGGTCCGGCTCCGGCAAGCAGGCGAGCTATGCCGAAGGCGAGTGGCGCGTGACGCCGCTTGGGCGGATGTGCTTCTCGGCCATCTGGCGCGGCGTCGGCCCGTCCGGACGCAACATCACCTGCTTCGGCCATCGCGTGATGGGCGGGCAGGTGATCTACCAGCAGAAGGAGCCGGGCGGCGCGTGGTACGTGTTCAAGCACGGGCAGACCGCCGCCGGCGACGAATACGCCAAGTTCAGGGCCGGCGACGAGGCGAGCGCCGGTGTCGGCAAGGTGAAGCAGGAACTGAAACTGCTGAGCGCGCGTAGCTGAAGGCCATGGCGGCCCGCGCGACACGGACGGAGCGGCCCTGGGAACGCGGCCCGAAAGCGCGGCTCCCGGACCCGCTCCGCGCCCGTCCGACGCTCTTCGCCGCCTAACTAGGCGGAAGACGGCATGGCCGGGAGCGTGCGGTCTCCCATTGGACGCAAGCGGGGAGCCGCAGCGGGATCGCCACTCGCACCGGGCGGCGCGAGCTGTAAACAGTTATGGGGAACGTGGGGACCGCGCAGTTCAGCGGTAGAGCGGCGAAACCGTTGGCTGGTAACGGTCGGCGCTGGAGCGGGCGAAGGGAATCGAACCCTCGTATGCAGCTTGGGAAGCTGCCGTTCTACCATTGAACTACGCCCGCTCGGCCGGCGCACATTAGGGGCGCGGACGGGGTGGTTCAAGTCCCCGTTGGCGAGGTTTCACAGCCTCGCGGATGATGGGCGCGGCAAGTGCCGGCAATGCCGCAGCGTGGGACGCCGGTGCTTAACTGTCCCTTGTTTGTAACCTCGCATCGCCATGCATAAGGTCTGTCCGCCTCGCAAACTGGACTTCAAAGGAAGAACGTTCGAGCAGCCGACGCGCGCCTCTTCGCCGACTGAGGCGCGCCTCAGATAAGCCGTGACGTCTCTCAGCTTCGATCGCTGCCGTTCACTTGTCGGGAAGGCCGGCTTGGCGCAGGCCGTCGGCGAACAGGGCGAAATCTTCCTGTCGGCGGATCGGCAGCCAGTCCTTCAGGCCGGAAATGTGCAGAGCGGGGGCAAGCTCCCGCAATTGATCCATGGTCCGGCGGGCTTCCTCGGTCCGGCCCGACAGCGCCTGGCTCGCCGCGCCGGTGGCAACGGCCATGAGGAAGCTCGGCAGGTTCCGCTGGGCCTGGTCCGCCCATAGCGACGCGGTCTCGAAACGGCCGGCGAAGAGATGCGCCATCGCGATCCCGGCCTGCATCCGGTAGAGCTCGGGATCGACAGGGCTCAGGCGCATAGCGTGCTCGAAATAGTCGATCGCCGCCTCCGGCTCGCCGTGCCAGACCCTCAGGAAACCGCCGAGAAACCAGGCGGGCGCCAAATTGGGATTAAGGAACAGCGCGCGGTCGAGGAGGCCGATGCCGCTCTCGAACTCGCCGGCGAGATGGGCGAGCGCATGGCCGGCCCTCGCCAGCACCACCGCGTCGTCCCGTCCGAGCTCCACGCCGCGGCGGGCAAGGGCGATGCCCTCGGCCGTCTCCTGCACTGGATCGATCGTCCAGCCATTGACCTTGCGCCAGAAATAGCCCCACGCCGCCATTGCGTAAGGCGGCGCGAACTCGCCATCGAGCTCGATCGCCTTGCGGAACAGCGGCAGCGCCTCCTCGACCGATTCCCGGCCGCCGCGGTGCAGATGCGCGAGGCCGCGCAGATAGCAGTCATAGGCGCTGAGGTTCTCGGTGGGCTTGCGCCGCGCGCGCTCGATCTCCGCCAATTCCATCTGCGGGGCGATGGCGCCGACGACATTGCCGGAAATGCGGTCCTGCAGCGTGAAGATATCGTCGAGGGCACCCTCGAAGCGGTCGGCCCAGAGATAGCCATTGGTGCTGGCATTGACGAGCTGGCCGGTGATGCGGATGCGGTCGGCTGCCTTGCGCACGCTGCCTTCGAGAACGTAGGTGACGCCCAGCTCGCGGCTGATCTGCTGCACGTCGGCGGCGCGGCCGCGATAGGCGAAGCTCGAATTGCGCGCGATGACGAACAGCCAGCGCACGCGCGAGAGCGCCGTGATGATCTCCTCCGCCACCCCGTCGGCGAAATAGTCCTGCTCCGGATCGCCGCTGAGATTCTGGAACGGCATCACCGCGATGGAAGGCTTGTGCGCGGTCACGGCCGTCGCGGGGATGGCGATCTCCGGCATGATCGCGGCGTCGCGTGACGCCTCCGACATCCCGACCTGCTGGATGTCGCCGACGAAGCGGAAACCCTTGCGCGCGACGGTGCGCACGAGGCGCTGCTCGGCGCCGCTGTCGCCGATCGCCTTGCGCACCGCGTTGATGTGGCTGGTCAGGGTGGATTCGGAAACGATGCGGCCGTTCCAGACCGCATCGAGCAGGCCGTCCTTGCTCACCACCCGTTCGTGATTCTCGACGAGATGCACCAAGAGATCAAAGACCTGCGGTCCGACCGCGACCGACTGCGACGCGCGAGTCAGCTCCCGTCGGTCAAGGTCGAGCACGCAGTCCGCGAAATGATACTTCAATCCAGCGCTCCATCAGCCGATCCGCAGAGCCGGACAGCTTTCCGCACAGTTCTCCGATCGGCCTTCATATCATGGTGCCGATGGAGCTTTTTCCATTAGGCCGCGCGTGTCGCCTTTTGGACGCAAAAGCAAGGCCAATCCAACCGCTCTGCAAGGACTTCGCGCCAGCCCGGACGCACTCTGCCCTCACGAAGCAACCGAACCGTGAGCGTGGACCGATGGACGATACCATCCTGCGCGTGCCCTCGCTGGAGGATCTGTTCCGCACCTCCGAACCCATCCAGGAACAGCCATGGACCGGCGCCCGGCCCACGGCGGACGAGATGGCGCGCGTCCTCGGCACCACGCCGCGCCGCATCGTCACCGAATTGTCCGGCAGTTCCATCGCCCATTGGAATCACGGCGAGCTGCACGATGTCGTCGAGCCGATGAAGGACCATGTCATCATGACCTATATCGGCACGATGCAGCGCCTGGAGCGCCGGACGGGGAGATCGCTCGCATCCGGGACGGCGCGGCCGGGCGTGGTGACGATCATCCCCTCCGGCACCAGCTCGCGCTGGGACATCGGCGGAGCGGTCGACGTCCTCCAGCTCTATCTGCCGCATGCCATATTGGAGCGCGTCGCCGCCGAAGCCGATACGTCCGGCCCCGCGCCGCTGCTGGAACGCACCGGCCATCTCGACCCGACGACGTCGCGGCTGCTGATGAGCGCCTCCGAGGTGCTCGACGGCAGCGAAGCCCTCGATGCCCTGTTCCGGCAGCAGCTCACCGAGCTTCTGGCGACACGGCTCCTGTCCGCGCATACCGGTGCCGGCGCCAGCCTCCAGCTGGCATTGGGCGGGCTGGCGCCGACGGCGCTGCGCCGCGCCATCGAACGACTGCGCTCGGATGACGACGCCGACCTGTCGCTCGCCGCCCTCGCCGCGGACGCGCATCTGTCGCGCTTCCATTTCTGCCGCGCCTTCAAGCAGAGCACCGGGCTTTCGCCGCATGCCTGGCTGCGGCAGCACCGGCTGGCGCAGGCGATGACGATGCTGCGCGATACCGACGAGTCGGTGGTCTCGATCGCGGTGACGCTCGGCTACGGCTCGCAATCCGCCTTCGCCGCCGCCTTCCGGCGCCTGACCGGAGAGACCCCGAGCGATTGGCGCCGGCGGGCGCGTTAGCGGCAATCGCGCTCTAACCACGGCAATCGCTCTCGGCCAGTCCCTTACCCCTCGCGCTAAACCCATCCCGTGCTCACCGACGAAAGGAGACAGACGATGATCGGACCTCTTCCTCACCTGTCGCGCCGCAACGTCCTGGTGACGGCCCTCGCGGGGGCGGTGTCCGCGACCGTCCGCACCTCCTCCGCCGAGGGGGCGAGCAATGACCACATCGCCGAAAGGAACCGGATCATGCGTACCGTCACCACCAAGGACGGCGTCCAGATCTTCTACAAGGACTGGGGCCCGAAGACCGGGCAGCCGATCTTCTTCCATCATGGCTGGCCGCTCTCCTCCGACGACTGGGACGCGCAGATGCTCTCCTTCGCCGGCCGGGGTTATCGCGTCATCGCCCATGACCGGCGCGGGCACGGCCGCTCGACGCAGGTGAGCGACGGCCACGACATGGACCACTACGCCGCAGACGTCGCGGCGGTGGTCGAGCATCTCGATCTCCGCAACGTCGTCCATGTCGGCCATTCCACCGGCGGCGGCGAGGCGACGCGCTATGTCGCCCGCCACGGCAAGGGCCGCGTGGCCAGGCTGGTGCTGATCAGCGCCGTGCCGCCGCTGATGGTGAAGACATCGGCCAATCCCGGCGGCCTGCCGATCGAGGTGTTCGACGGCCTGCGCGCGAAGCTCGCCGCCAACCGCTCGCAATTTTATCTCGAGTTCGCGAGCGGCCCGTTCTACGGCTACAACCGGCCCGGTGCCGAGCCGTCGCAAGCGGTCATCTGGAACTGGTGGCGGCAGGCCATGATGGGCGGCGCCAAGGCGCAGTATGACGGCATCCGCGCCTTCTCCGAGACCGACTTCACCGACGATCTTACCCGCATCACCGTGCCGACGCTGGTGATGCACGGCACCGACGACCAGATCGTGCCCATCGCCGACTCCGCCCCGCTCTCGGCGAAGCTGGTGAAGAACGGCACGCTCAAGACCTTCGAGAAGCTGCCGCACGGCATCTGCACCACCCATGCCGATCTCGTCACCGCCGAGTTGCTCGCCTTCGTAGCGGGCTGACGCTCGACCCACCCGCATCGCAGCCGCCTCCCAAGGCCTCGCCGGCTCGACCGCGCGGCAGCGGCGACCTGCGCCCTTCCGGCATCCTCACAGGAGTAGTTCACATGCGACTGGTCATCATCGGCGCCGGCTTCGCCGGCATGTATGCCGCCCTTTCCGCCGCGCGCCTGCGCAATCTCCAGGGCGTCTCGCCCGAGGAGCTCGAGATCGAGCTGGTGGCGCCGCAGCCGACGCTGGTGGTTCGCCCGCGGCTCTACGAACCCAAGCCCGAGACGCTGACGGCGCCGCTCCTGCCGGTGCTGGAGGAAATCGACGTCCGCTATGTGCAGGGCACCGCCGAGACGGTCGACACACGGTCCAATTCGGTGGGCATCGTCACCGGTGGCGGCGAGCGCAGGACGCTTGCCTATGACCGGCTGGTGCTCGCCACCGGCAGCCGGCTGTTCCGCCCGGACATTCCCGGCGTCGCCGAGCATGTGTTCAGCGTCGACCAACTCGACGACGCGGTCGCCCTCGACCGCCATCTCCACGCGCTGGCGCGCCGGCCGGCGTCGGCCGCCCGTGACACGGTGGTCGTCGCCGGCGGCGGCTTCACCGGCATCGAGGCGGCAACCGAAATGCCGGCGCGGCTGCGGACCATTCTCGGCGACAAGGCCGGCATCCGCGTCGTCATCGTCGACCGTAACGACGCCATCGCACCCGATATGGGCGCCGGGCCGCGCCCGGTCATCGAGAACGCCCTGCGCAAGGTGGGTGTGGAGACCCGGCTCGGCGCCGGCGTCGCTGCGGTGGATGCGGACGGCGTGACGCTCGCCGGCGGCGAGCGCATCGAGAGCGCCACTGTGATCTGGGCTGCCGGCATGCGCGCCGCGCCGCTGACCCAGCAGATCCCGGCCGAGCGCGACAATTCCGGCCGGCTGCTCGTCGACCGCGCCCTGCGCGTGCCGGGCGTCGGCGGCGTCTTCGCCACCGGCGATGCCGCCAAGGCGGCGTGCGACGACATCGGCAACTACGCGCTGATGTCCTGCCAGCACGCCACCCGCATGGGCGCCTTCGCCGGCCACAACGCCGCCGCCGAGCTGCTGGGCGTGCCGACCATCGCCTACCACCAGGAGGCCTATGTGACCTGCCTCGACCTCGGCGACGCCGGCGCGCTGTTCACGCGCGGCTGGGACCGTCAGGTCGAGTTCGTCGGCGCCGAGGCCAAGAAGATGAAGCAGGAGATCAACACGGTGTGGATTTACCCGCCCCGTGCCCAGCGCAACGTCGCTCTCGCCTCGGCGGAACCCGAGCGCGTCACCGACCTCTAGGCGCGACCGATCCCGTGCGCGCGCCGCATCGGCGGCCGCGAGCGGATCACCTCACGACAACCCACCAACCTCAGCGGAGCCGGCCTGGCCGGTTCCATCATCTCAGCAGGAGACGAACATGAACTTGCAAAACACCGCCGCCCCCCGTCGAACGGGACATGAAGAGCTGGTGCCGTCGCGTTACGCGGTGCGGGTCGGCGAGATCGACGTGCTGATCGTCAGCGACGGCGTCCTGCCGCTTCCGACCAAGATGCTGGGACACAACGCCGAGCCCGCGGCACGAGCGGCCTGGCTGAATGACATGTTCCTGCCGACCGAGGCTTTCGACTGGGCGCTGAACGTGGTCGTGGTCCGCAGCGGCGGGCAGACCATTCTCGTCGATGCCGGGCTCGGCCTCGATCCGGACCTGAACCTGCCGCGGGCCGGGCAGCTGATCAAGCGGCTCGCGGCTGTCGGCATCGACCTGGCGGCCGTGACCGACGTGGTCCTGACCCACATGCACATGGATCATGTCGGCGGGCTGCTGATCGACGGAGTGAAGGAGCGCCTGCGTCCGGATCTGCGGATCCATGTGGCCGCCGCCGAGGTCGAGTTCTGGAAGGCGCCCGATTTCTCCCACGTCAACATGCCGGCGGGGTTCCCGGACGCGCTTCGAGCCGCCGCGAAGCGGTTCGCGAAAGAGTATCAGAGCCATCTGCGGCTGTTCGATGAGGAGGCCGAGGTGGCGCCGGGCGTGGTCGTCTCTCGCACCGGCGGGCACACCCCCGGCCACAGCGTGGTCCGCGTGGCGTCCGGCGGCGACCGGCTTATGTTCGCCGGCGACGCCGTGTTCGCGGTCGGGTTCGAACACCCCGAATGGTACAACGGCTTCGAACATGACCCCGAAGAAGCGGCCCGCGTCCGGGTCCGTCTTTTGAAGGAGCTGGCGGCGACCGGATCATCGCTCGTGGCCACCCACCTGCCGTTCCCGTCCGTCGGCCATGTGGCGGTCGAGGGCGACCACTTCCGCTGGGTGCCTGTCTTCTGGGACTACTGAGCTCTTGGCGCATCCCGGAGCATCTCCGCGTTCAGCGCAGAGATGCTCCGGGATGCCCGATCCCGTCCTCATCCCGGCTCGGCCGGGGGCGATCTACCGCAAGCAACCCCGGCGAAGCTCTTCCATGTCTGGCGATGACCACTACCTGCCGCTTGCCCTAATCAACATCCTAGGCATTGCCGGCATCGTCGTCTGGCACCTTCAGGGCCCCAGCCGCCCCACAGGTCGCCTTATCGTCCAGATCCTGTTCTTCGCCGGCATGAGCCTCGTCCTTTATGCGGGAGGCATCGCGCCGCAGCAGCCCGACGACGTCTACACGGAGGGTTTCGCCGCGCTGCTGTCGAAGTCCGCCAGGGTTCTTTGGTGGACCCACCTCGCATGGACGATCATCGGCCTCATCCACATCTATGTCCGGCTCAATCGCAAGCCGCGGGAAGCGCATCTGATCTTGGACATGGCCGTTGCCGTGATCTATCTCGGCGTGGCGCTGTCGGTGATGGGCTTTGTCTTCGGCATGCCCGTCGCCTCCCTGGTGACGACCTCGGGCGTCGTCGCCCTCATATTGGGCCTGGCGCTACAGAACACGCTCGGCGATGTCTTTTCCGGCATCGCGCTGACACTTGGCAAGGCCTATGCGATAGGCGACTGGGTGCAGCTGAGCGACGGCACGGCGGGCCGCGTCACCGAAACCAACTGGCGCTCCACCAATCTGCTGACCGCGGCGAACAACATCGTCGTGCTGCCCAACAGCATGCTGGCGAGGCAGGGCCTGACCAGCCTCAGCCGTCCCGACGAGACGCATCAGATCACATTGGGCGTGCGCTTCGCCGCCGTGCAGAGCCCGCGCCTCATCGAGGAGGCGATGCGAAGCGTGCTGCAAGCCAGCACCCGCATCGTGCAGGACCCGCCGCCGGCCGTTGCCCTGAAGTCCATCGACGCCATCGCGATCGACGTCGAGCTGCAGTTCCGCGTCGCCAGCCTCGCTGTGGGGACGCTCGCCAAGAACGAGATCATCGACCTCATCCACGGCCACCGCAAAGCAGACGGGCTTTCCCTGGCCTTACCCGCACAAAGCCTCGTCTTCGTACCGGCACCGCAGGCAACAATTGTGCGGCTTTGATCGGCGGTCAGGCACGCTCATCGCCCATGATCTCAACCAATTACGCATTGGTTGAGATCATGGGCTTCTATTGCTTGGCTCACCGTCGCCTGCGCTGCGATCGTTTAAATCTTATGATGCTAGCGTCCCCTCAAAAATGAGCCCGCCTCCACACCCCTCAACGCTTGACGCCCGCTCAGACCAATCTATAACCAATAACAATATGGCTGAATGGTTCGCGGGCGCACCGCGGCGAGAAGAACAGCCGGTGCCAAGGGCACCTGGGAGGAAATCGATGACAATCATGCTCGACAGGCGCCATGTGCTCATGGCCGGGGCCGGCGCGCTCGCGGCCTCGTTGGCGCGTCCCGCGCGCGCAGCAGGCGACTTTCCGGACAAGCCGATCCAGGTGCTGATCCCGACCGGCGAAGGCGGCGGCGTCGATCAGGCGGCGCGCGCCTTCAACCGCATCTGGTCGAAATATCTCGGCGCCAATTTCGAGTATTCCTACTTCCCTGGCGCCTCGGGCCAAGTCGGGTACGAAGTCTTCATCTCGAAACGCCCCGCGGATGCCTACAACATCCTCTTCGGCAATATCGGGCCGGAGATGATCATGTACGCCACCCAGAAGGTTAAGTACAAATATCAGGAAGACTTCACCTATATTGGCAGCATGGACATCGACGATTCCGTCATCTGGGTCGGCTCCAGCAGCAAGTTCAAGACCATCCAGGAGCTGGTCGAGGAAGGCAAGAAGCGCGAGATCACCCTTTCGACCAGCCGCCTGCCGCATCCCTCCACCATCGGCGCGCTGGCGCTGGCGGAGGCCACCGGCATGAAGGTGCGCATGATCCCCTATGGCGGCGGCGGGCCCGCCCGCTCGGCGGCGATCACCGGCGAGGTCGATGGCTGCGCCACCTTCCTCTCCTCCTCGCTCGGCCTCGGCGACCAGGCGCGCTTCCTCACCGTCTTCAACGACACCAACCGCGCGCCCGAGCTCACCAACAACGCCCCGCCGGTCAACCAGGCGCTCGGCACCAAGATCCCGCAAATGTCCGGCCAGCGCGCCATCGCCATCCATACGAAGGCGGTCGAGGCCTATCCGGACCGGGTGAAGAAGCTCACCGACAGCTTCAAGCAGGTCTTCGCCGATCCCGAGTACAAGACCGTGGCGGAGAAGGCCGGCACGCCGTGGGAATTCATCCAGTACGGCGACGCCGCCTCCTGCCAGGAATCGGCGAAGGAATTCGTCGAGCTCGCCGATCGCTTCCGCTCGCTGCTCACCGCCACGAAGTAACGCAGGCAGGGTCCGCCCGCCATGGGCCGGCGGACCCTCGCGCCCCGCGCGCAGGATCGCAAGCCATGAACGACGATCGCAAGGCCAAGGTCGCCACCGGCGCCGACTGGATCATCCCGGTCCTCGGCGCCATCTTCGCGACCTACTACCTCATCTCGATCAAGGACCTCGACTGGGAAGCCAAGGTAAGCGGCGTGTTCTGCGCCGTGATGCTGTTCGGACTGATCGGCATCTTCGCGCTGAGGACTGCCATCGGCCTGCTGCGCGGCACCCATTATCTCGAGTTCCGCAGCCTCTATGAGAGCCACAGGCTCGCAGTGCTGCGCGGCTCGCTCTTCGCGCTGACCGTGACCTCGGTGGCGGTGATCCCCTGGGCGGGCTTCACGCTGAGCACCTTCGGCTTCCTGTTCGCCTGCTTCCTGTGGCTGCAGCGCATGAGCGTGCGGGCGGCGGCGATCACCGCCGGCGCGCTGGCGCTCGGCGGCTATGTGCTCTTCATCCTCATCCTGCGCACCTCCTTCCCGCAGGGGCCGTTCGAGAGCCTCGTCTCCACCCTTACCGGCCTCTAGGCCGCGCCGCGCACCCGCGGGATATCCGACATGAACCTCAGCCTCAGCCTGCTCTCCGACCAGTTCCTGCTGAACTTCAGCTATCTGTGGCTGATCGTCATCGCCACCACCATCGGCATCATCATCGGCGCCATGCCGGGCTTCGGCTCGGCCAACACCATCATCATGCTGCTGCCTTTCACCCTGGCGGTGGATGTCGAGGTGGCGATGATCTTCATGGTCTCGCTGTTCGTCGCCTCGCATATGGGCGGCGGCATCACCTCGATCCTCTTGAACATACCGGGCAACGGCGGATCGGCGGCCACCTGCCTCGACGGCTATCCGATGGCGCGCAAAGGGTTGGGCCAGCAGGCGCTGGTGCTGTCCTTCGTCGCCTCGACGGTGGGCGGCATGGTCACGGCGCTGATGTCGATCTTCCTGCTGCCCTACATCGCACGCCTCGCCTTCTACATGCACAGCGTCGAGATGGTGGTGATCCTGCTGTTCGGTATCACGCTGATCGCTTCGGTCGCCTCCGACAACATGCTGAAAGGACTGATCGCCGGCTTCCTCGGCCTGTTGATCGGTGCCATCGGCGCGGACCACATCTATTCCACCCCGCGCGGCACCTTCGGCTTCATCGAGCTCTATGACGGCGTGCCGCTGATCGCGGTGCTGATCGGCGTCTTCGCCATCTCCGAAGCGCTGATCATGATGGAGAGCTCGTCGGTGCTCTCCGACACCGGCAAGCAGATGATGCGCCAGTCCGGCTGGAAGGAGACCTGGGAAGGCGTGGTCTGGTCGTTCCAGCGCACCTGGCACATGATCTGGACCGGCATCATCGGCCTCATCATCGGCATCGTGCCGGGTGCCGGCGCCTCCATTGCCGCCTTCGTCGCCTACCAGCAGTCGCGCCTCTATTCGAAGACGCCGGAGAAGTACGGCACCGGCATCCCCGAGGGCGTCATCGCGCCGGAATCGGCCAACAACGGCTGCGCCTCCGGCGACCTCATCCCGCTGCTGGTCATCGGCGTGCCCGGCGGCACGACCGCCGCGGTGATGCTGATCGTGATGACCTATCACGGCGTCCAGCTCGGCCCGCGCCTGTTCATCCAGAACCCGGGCATCGGCTATGGCGTGTTCATCACCATGCTGATCGCCTATGCGGTGATGCTGTTCACCACCCTGCCGCTGACCCGCTGGGTGTCGAAGCTGGTGCTGATCCCGACCCCGGTGCTGGCGCCGATCATCATCGCCTTCACCCTCGTCGGCGCCTTCGCCCCGCGCGGCTACATGTTCGACCTGTGGCTGACGCTGCTGTTCGGCGCCATCGGCTATGTCTGCCGCCGCACCGGCTTCAACGTGGTGGCGCTGCTGATCGGCGTCATCCTCGGGCCGATGCTGGAGGCGAACGTGATGCGGGCGCTGCGCATCAGCGGCAACGACCCGTGGGTGTTCTTCTCCTCGCCCGTGGGTAACATCCTTTGGGCGGCGCTGGCAGTCTCGCTCGCCATTCCCTCCATCGTGCAATGGCGGCGCAACCGCGCCGCCGCCCGGACGGCCACGGCATGAACGCGCATCCGCCGGCTGCCGCCCTGCGCAGCGCCAACGTCACCCCGCTCGCCCGGCTCGACATTCCCGGTGGTGGCGAGGTGGTGCTGCATCGCGGCCACGCCTTTATCGGCCACATGTCGCCGCCGCTCGGCACCAGCATTTATGACCTGGCGGATCCGCGAAAGCCGCGCCTCGTCGCCCAGATCGCGCCGAAGGACGGCTTCTCCCACACCCACAAGGTGAAGGTCGCCGGCGACCTGATGATCACCAATGTCGAACGCCACCGCCGGCACTTCTACCGCAAGGGCGAGCGCATCGAGGCGGTGACGGCGGAACTGGCCGCGCATCTTGGGCGCCCGCCGCAGGAGGCGGAGATCGCCGCCGCGCTCGGCGTGAAGGAAGGCGACGTCGCCGACCTGCGCGCGGGGCTGGCGCGCGGCTATGACGACGGTGGCTTCCGCGTCTGGGACATCGCCGACCCCGCCCATCCGCGCGAGCTCGCCTATGTGAAGACCGGCGGCATCGGCGTGCACCGCTTCGACATGGAAGAGCGCTACGCCTACATCTCCACCGAGATGGCGGGCTATGTCGGCAACATCCTCGTCATCTACGACCTCGCCGATCCGACCCGCCCGCGCGAGGTGTCACGCTGGCACCTGCCGGGGCAGCATGTGAGCGCCGGCGAGACGCCGACATGGTCCGGCCAGCGCCACCGCCTGCACCACGCGCTGCGCGTCGGCGACGTGATGTGGGCTGCCTGCTGGTACGCCGGCGCCTATGCGATCGACGTGTCGGACATCAACCGTCCGCACACCATCGGCTCGTTCAACTATCACCCGCCCTACCCCGAGCCGACCCACACCTTCTTCCCGCTGGTGCAGCCGCTCGGCGGGCGCAACGTAGCCCTCGCCATCGACGAGGAGCACGACCACGTTCCCGGCCAGCCGCACGCCTTCCTGTGGGTGCTGGACATCGCGGACCTGACGAAGATCGCGCCGATCTCGACCTTCCATGTCGGCGAGGCCGCCTCACCCTATGCGACGGCGGGCGGGCGCTTCGGCGCGCACCAGTTCCAGGAGCGGCAGGTGGGGAGCCTCGTCTTCGCTACTTGGTTCGCCGGCGGGTTGCGCGTCATCGACCTCGCCGACCCGACGCTGCCGAAGGAGATCGGCCATTTCATCCCCGCCCGGGCGTCGGGTCATGTGGCGCCACAGAGCAACGACGTCGACGTGAATGCGGACGGCATCGTCTGCCTGCTCGACCGCGACTGCGGCCTCGACATCCTGCAGTTCGAAGGCTGAGGGGGCGCGGCCATGTGCGACGATTGCTTCGACGATGAGGACGCCGCGCCGACCGATTTCCCTCTCGTCGACATCGCGCGCGCCGCGCGGATGATCGAGCGCGACATTGCCGGCGAACTCGCGCCGGAAGAGGCGTGGGCCGTCTATTTCGGCGAGGCCAGCGGCGCGCTGGACTGGCGCGTGCTGGACCGGCTGGCGCGCAGCGTCGACGCCGCGAAGCTGCTGCTCAGCCTGAGCGGTGCCGGAAGGCGGCCGCACCTTCAGCCCTCCTAGCGAATTGCCGCCGTCCGCGAGATCGTCTCGCCGAACGACGCCCGCATCCCCGCCGGCTATTCGATGCCGAAAGCCGCACTCTGCTCGATTTCGTCGCTCACCAGCAATTCGCGCGAATTGGGCGGGATGGTGAACTCCTGGTAGTAGAGCGGCGCCTCGTGGCTCCATGTCAGTGCCGTCAGGATGAGGCGGGCCGGCTCCTGCCCCTGCCTGGCATAGCGCAGCTTGTGGATCACATGGGTGACCGGCAGGTGGCACCGGCTGGCGATCAGATGCTTCAGGTTCTCGCCGTCGAGCTGCGAGACCGGCCCCGAGCGTAGCGCCGACAGGCGGTTGGCATCGCCCCAGAAGCGGCTGTCGACCGAGAACTCGCCGGCGACGTTGAAGTCACGCTCGATATAGAGATAGCCCGCGGCCGCCGGTCCGAGATGCGCGGTCCACGGGCCGACCTCCTCGATCACCAGCCGCTTGCGGGTCGTGGGCGAGACGGGGAGCACCGTCCGGCCGTCCTCCGCCAGGAACCGGCAGTGCCAGGGCTGGCGGATCTGCGTCCGCTCGGTGACGAAGCTGCCGAGCTTGGGGGTGCGGGTCAGGTACCCCTCCTCCACCAGCGTGCGCAACGCGCGCTGCACGGTGCCGAGGCTCAGCCCGCTTAACGTCGCGAGGTCGCGCTCGGTGGGAAGACGGGTGCCGGCCGGGAGATTGCCGGCGAGGATCATCGTCCGCAGGCACTCGGTCAGCACGGCGTATTTGGCCCTGCCCGAGACATCGCGATCCGCGAGGTCGCGGACGGCTTCGAGCGGAAAACTGCGTTCCATGGTGACAACGGGCATTGTGACGCCGTCCGATATCCTATATAGCATTGAAGCATAGAATTATAACAGGGAAAGGGAAACGCCAATGCCCGCCCCCTCGAACGTTCTCATCATTATGTCGGATGAGCACAATAAGGCGATCACCGGCTGCTACGGGAACGCCGTTGTCGCCACCCCGAACATCGACGCCCTTGCGGCGCGGGGGACGCTGTTCGAGGCCGCCTACACCAACTGCCCGGTCTGCGTACCGGCGCGCGCGTCCTTTGCCTGCGGCCGCTACGTCCACGACATCGGCCATTGGGACAATGCCGACCCCTATGACGGCACGCAGCGGAGTTGGCACCACCACCTGCGCGCGAGCGGGCACGAGGTGACGTCCATCGGCAAGCTGCATTTCCGCAGCGCCGCGGACGACTACGGCTTCACCGAGAGCCTCATTCCCATGCATGTGGTCGAGGAGAAGGGCGACCTTCTCGGCCTCGTGCGCGACGAACTCCCCAAGCGCAAGGGCGCCTGGAAGATGGCCCGGCTCGCCGGTCCGGGGGAGTCGAGCTACACCTTCTACGATCGCGACATCCTCGCGCGTGCCCAGATATGGCTGCGTGGCGCGGCGGCGCGTGCCCGTGCGAAGCCCTGGGCGCTGTTCGTCTCGTTCGTCGCGCCGCATTTCCCGCTCACTGCGCCCCCCGAGCACTATTACCGCTATTACGACGACGCCCGCCTCCAATGGCCCAAGCTCTACGAGACGCAGGCGCGCCCCGAGCATCCCTATCTGCGCGAATATGCCGAGTGCTTTGCCTATGACGAGCATTTCGCCGGGCCGGACGACGTGCGCCGCGCGCTCGCCGGCTATTACGGGCTCGTCGGCTTTCTCGACGAGAACATCGGCAAGCTGCTGGCGACGCTGGACGCCACTGGCCTGTCGCAGGACACGCGCGTCGTCTACGTGTCCGATCATGGCGACAATCTCGGCGCGCGCGGCCTCTGGGGCAAGTCGACCATGTATGAGGAGGCGGTCTCGGTGCCGCTGATCGCGGCGGGACCGGGCTTCGAGCCGGGCAAGCGCGTGCGCACGCCGGTGTCGCTGGTCGATCTCTCGGCGAGCATCCTGAGCTGGTGCGGGGAGGAGAAGCCCACCGACTGGCCCGGCGAAGACCTCGCCGGGGACCTGCCGCCAGATCGCGCCGTGTTCTCCGAATATCACGGCATGGGATCGAAGTCGGGCTTCTACATGCTGCGCGACCGGCGGTTCAAATATGTCCACTACGTCGACCATCGCGCGCAGCTTTTCGATCTTGAGGCCGACCCGCAGGAACTGAACGACCTCGCGGACGATCCCGCCTTTTCCGACGTGCGCGCGCAGCTTAACGCCCGCCTCTGCGCCATCTGCGATCCGAACGACACCGATCGGCGCGCCAAGGCGCGCCAGGCCGAGCAACTGCACCGCAATGGCGGGCGCGAGGCCGTCATCGCCAGGGGAGATCTCGGCTTCTCGCCACCGCCAGGGTTCTCGCCAGACTTCATGTGACACCCCCGCCAAGAGGGGCGCTCTACATCCGGGAGGAATGCCAATGAAAACGACCGTCAAACTGGTCGTCGCGCTCGCCGCGACGCTCTTCGTCGCACCTGCACTCGCGCAGGACAAGATCACGCTCAGCCTCGCCACCTGGGGCGCATCCTCGCATCCGCAGGTGAAGACCTACGCCAAGGTGTTCATGGACGAGGTAGTCAAGCGCACCAACGGCAAGGTGGAGTGGAAGTACTTTCCTGACGACACGATGGTGAAGCAGGCCTTCGTGCCGAGCGCTATCCCCGGCGGGCAGGTCGACATCTCCCTCACCACGCTGGACAACTGGATCGGCCGCGTCCCACAGGTGGCGATCACGGCGAGCCCGCTCTGGACACTGACGATGGAGCAGGCGCAGGCGGAGCTGCAGCCGGAGAGGCCGCTGTTCAAGCACTTCGAGGAGCTGCTCGCCAAGCAGAACACCAAGCTGCTCTCCCTGTTCGACATCGGCGCGCCAGCGCTGTTCTCGAAGTTCGACGCGCGCGATCCCGCGTCCCTGAAGGGACGCACCCTGCGGGCCTATTCCAAGGGTGCGTCGCAGAGCCTGCAGGCGCTCGGCGCCGCGCCCGTGACCATGGGCGTCGCCGACGTCTATTCCGCGCTCCAGCGCGGTGCCATCGACGGTGCGCTGGGCGGTCTTCAGGGCGCCTACGGGCTCAAGCATTACGAGGTCACGAAATACGCGCTCGGCACCGGCGGCGTGCTCGGCGCGCTGATCAACGGCTACGTGATGAACCGCCGCTCCTTCGAGCGCCTGCCCGATGACGTCAAGAAGGCGGTGCTGGAGGCGACGCAGGTTGCGCTCGACACCACCAACAAGGAAATCGCCCAAAGCTACCAGCAGTACCTTGCCGATACACGCAAGCACGGCCTCGAAGTGTCCGAGCTGAAGCCCGGCACGCCGGAGCGCGCGGCATGGGAAGCCGCGCTCAAGGATTACCGCGAAGAGATCAAGGACGAATTCCCGGCCGAGACGGTCGCGCTCGTCACCTCCGTCCGCTGATCCCGGCCACCGCGAAAAGCTGGAGCCGGACACATGATCAGCCGCTTTCTCGACATCGCCGCCCGCGCCTTCACGGCGGCGAGCGCCACGATCGTCGCCATCCTCGCGCTTCCCGTGGCCTATGACGCGATCAGCCGGTCGCTGCGCCATCCGAGCATATGGGTGTTCGACGTCTCTCTCTATCTGATGATCGCCGCGGCGTTCCTCGGCAACGCCTACGCGCTGCGCTCGGGCGCGCATTTCCGGATGATGATGGCGGTCGACATGGCAGGGCCGCGGGTGCGGCACTGGGCCGATCGGCTCACCTTCCTCGTCACCTTCCTCTTCGCCGTGGCCATGACATGGCTCTCGGCGGGCTACGTCGCCGAAAACTACCAGCTGGGATTCACCTCGGGCACGCTGTTCGACGCGCCGCTCTGGATTCCCCAGCTCGCCATGCCGCTCGGCGGCCTCTCGCTGGCGATCGAGGCGCTGCGCCGCCTCATCCTCGACGATTATCCCGACGTGCTGGAGGGCTGACGATGACAAGCGGCATCGCCATCACCGTCCTGTTCCTCCTGCTCATGGTTGCGAGCCTGCCGGTCTTCGTGGCCATGGGCATCGCCGGCTTCCTCGGCTTCGCGCTGTCGAAGGGCCTCGACGGCGCGCTCTACGGCTTCACCGAGACGCTCTGGCAGGCGACCCATGTCTACGAGCTGATCGCCATCCCCCTCTTCATCCTGACGGGAACGGTGATGCAGCAGAGCGGCGCGGGCCGCGACCTGTTCGCGGTGGTGAACGCCTTCGCCGGAAGGGTGCGCAACGCCACCGGCGTCGCCACCATCCTGGCATGCGGCATCTTCGCGGCCATCTGCGGCTCCTCCATCGCCACGGCCGCCACGGTCGGCCTCGTCGCCGTGCCGGCGCTGCGCGAGCAGGGCTATGGCGATGCGAGGGCCGGCGGCTTCGTGGCCGCCGGTGGCACGCTGGGCATCCTCATCCCACCCTCCATTCCACTCATCCTCTACGGCATCATCACCGACACATCGATCGGCCAGCTCTTCATCGCCGGCGTCGTGCCGGGGATATTGATGATGGGCGTGTTCGCGGCCTATGCGCTGTGGTCGCGGCCGCAGGTGGTCGTGAACGGGAGCGAAGGCGGGGACCGCTGGGCCCTGCTGCGCGGCAGCGTCGGCGTCCTGCTGCTGCCGCCGGTGATCGTGGGCGCCATCTATCTCGGCCTGTTCACGCCGACCGAGGTGGGAGCTCTCGCGGTCATCTACGTCGCGGGCCTCGGCCTGCTGCAGCGGCGGCTCGATGGCCGCAAGCTGGTCGCCGCCGTGCTGGCCGCCACCCGCACGACGGTCATGCTCATGATGCTGATCGTGTTCGGCCAGTATTTCGCGCACTACCTCACCTATGAGGAGGTACCGCAGATCATCGCCCAGAGCATCACCCAGGTGCCCGGGGGGCCACTCGTCACCATCACCTTGGTCGTTCTGGTCTATCTGCTGCTCGGGATGTTCCTTGAATCGGCGGCGATGCTGCTGATCTCGGTGCCGATCTTCTTTCCGGTCGCCATGGCGATCGGGATGGACCCGCTGACCTTCGGCATCTTCGCGATCATGGCGATGGAGATCGCCCAGATCTCCCCGCCGGTCGGCATCAACCTCTTCACCATCCACGGCATCAGCCGCATCCCCCTGGAACGTCTCGCGCTCGGCGTGCTGCCGTTCATCGGCATCCAGATCGTCTTTCTCTACTTGATCTTCTTTATGCCGGAGATCGTTCTCTGGCTTCCGGGACAGATGAAATGAAACTCAATGAAGAAGAACGTGCATTGCTTGCGGGTGAAGGCGGCCGTGCCCGTCAATGGGCCATCCGCCATCAGATCGAGGTCGGCCGGTTTTTCGACGCCGAGGACATGGTGGAGGTCGACCAGGCCCATGTCATGGCCGATCCGGAGAGCCTGGGAGAGGCCGGCGTGCGCTGGCTCTCCGACATGGCCGGGCTGCCGGAAGCCGAGCGGCGCGTGCGCGTGCCGACCATCACCGATCCGCGCGGCGTCGACTTCGCAGCCTATAAGCGGCTGCACCAGACCGACGAGATGGCGACGCTGGAGGAACGCGCCATCCGCGCCTTCGAGGCCATGGGCGTGCTGATGACCAATACCTGCATCAACTACCAGACCATCCTGCCTCCGGTCCGCGGCGAGCACGTCGCGTTCGGCGATACCGGCGTGGTCATCTATTCCAACGCGGTGTTCGGCGCGCGCTCGAATTTCGAGGGCGGCCCGTCGGCGATCGCCGCCGGCCTGACCGGGCGCACGCCGCGCTATGGCTACCATCTCGAGAAGAACCGCCTCGGTACCAAGCTCTTCGAGCTGCGCCATCAGCCGAAGGACTTCAGCGAATGGGGCGCGCTCGGCGCCGTCGTCGGCCGCGGCTCGGGAAGCTATTGGGCGGTGCCGGTCATCACCGGCGTGGAGAACGCCCCGACCTCCGACGACCTCAAGCATTTCGGCGCGGCGCTCGCGAGCTTCGGATCGGTGGCCATGTTCCACATGCCCGGTGTCACCCCCGAGGCGCCGACGCTGGCGGATGCCTTCGACGGCCCTCCGCCGCCGGCCTCGCCCATCACCGCCGAGGACATCGCCAATGTCTATGAGGGCTACGCGGCCCGCGGCGACAAAGTCGACGTGGTGGTCTTCTCCGCGCCGCAGCTCTCGCTGATCGAACTGGAGAAGGTAGCGAACCTGCTCGACGGACGGCGCGTCCATTCCGGCACGACACTGATCGCGGCGACCTCGCCCGAGATCAAGTTCGCCGCCGACCGCATGGGGCTCACCCGCCGGATCGAGGCGTCGGGCGGGATCGTCCTGTCCGGCGTCTGCTTCTACCAGAGCTATGCGCGCGAGATGGCCGAAGCCAATGGCTGGAGCCGACTCATGTCCAACTCCGCCAAGCTCGTGAACATCATCGGCGGCTACGGCTACAAGCCGACGCTCGCCACCATGGAGCGCTGCGTCGACAGCGCCGTCGCCGGAAAGGTGCTGTGATGGCCCAGACGCTTCTCTGCCACCCCGGCATTGGCCCGGATGTCGAAGGCATCGCCCTCGTCGCCTCCGACGACTTCAGCGCCCGCTACGATCTCGATCGCATCAAGGGCGTGTTCTCCCGTCCCGCCCACAAGCTGTTCGGCGAGGACTATCGCGAGCGCGTCTTGGTGCTGAACAATGTGAAGGGCGGCGTCGCATCCGCCTGGATGCTCAACGAGATGGCCTCGCGCGACGTGAAGCCGGCGGCCTTCGTGTTCAATCGCGTCAACCCGATCCTCGCCCAGGGCGCCGCGCTCGCGGGGCTGCCGCTCGTGGACCGCTTCGCCGATGGCGACGTCACCACGCTCATCTGCAACGGCGAGCGGATCAGGGTCAGGCCAAGCGAAGGACAAGTCATCCTGCTCGACCGTCCATGAAGGGCGGCGGCGAGACGATCGGGAGAGGTTGAACCCTTATGCGATGGTGGCAGACCGGGACGAGGCCTGATTACCGTTTTTCCCTTGCCAATGAGCGGACCTTTCTCGCCTGGATCAGGACCGCGCTCGCGCTCATCGCGGGCGCGGTCGGCATCGACCAGTTCGCTTCCCATCTCGGCTCTCCGCTGACGAGGCTGTCGCTGGCGCTGGTGCTTTTCTGCGCCGGCGGAACCCTCGCCGCGACGGCCTACATGCGCTGGGCACGCGCTGAGCGGGCGATGCGGCACGATGCGGATCTGCCGCGCAGCCTGCTGTTGCCCCTTCTTGCCACCCTCACGGCGCTGCTGGCGACAGCGCTCGCCTGGCTCGTCGTCACGAGCTGAACGCGATGCCGGAACGGCGCGAGGCCAGGGCCCCCGGACTGCAGCCGGAACGCACGGCGCTTTCCTGGTCGCGCACCGGCTTTCTGGCCCTGCTCGTGGCCGCGCTCCTCGGACGGGCCGGCACGCCGGCGGCGAGCCTGATCGAGCTGGCGCTGATCCTGCTGCTCGTGCCCATGGCCGGGCTCTTCCTGTATCGAGGCTTCCGGATTCCCTGCGACGGAAACGCGAAGCATGACGACGTCGCGGAGCGCCGGAGCGCCCTGCTGTTCGTCTGTCTCGGCATCGCCGCCCTTGCCGGTCTTCACGGCATGGCCACGTTGGGACGTATTGTCGTGTATCTGCAGAGCCATGGCATCGATATGCGCATGTGAGGCGGCGTTCATCGCACCGCACCGCGCCCTGCCACCTCCATAAGATGCCATCGGAAAATGCGGGATCGGCGGCAGCCGATAGCGCAGCGCCGACACCGCACAGGCCGGGCTCCCCGCGGCTTGATGACGATCGGGCTTCGAAGCTATGGAGGGGTCGTCCCGGCGAATCCTTCCAGCCGCGAGACATCGACGATGCCAGGGCGGCCCATTATGCTTCGATCCTCACATTTTGGGCCGGCGCAGCGGAAATCGCACTGCCGCGCATCTCGCGACGTCGCTGCCTGTACCTGCGGGAACGAGCCGGATACGAGAGCGAAAACTCGGCGGCGGCGCTCAGCGCTGCGGTTCAGAGCAATCACCACTACATGTCACGACTTGTTGCTTGCCGTATGGGCAGGGCACATCTTTCCTCGGCGGTCCGCGCTCGCTACCCTCGAATTCCAGCTTCATCTGTCTGGGGGGACGGCGATGACGCGCCTCGCGAAAATCTTTCTCATATTGTCTTTGGCGTTGCTTTCGCTGGGGATCCCCGGCGCTCAAGCGGTGGATCTTCGGTTTACCGCGGGAGAATACTCGGGATTTACGCGGCCGTTTCTTGAACGCGTCGCGCGCGACTACGAAGTGCTGCATCCGGGTACACGCATCCAGATCGAGGTCATTCCGTGGGACAGCTATTTGCAGAAGCTGACCACCGACATCAGCAGCGGCGATCAACCCGATCTCTCGATCGTGCCGACCATGTGGATCTCCGATCTCGCCGCGGACGGCCTTCTCGAACCGCTCGACGGGCTGGCGTCACCCGAATTCAAGGCGAAGTTCATTCCCGCCTTCCTGGTGCCGGCTACCGTCAAGGGGCAGCTTCTCGGCTTCCCGGCCGCGGCCTCGGCGCGGGCGATGGTGGTGAATACCGAGTTGCTGCAGAAGGCCGGCGCGCCCGAGCCGAAGACGTGGGACGCGCTGCGCACCGCCGCCCAGAAGATCGCCGCCCTGCCGAACACCTATGGCTTCGGCCTGCCGGGCAAGGAAGTCGAGGTCGACACCTATTTCTACTATGCGCTCTGGGGTTTCGGCGGCGAGATCATCAAGGACGGCAAGAGCGGCCTCTCTTCGCCCGAGGCCATCCGCGCCGCGACCTTCTACATGTCGCTGATCAACGACAAGGCGACCGAGCCGGCACCCACGGCGCATAGCCGCGAGGACATCTTCAAGCTGTTCAAGGAAGGACGCATCGGCATCATCTTCACCTATCCGATGCTGGTCCCGCAGCTGAAGACCGAGGCGCCGAACCTCAAATATGCCGTCATGCCGTTTCCGGTCGAGACCAAGCCGGTCACGCTCGGGGTGACCGACGTGCTGACCATGTCGAGCTCGTCGAAGAACAAGCAGGAGGCCTTCGATTTCCTGCAATTCCTCTATAGCGACAAGTACCGCACCGAATTCGACCGCGCCGAGGGGTTGCTTCCCGTCACCGTCTCGGAGGCCGCCAGCAGCTATTACAAGGACAATCCGGACATCGCCGCCTTCGCCGCCGGCCTCGCCTATGCGCGCTTCTTCCCGACCATCAAGGGCTGGCCGGAAATCTCGGACATCACCGTGCGCGCCCTGCAGACCATGTATCTCGGCCAGAAGACATCGACCGAAGCGATGACCGATGCCGCGCGGCAGATCGACGACGTCCTTGCCCGCCGCTGACATCAAGTCCACGCAAAGCAGGCTCACGCAGAACCGCAACCTGCTGCTTCTGCTCCTCGCGCCGAGCGCCATGGCGACGGGGCTCATCGCCCTGGTGCCCGTGCTGCTGCTCGTGCGGATGTCGCTGTCCGAGGTGTCGCGCTTCGGGCGCATCGGCGCCTATGTCGGGTGGGAGAACTTCGCCCGCCTCGCGGCGGACCCGCTGCTGCCGGCGATCCTGCTGCGCACCGGCATCTGGACCGGCTCGGTGGTGGCAGGAACGGTGCTCATAGCCCTGCCGACGGCGCTGATACTGAACCAGCGTTTCCTCGGCCGCGGGCTCGCCCAGTTCCTGGTGCTTGCGCCATGGGCGATCTCCGTCGCCTCGATGGCGGTGGTCTGGCGGCACGCGCTCACCGACGAGGGCGGGCTATTGAACCGGCTGGCCGTGGCAGCCGGCCTTCTCGACCGCCCGATCCCATGGCTCGGCTCCGTGCCCGCCGCCTTCGGCTTCGAAATCCTGATCGCGATCCTGGTCTCCGTCCCCTTCAGCACGGTGATCCTTCTCGCCGGCCTGTCGTCGATCCCGGACGACCTCTACGACGCGGCGCGCCTCGATGGCGCCCGTGCCGTCGATAGGCTGAAGTTCCTCACCCTGCCGCTGCTGCGGCCGTTCATCTGGATCGTGCTGATCTTCAACATCGCCTATGTCACCAACTCGTTTCCGATCATCTGGATCCTCACGCAGGGCGGCCCGGCGAACGGCACGGATATCCTCGTAACCTATCTCTACAAGCTGGCCTTCACCTTCGGCCGCCTGGACGAGGCGGCGGCGCTCTCCATTCTCCTGCTCGGCGGGCTCGCCGCGCTGACAATCCTGATGCTCCGCGCGCTGGAACGCCCGGCCCATGCTTAGGCGCAGCCTGCTCTACTGGGGCGCCCTCCTCCCGCTGCTCGGCCTGAACCTGTTTCCCTTCGCGGTGGCGCTCGACACCATCTATCGCCGCAGGGGCGGCGAGGACATGGGCGCCTTCTGGGCCGGCATGTGGCTCAGGACCGAGCTCGGCACGTCCCTCGTCAACAGCCTCGTCATCGCCCTTGCAACCGCCATCGCCTCGACCCTCGTCGCCCTGCCCGCGGCCTATGCCCTCTCCCGCTTCCGTTTCCGCGGCCGGCGGGCCTTTTCCGAGGCGCTGCTTGGCACGCAGATGCTCACGCCGATCATGCTGGTGCTGGGTCTTTCCCAGATGATCGCGGGAATGGGCCTCACCGACACGCGCTTCGCGCTGGTGCTGCTCTATTCAGCGTTCCAGGTGCCCTTCGCCGTGTGGATGCTGCGCGGCTATATCGACGCGATCCCGGTGGAACTGGAGGAGGCGGCCCTGCTCGATGGCGCCTCGCGCCGGCAGATACTCGGCTCGATCATCCTTCCACTGTCCGTGCCGGCCATCCTGGTGACGGCGACCTTCGCCTTCATCACCGCCTTCAACGAATTCGTGCTGGCGCTGACGCTGCTGCGGAGCCCGGCCAACTTCACGCTGCCGCTGAGGGTCAACGCGCTGACCGCCGGACGCTACGCGGTCGACTGGCCCGACGTGATGGCCGCGGTCCTCGTCGCCAGCCTGCCCGTGCTGATCATGTTCATCGGGTTGCAACGATACATGCTGCGCGGCCTTCGCCTCAGCCTCGGCGCGACATGAGCCCACAGGCTCGGGCCGCGATCCTGTCGCGTGCGGCCGATCGGGGTGGTATAACGCCGGCCACAGACCCCAGCACATCGATAGCATTGACGGAATCACGGTGATCGAACGGGACGCAGCGTCAGTCGGGCAGCTGTCCTTCGGGCCTTTCACCTTCTTCCCTGGGCAGCAACTCCTGGTGGAGGACGAGACCCCGATCAATCTCGGCAGCAGGGCGCGGGCGATCCTGCTCGCCCTTCTCGAGCAGCAGGGCGAAGTGGTCAGCAAGGCGCAGCTGATCCAGCGCGCCTGGCCGGACACGTTCGTGGAAGAGGCCAATCTCCGCGTGCATATCGGCGCGCTGCGGCGCGCTCTCGGCGACGGACAGGACGGCCGCCGTTACATCGTCAACATCCCCGGACGGGGCTATTCCTTCGTCTTCCCGGTGGAACGCTCGGATGCGGTCGGTGCGCGGGAGATGCCCCCGGCCCTGGCGGCGGACAGCCCGAGCCTTCCGCCGGCGCTCGCCCGTATCGTCGGCCGCAGCGAAACCGTCCAGCAGGTGAAGGCCCTGCTGGTAGAGCAGCGCTTCGTCTCCATCGTCGGGCCGGGCGGCATCGGCAAATCGACGGTGGCCATCGCGGTCGCGCACGAAATGCGGGGCCGCTTCAGCGAGGGCGTCTGCTTCGTCGACCTATCCGCGCTCGGCGATCCCCAGCTCGTGCCGGCGGCGCTCGCCGCGGCGCTGGGTGTGGGTCTTCGCTCGGAATCGCCGACGCAGAGCCTGATCGCCGCGACGCGGGCGAAGCCGCTGCTCCTTCTCCTCGACAGCTGCGAGCATGTCATCGAGACCGTCTCGCACCTCGCCGAACAGCTCTTCGGCAATGGCGGCGAGGACCTCCATATCCTCGCCACCAGCCGCGAGCCGCTGCGCGTCGAGGGCGAGCGCATCCATCGGCTGTCCTCGCTCGACGTGCCGCCTACGAGGGCGAACCTCTCCAGCGCCGAGGCCCTCGCCTATCCGGCGGTGCAGCTCTTCGTCGAGCGCGCCGCGGCCAATCTCGGCGGCTTCCAGCTCACCGACGCGGAAGCGCCCCTCGTCGCCTATCTCTGCCGCCGGCTGGACGGGATCGCGCTCGCCATCGAGATCGCGGCGGGACGGGTCGAAAGCCTCGGCGTCGCGGGCCTGGCGAGCCGGCTGGACGACCGCTTCCGCCTGCAGCTGCAGGGCCGCCGGACCGCGCTCCGCCGCCACCAGACGCTCAGCACCCTGCTCGACTGGAGTTACGCGCTGCTGCCGCCCTTCGAGCAGCTCGTGCTCCGGCAGCTCGCCATCCTCGCCGGCAATTTCACCATGGACGACGCGGTCGCCATCATCGCCGACGACGAGGCCACGGATTCGGAGATCGTCAACGCCGTCGCCAATCTCGTCGAGAAGTCGCTGATCACCGCCGATGTGCATGGCCTGCAGGCGCACTACCGGCTGCTCGACACGACGCGGGCCTATGCGGCCGTGAAGCTGGCGGAGAGCGGCAAGGTCGAGCTGCTTCGGCGCCGTCACGCGGCCATCTTCCGCGACGCTCTCCACCGCGCCAACCTCGCCTGGGAGATCCAGCCCGCCCCGGCATGGACCGAGGACCACCGGCATCTGATCGACAATGTGCGCGCCGCTCTGGACTGGGCGTTCTCGCCGAAAGGCGATGCAGAGATCGGCGTCGCGCTCACCCTCGGAGCGGTGCCCCTCTGGTTCCAGCTCCAGCTCATCGCCGAGTCCCACCAGCAGGTGCGGCTGGCGCTTGCGAGCACCGACCTTGACCGCGCGCCACACATCCAGATGCGCCTGCAGGCCGTGCTCGCCTGGTCGCTGATGCAGATCAGGGGACAGGTGGACGAGACCCGCACCGCCTGGGAGCGGACGCTCGAGCTCGCCGAGGCGCTGGACGACCGGGACTACCAGCTGCGCGCCCTGTGGGGCCTCTGGTCGGGCCTGCTCAACCAGAGCCGGTTCAGGGAGGCGCTGGCGCTGGCGCATCGCTTCGCGGAGGTGGCCGCGCGCGGCAGCGACCTGAACGACAGCTATGTCGGCTACCGCATGATCGGCTACATCCTGCATCTGCTCGGCCGGCAGACGGAGGCGCGGCGCTATCTCGAGCCGATGGTGAAGGGCTATGTCGTCCCCATCACCGGCTCGCAGATCATCCGCTTCGTGTTCGAGCAGAAGGCCACCGGCCGCTGCTTCCTCGCCCGCATCCTCTGGCTTCAGGGCTCGTTCGATGCGGCCATTGCCGAGATCGACGACATCGTCGCCTCCGCCGAGGCCAGCGACGACCGGCTGACGCTCTGCCAGGTGCTGGTGCAGGCGGCATGCCCGGTCGCGTTCTTCGCCGACGACCTCGTCCGCGCGCGCCGCTTCGTCGGTATGCTCGTCGATGAATCGGCGCGGGACGGGATCGAGTTCTGGCAGGTCTGGGGCCAGTGCTTCGCCGGCGTCCTCATGATCCGCGAAGGCGACCTTTCCAACGGCATCAAGAGCCTGGGGGAAGCGCTGGGCCGGCTGCGGAACATCTCCTACGGCGTCTACTACATCGTCTTCCTTGCCGAATATGCCGCGGCATTGGCCCAAGTCGGCGAGTTCGACCGCGCTTTGTCCTGTCTGGAGGAGGCCCTGGCCCGCTCGGAGCAGAACGAGGAAGGCTGGTTCGCCCCCGAGCTCTGGCGGCTCGCCGGCGAACTTGCTGCGCTCAGGGGCGGCACCGACGCCGGCGGCGAAGCCGAGCAGCGGCTGGCGACGGCCCTGAACATCGCCCGCGAGCAGGAGGCGCTGTTCTGGGAGATCAAGGCCGCGGTCAGCCTCGCCCGTCTGTGGCAGAGGCAGGATCGCGTACGGGAGGCCGAAGCCCTCCTGGCGCCGCTGGTCAGCCGGTTCGCCGGCAGCCTTGATCAGCCGCTGTTGAGGGAGGCGGCCGAGCTGTCCGACAGGTTGAAGACGGCGGCGAGCCCTGTGGGCAAATCCAAATACAGGAAGCCGCTCGACGGCCCGGCGACGAGGACGCTGCAATAGCCGCGTATACGCGGCCCGCCCCGACAATTTGCAACCTTTTACACCCGCGTTCCCACGGAGCCGCTACATTGCTAGCCGTAGCTCAGTCTTGGGAGCCGACCGCCGTGAAACCGCAACATCACCTGTCACTGGTTCCGCCGGAGCATCGGAGCTTGTCCTGCGTGGTCGACACGGCCGAAGTGGCGGCGTCGATCTGCCTCGCCCGGCCCGATCCCGAAACATATGGCGAGCTGGCCTCGTTCGCCCTGCCGATCATCGACGTCGACATGCGCCACCAGATCGCGGAGGCGCTCACCGCCATCATCGCCCAGGCCGAGGCGACGCGCCGCAATGCTCTGAAGCTGCCGGGGGGCAGCGCCGAGGTGATCGCCTCTTCCGAGCATATCGTCGTGTGCGCCAAGCGTATCTGGCAGCTGATCGACGACCCGCAGGGCTCGGGCAAGCGCCGTCGCTGAACATCGTCGACGCGACGCAAGGCCATTTGAGGGCCACGCGCGCGGCACGGCGCATCGCCAGCGCCCTCAGAACGGCAGGCGCGCATCCTCCTTCACTTCCTTCATGACGAAGAAGGTCCGGGTCTGCCGCACGCCCGGCAGAGCGATCAGCTTCTGGCCGTGCAGCTTGTTGAAGTCGGCCATGTCACGGACCCTGATCTTCAAAAGGTAATCGAAGTCGCCGGCGACCAGATTGCAGTCGAGCACCTCCTTCAGCTTCAGCACCGCCTCTTCGAACGCCGCGAAGCTCTCCGGCGTCGAGCGGTCCAGCACCACCCCCACCATGACCAGCGCCCCGAGCCCGACGGCGGCCGGCGCGACCTGCGCCCGCACGCCGGTGATGTAGCCCTCGTCGAACAGGCGCTGCGTGCGCCGGTGGCAGGTGGCGGCACTCACGTTCACGCGCAGGGCAAGCTCGGCATTGGTCAGCCGCCCTTCGGCCTGAAGCGCACGCAGGATGCGCATGTCGGTACGGTCGAGAGACGGCGTGAAAGGATCTTCCATTTTATGAATTTTCCTGGCACCAAATCTCTCGGACTATACTTATGACTTGTAAAATAAGGAAATCCATAACTTCACTTAGAGAGCACCTTTCGAACGAAAGCCCCTATCTTCCCTTCCGTCACGCCGCTGATGAAAACCGCTGACGGAGGCAAGATTCGTGTCACTCTTCGTGTCGCTTCTCGATAAATTCGAACGCTATCCCCTCACCTTCGGCCCGACGCCGATCGAGCCGCTGCCGCGGTTGTCGGCGGCGCTCGGCGGCAAGGTCGAGATCTACGCCAAGCGCGACGACTGCAATTCCGGCCTCGCCATGGGCGGCAACAAGCTGCGCAAGCTCGAATATATCGTGCCGGACGCCATCGCTTGCGGAGCCGACACGCTGGTCTCCATCGGCGGCGTGCAGTCGAACCATACCCGCATGGTCGCGGCGACCGCCGCCAAGATCGGCATGAAATGCGTGGTGATCCAGGAGAAATGGGTCCCGCATTACGACGCCGTCTATGATCGGGTCGGCAACATATTGATGACCCGGCTGATGGGTGCCGACAGCCGGCTGATCGATGCCGGCTTCGACATCGGCATCCGCCAGAGCTGGGAGGACGCCATCCGCTCGGTCGAGGCGATGGGCGGCCGGCCCTATCCAATCCCGGCCGGCGCCTCGGTGCACAAGTTCGGCGGGCTCGGCTATGTCGGCTTCGCCGAGGAGGTCGCCCGGCAGGAGGAAGAACTCGGCTTCCGCTTCGACTACATCATCGTCTGTGTAGTCACCGGCTCGACCCAGGCCGGCATGATCGTCGGCTTCGCCCATCAGGGCCGGGCCGAGCGGGTCATCGGCATCGACGCTTCCGGCACGCTGGAGCGGACGAGGGCGCAGGTGCGCCGCATCGTCGACGACACCGCTGAACTCGTCGGCCTCGGCCGCACGGTCCGCGAGGACGAGATCGTCATCAATCCGGACTACGCCTACCCCGCCTATGGCGTGCCGTCGGAAGAGACCAACGAGGCGATCCGCCTCGCCGCCCGGACCGAGGCGATGATCACCGACCCGGTCTATGAGGGCAAATCCATGCAGGGCCTGATCGACCTGACGCGCAAGGGCTTCTTCCCCGACGGCTCGAAGGTCCTCTACGCCCATCTCGGCGGCGTGCCGGCAATCAACGGCTACAGCTACTACTACAAGGACGGCTGAGCCGGCGGCGGCGCCCACCGCCCCAGCCACTGATCCCCCTCCCCGACCAAGGCCACCGGCTGGCGACAGTCCGGCGACGGAGAGGCTTTGCCCGACGCCCCGCGCCCTCCCGCCGCGGCTCGCAGGACACGAGAAGCGTCGCTCCGCCCGGACAAGACGCCGCGAAACGGAATGAACCGAAATCCCCCACGCACATGGAAGGAACCACATCATGGGACTGAACTCGCTTATCTCGCTGTCGCTTGCCGGCGGCATGCTTCTCGCACTCGCCGCCGGCGTGCCGGCGCATGCCGCCGATCCGGTCAGGAACGTCGTCATCGTCCATGGGGCGCTGGCCGACGGATCGGGCTGGCGCAAGGTGCATGACCTGCTCGTCGCCAAGGGCTACAACGTCACCGTCGTGCAGCCGCCGATGACCACGCTGGAGGCCGACGTCGCGGCGGCCAGGCGCATCCTCGACCTGCAGGAAGGCCCGTCCGTGCTGGTCGGCCACTCCTATGGCGGCATGATCATCACCGAGGCCGGCAACGCCGACAACGTCGCGAGCCTCGTCTACATCGCCGCCTTCCAGCCGGATGCCGGCGAGAACCTGCTCGACCTCGCCGGCCGCACGCCGCCCGCGACGACCGGCATCAAGGCGACGGAGGACGGGTTTCTCTATCTCGATCCGAAGGTCTATGCCGCCGACTTCGCCGCCGACGTGCCGGCGGCGGAAGCGAAGTTCATGGCCAATTCGCAGGTCTTCCCGTCCAAGGTCGCTTTCGAGACCCGGATCAAGCACCCGGCCTGGAAGGGCAAGAAGAGCTGGGCGCTCATCGCCACCGACGACCGGGCGATCAACCCGGAGCTGATGCGCTTTATGGCCAAGCGCGCCGGCAGCACACCCGTCGAGGTCAAGGGCAGCCACGCCGTGTTCATGTCGCAGCCGGAAGCGGTGGCGGCGCTGATCGAGAAGGCTGCCAAGGCTCCTGCGAAGTGAGCTCATGCCGCCTCCGGGGAGACCTCGGGGGCGGCTCTATTTCCGCGACAGCGACCTGTTCCGCGCGGCGATCTGCGCCCGGCGGCGCTGCGCGGGGCCCTGCGGGTCAGTCGGCGTCCAGGTGAGATAGACCGAGTTGTCCGACTCGAGGACCAAGCCGAAATTGCCCGCGCTGTAATAGAGGTTGCCATCGCCGAACCAGATGTTCGCGTAGCCGTTCGGGAACATCATGAACTGCCACCGGCGCGGCTGCTTCCAGAACGGATCGCCGGCATCGGGATGAACACCGAGGCCGGCGAATTCGAGCAGGTACATGGGCGCGTCCCCCGAGAGGCCCACGCCGCTGCTGGCGTCGTTGAACAGGTAGCCGTTCCATCCCTCGCCCGGCTTGGAATCGACGTCCGCCACCAGCTTCTCCAGACGCCAGTAGATCATGGCGCTGCCGGCGATCGTGGCCGTCGCCTGGAACTCCAGAATGCCTGTCAGCGGCCCCGGACGGACGATGCCGCCGATGGTGGCCTCGCCGGAGATCACACCGGCCCCTTCGAAGATGCCGCCCGGCATCGGGCTGTCGCCGACGGCGGCGATTGAGACCGCACCCTCCAGCGTCCCGTTCTCCAGATGCAGCGTCGCCCCCTGCGCGACGTCGATCGGCCCGGCGACGCTGCCGGTGACCTCCAGTCTGCCCGCCGAATGCACCTGCACGGTCCCGGAGCCGGTTGCCGAGGTGCCGGCGGCAATGAGCGTGCCGGTGTTCACGTTCACCATGCCGGACAGGCTGCCGCTATTGTCCGCCGACAGGGTGAGCGTGCCGGGACCGAACAGGCTGAGCCCGCCGCTGCCGCTCAAATTCGAGCTGATCTCCAGCCCATCCGACGTGGAGGCATAGACGATGGCCGCGGCGGCGCCGATGGTCAGCGTGTCGACGCCGATGCTGCCGGCATTCATGATGATGCCCGCCACGCCGCCTGCGGCCTGATTGCCGACCAGAAGCTGCGCCCCGCTGCCGGATACCGTGCCGCCATTCAGCTCCAGCGCCGCCAGTTGCGGGGCGGCGCCGCTGTCGATGACCTGCTCGTCCACCACCTCGTAGACGGTGCTCACCGTGACGCTGTTGATGCCGAGGCTGGTCGAAAGCGTCGGCGACGCCGCGATGAAGCCACTGGTGACGTCATAGGTGACAAACTTGCCCGACAGGTCGGTGTCGATGCCGAGAATGGCGGGGGTGACGATGCCATCGGTGACAATCGGCAGGTTGCCGTCCGTGCCGGTGACCAGCACCTTCTGGCTCGTGCCGAGCGCGGATATCCCGCCGCCTGGGGCGATCGCCAGCGTGCCGTCATTGGCCAGCACGATATTCGGCAGCTCGCCGTCGTCGCAGCCGCCGAGGGTGACCGAATAGCTGTTGGTGCCGTCCAGCCGGAGGGTGCCGCCGCCGGCATCGACGATGAAGCGCGCGAGATGGCCCGAGGCGATCTCCACCGCGACCGGATCGGAGGTCTCCGGCGCGAGCGCCAGCGCGCCGCCGTTGCGCAGGACGACGGTCCACGTGCCGAAGGGCGTGTCGGTCGTCAGCGTGCTCGCCAGCGTGCCGTTGCAGACCTCGTTGCGGCCCATCAGGCGGTTGGAATTGGTGAGCAGCAGCGTCCCCTCGCCATATTTCACGAAGCCGCCACGGCCGGCGAGCGGCGCCAGCACGGTGAGCGTCGCCTCGTTGGTGTTGAGGCTCTTGGGGCCGTCGATCTGCCAGGTCGCCGGCGCGTAGCCGGGCGTGGTCGGAAGCGCGGACGCCGAGATGATCCAGCTCTCGGCGAGCCACAGGATCGCGAAGTCGTCGCCGCTGCCGAGGATGTCGGTCATGACCTCGCTGTATTGCTGCGGGTCGTTCAGGCCCTCCACCGTCATGCCTTCCGGCACGAGTTGAAGCTCCACGGTCTGCGGGTTGCTCGACGGCTCGTTGGGCACGTCGAGGAACGACATCGGGTAGGCGTTGTTGAGCGTGACCTTCTGCGTGAACAGGTCGACCTTGAGCGGCGCCAGCGTGTGCCCGCCATCATTGCAGAGGGTGCAGCCGCAGGTGGGCTCGTCGTCCTTCGGCTTGTAGAACCAGCCGACTGAGAAGACGGTGAGCGAGATCCATTGCGGATCCTCGACGTAGTTCGGTGCCAGCTGGGTATCGAGCCACTGCACGTCAGGGATGCCGGTGCTGATGTAGGTGTATTGGTCCAGCCCAAGTCCACGGGCGGCGAAATAGTCGGCAAGGCCTGCAAGCGAGCCGGTGCCCTGGGTGGGCGAGGTGCCGATTATGCCGGCGATCAGCCGCTCGAACAGGATGCTCTCGCGGTCGTCGGGGCCGGCATAGCTCGCCGGGGCGAGCTGGGTGAAGCCGTTGCCGCCGAGATAATAGAGCCCCATCACCACCGAGGTCGGGGCGCAGTAGCTCTCCCCGTCGGCCGGAAGCGAGGTCCCCCACGGGCCGAAATTGGTCTGCACGATCGACGGCGTATTGCCGACGGGATCCTTCCACATGCTTAGCTCCATCCCGCTTGCCGGCGTTGCGATCCAAGATGAGCGGCTGCGCCGTCGCCATCCACTGGAAGCGAGGCGCACCGGCCGATAGCCGACGCAAAAGCCGTCGCGTACCCCTCCACCGTGCGCTAGCATGGTCGAGGGGCGCGGCTACACATTGCGACAGGTGATGATGCAATGCAGGCGGCGGAACGCGCCATTACCCCAGAGGGTACATCCCACGACGCCGGGCTGGCGCAGGAGATCATAGGTCTCTACGAGGCCGAGCCCGACCTCATCACCCTGCCCGCGGCTTTGTTCGCCGGCGTTGGACGTCTTATCGACGCCGACGTCGTGACCTATTCCGAGTTCCATCACACCAGCGGCGAGTTCCGCTCGCTGCTGTCGGTGGAGGACGACCCGGCGCGGCGGGCGGAAGGCATCGCCGCCTATGCCCGCCACATGCACAGCCACGCCTTCTGGCGCTACGACCCCGCCTTCTTCGGCGAGCGGGCGCTGCGCGAATCCGACTTCTTCAGCGACGAGGAATTCCTCGCCTTGCCGATCGCGCGGGAGGTGTTCCTGCCGTCCAACGCCCGGCACATCATGTCCATCGTCATGCGGCACGAGGCCTATGTGCTGACCATCAACGGCTTCCGGACGATCGGGCGGACGGCCTTCAGCGACGCCGCGCGCGACCGGCTGGAGGCCTTCCGCCCGCACATCATGCGCAGCTACCGGCAGGCCTTCCAGCGCACCCTCGCCACGCTGACGCCAACCGACCGGCTGCGCATCGCCTTCCCCGAGCTGACACCGCGCCAGCTCGAAGTCGGCTCCTGGATCGCCCGCGGCAAGTCGAACGAGGACATCGCCACCATCCTCGACGTCGGCGTCGACACGGTGAAGGCGCACGTCAAGGCGATCCACGCCAAGGTCGGCGCCGACGGGCGCCTCGCCATCGCGGTCATCGCCCACACCATCCCGCCCTTCGCGCGCATGCCGCCGCTGTGGCGGATCGGCGAGGACGTATGGGCGGGCGCCGCCCAGCGCGAGCGCGACCGGCCGCGGCGGGCGTCCTGAGCCTCCGTCAGCCCAGCTGCGCCAGCGCCACCGCGTCGGCGCCGGCGGGAAAGCGCAGCCGGCCCTCTATATCGGTCGCCGCCTGCCAGATGGCCTCGGCGACATCGATCTCCCGCGTCACCATGGCGGGCTGGGCGTATTCGGCAAAGATCGGCTCGGCGAAGGGGGCATAGTCCGGGGGGATGAGGTCGGCGATGTCGATGTCGACGTTCTGGGCAAAGCGGGTGGTCGGGGCATAGCCGGGTTCGACCAGCTTCACCCGCACGCCAAAGGCGGCGAGCTCGAAGGCGAGCGAGGCGGTGAAGCCCTCGATGGCCATCTTGCTGGCGGTGTAGGCAGCCGCCAGCGGCATGGCCGCCAGCGTGACGCTGGAGGTGACGTTCACGATCACGCCGGACCGGCGGGCGCGGAACTGCCTGATCGCCGCCTGCGTCATCGCCATCACGCCGAAGGTGTTGGTCTCGAACACCTTGCGCACATGTTCCATCGGGGTCGCCTCGAAGGCACCGACCACGCCGATGCCGGCGTTGTTGACCAGCACGTCGATCGGCCCGCTGTTCTCGAAGGCGGCGGCGATGCTCTCGGGGTTGGTGACGTCGAGCGGCAGGATGCGCATCCGCTCCGAGGAGGGCAGCAGATCCTCGCGCGGATTGCGCATGGTGGCGACCACGGTCCAGCCGCGGCAATGGAAGTAGCGGGCGGTCTCCAGCCCGTAGCCGGACGAACAGCCGGTGATGAGTATGGTTTTCACATCTCGCTCCTGTGACGTTGACGCTGTGGAAATAGCCGCCACACTCGGGACCATCATCAATCCGAAGTCGCTATTTCGTTTGAGATAGTCCGAGAATGACAGACCCTCTGTCCCAGATCGTCCAGCTCCTGCGGCCGCGCGCCGTCTACTCCAAGGCGATGAGCGGCGCGGGGCGCTGGGGCGTGCGCTATTCCGACTTCGGACAGCCCGGCTTCTGCGCGGTGATCGAGGGGCGTTGCCTTCTCACCCTCGACGGCAAGGCACCGGTCGCGTTGGAAGAAGGCGACTTCGTGCTGCTGCCGGCGACACCCGCCTTCACCATGTCCGGCTTCGAGCCGGTGGCGCTGGCGCCGCTCGACCCGAGGGCGACCCCGACGCCGACCGGGGAAGTGCGGCACGGGCGCGCCGAGGGGCCGCCGGACGTCCGGCTGTTCGGCGGGCACTTCACCTTCGAATCGCCGGACGCCGCCCTCCTCGTGGCGCTGCTGCCGGCGATGATCCATGTCCGCGGCATCCCGCGGCTGTCCCAGCTGGTGCGTGTCCTCGGCGAGGAGGCCGGCGAGGACGCCATCGGCCGCGACCTCGTGCTCGCGCGCCTCGTCGAGATCTTGCTGATCGAGGCGCTGCGGGCTGCGCCCCGCGAGGACGCCTCGCCGAGCCTGCTGCGCGGGCTGGCGGACCCACGCATCGCGCTGGCGCTCAGGCAGATGCACGGCGAGGCCGAGCGGGCCTGGACGGTCGCCGAGCTGGCGCGCGGGACCGGCATGTCGCGGTCGGCCTTCTTCGACCGCTTCGCCCGCACCGTCGGCATATGCCCGATGGAGTATCTGCTGGCCTGGCGTATGGCCCTCGCCAAGGACCTCTTGCGCGGCGGGCATATCGCGCTGGACGAAGTAGCACGGCGCATCGGCTACGGGTCGGCCAGCACCTTCAGCACCGCCTTCAGCCGGCATGTCGGCCAGCCGCCGGGCCGGTTCATGCGCGAGGCGGCACGGACGGCGGCCTGATCGGCAGGGCCGCCTCAGAACACGGTCTCCACGGCGGCATCGAAGACATAGCCGATGCCGCGCTCGGTCCGGATAAGCCGCGGCTGGGCCGGGTCCGGCTCCAGCTTGCGCCGCAGCCGCAGCACCTGGACGTCGATGCTGCGGTCGAACACGTCCTGATGCGTGCGCGTAGCGCTCAGCAGTTGCTCGCGCGACAGCGGCCGCAGCGGCGCCTCGAGGAACGCCACCAGCAGCGCATAGCCGCCCTTGGTGAGATCGACGGCCTTGCCGGAGGGATCGGTCAGCCGCCTCGTGCGGCGCCTCAGCTCCCAACCGTTGAAGCGGTAGCCGCCCCGCACCGGCCTGGCGGTGAGCTGCCGGCCCATTTCCTGCCGGCGCAGGATGGCCCCGGCCCGCGCCAGCAATTCGCGCGGGTCGAAAGGCTTGATGAGGCAATCATCGGCGCCGAGCTCAAGGGCGACAATGCGGTCGGCGTCGTTGCAGCGCTGGCAGGCGACAAGGATCACCGGCACGGGCGAACGGTCGCGGATCTGGCGCAGCACCGCGAAACGGTCGGGCGGGCCGGACTGGACGTCCAGCACAATGAGGCTGAACTGGTCGTGCCGCAGATGATGCGGCATGTCGCGGACGCCGCAGCCGACGGCGTGGCATCGGTGCTCGTTCAGATGACCGATGACGGCGTGGCGCATGTCGCGGTCGTCGTCGACCACCAGCACGCGTCCGAGAGGGAAAGGACGATCGAGCGGATTTGCCGGGACTTCGTGCCGGCTGACACTCACGAGTTGATGCATTGATCCAGAACCTTCCAGTTCCGCGAAAAGGAGGGGCGTTCCCCCGGCCGCCGCATGTGTGCCGTGGGATGCGCGAGGAGGACCGTCCTCGACGGCCTCCCTCCCGCATCGAGGCCCGCGCCGCGGCGCCGGTCGGGGCGATGATCACAGGCCGTGCGCGGTGCGCAGCATCGCGGCGGCGCGTTCGCCGATGACGGCGCAGGGCGCCTGTGTGTTGCCGGTGGCGACGCGGGGCATGATCGAGCCGTCGGCGACCCGCAACCCGTCGACCCCGTAGACCCGGAGCGAGGCATCGACGACCGACATTGGGTCGCGGCCCATCTTGGCGGTGCAGCTCTGGTGCCAATAGGTGACGGCGGCCTCGCGGATGAACTGCCTCAGCGCCTCGCCCTTGAGGTTGCCCGGCATCGCCTCGCCGCGGACGAGCGGGCGGAAGGCGTGCGCATTGCCGAGTTCGCGGCACAGCTCGACGCAGGCGACGGCCGTGTCCATGTCGGCGGGATCGGACAGCATGTTCGCGTCGATGGCGACCGGCGCCAACGGATCGCTGTCCTGCAGGCGCACCCGCCCGCGGCTCGCCGGCTGTGCAAGGCCGGCGAACATAGTCCATCCATGTTCGGGCACGCCCCTCGCCGCCGTCCGCTCGCTCGCGACGGGGAATTCGAGCTGGCAGAACAATAGGTCCGGCGCGTCGAGGTCCGGCCGACTCTTCCAGTAGAGCGTGGCCTCGCTGCCACTGTTGCGCGGCGCGAGCGGCTCCGCATAGTCCCAGATGCAGCCGAACGAGACGTGGTCCTGCAGGTTCTGCCCGACGCCGGGCAGGTGCTGCACCACGGGGATGGCGAAGCGGTCCAGCTCGGCGCGGTCGCCGATGCCGGAATGCATGAGCACCTTCGGCGTGTGGATGGCGCCGAGCGACAGCACGATCTCCTTCTCCGCGCCGACGATCAGCACTTCTCCACCGCGGACGATTTCCACGCCGGTCGCCCGCCGGCCGGTGAACAGCACGCGACGCACCAGCGTATCGGTCAGCACCGTCAGGTTCGGACGGTCGAGCATAGGGCGGACATAGGCGCGATAGAGCGAGTGCCGCCGCCCGTCGCGGATCAGCGCGTCGCTGATGGCGGCGCCGCCCGCCCCTTCCATCATCCGGCCGTTGGGATGGTCATAGGCGGGAATGCCGAGCTCGCGCGCCGCATCGACCATGGCGCCCGCGATCGGGCTGGGATCTGGCGCCGGCTGCACCCATACTGGACCGGAGGTGCCGCGATAGTCGGGGTCGGGCGCGCCCTGCCAGTTCTCGATCCGGCGATAGATGTCGAGCACCGCGTCGTAGCCCCAGGCCGGATCGTCCGCCTCGGCGGCAAAATGGTCCCAGTCGCTGCGGTGCCCGCGCGCCCACACCATGACGTTGATGCTGGAGCCGCCGCCCAGCCCCTTGCCCATGGACATGGGCAGGGCGCGGCCGTTCAGGTGCGGGTTCGGCTGCGCCTGGAATCCCCAGTCGCGCTCGCTGCCGAGATTGGCGGGCCATTGGGCGGGGTCGAGCACGGTCTCGGCGTCGTCGCTGCCGCCGGCCTCGATCAGCAGGACATGGACATCGGGGTTCTCCGCCAGGCGCCGGGCGACCACGGAGCCCGACGCTCCGGCGCCGCAGACGATGAAGTCGTAGCTCGGCTTCAGTCCGGCGGTCAGCCGGGCCTGGTTCTCATGCGCCCGCCGGGAAAAATCCCGATCCTCGGCATGCGCGGCTTGCGTGATCATCTTGGACTTCCTTGTTGAAGGGAACTCGCATTGGTCGGGAACGGGGGGGCGGCAGGACGGGCAATGTTCTGCTGGGCTAGCAATCGGGCGGGCGGTGCTGATCCTCTGCGCTGCCGGCGCATGGGGGGCGCCACTCACTCACACGATCTGCCAGAGCCTTCCCGTCCGCTCGCGTGCCTGCAGAGCACGGCGCGGGCGGGAACCGCCTCCGACGACGGCGGGCAGATGCGCTCACCGTCGGGGCGAGATGAGTATCAAATCTATCAAATTTAGCAACTCTTATAATTTTGCGCGACGATCCCCAGCTTGATAGGGAATAGGTCAGCGCAACGCCGGAAAGCTGAACGTTTCCGGTGCGTGAAGGGCGTGAGCTGCCGGGAAAGCGATGGGAAAGACCGACAAGGACATTCTGACTACAGCGGACACCGCGAGGCTGCTCGGCGTCTCGATCCGCACGGCGCAGCTGCTGATCGAGGGCGGCTCGGTACCGTCATGGAAGACGCCGGGCGGGCACCGGCGCGTCTATCGCGCGGACATCATGGCGCTGATCGAAAAGCGCGCGCAGGACGAGGCCCTGCCCTCGGCCACCGTGATCGTCGTGGCGCCGGCGGAACGGCTTGCCTTCTATGAACGCCTGTTCGCCGACGTCGCCGAGTGCACGGCGGAGGTCTTCGACGATGTGCACGACGCGCTGTTCGCCATCGGCTCGGCGCGGCCCTATGCCATCCTCGTCGACCTCGACGAGACCGATCCCGAGCGGCTGGCGCTCTTGAACAACGTGGCCTCGAACCCCTCCCTCGGCCATACCCGCCTGCTGGCCGTCGCCGCGTCGGCGCGCGCCCTGCCCGACCGGGTGCTCCGCCTCGACGCGCCCGACCAGGCGCCGGCGGCGATCCGCGCCTCGCTGGCGGATGCGGGCGAGGTCATCGTCGCTCAGGACGACCTGCCCTTTCCCATCGCGCTGAACGAGAGCCAGAGGCTGGTGGCGCTGGAGCGTTCGGGGCTGCTGGACACCGCACCCGAGGAGGCGTTCGACCGCCTGACCTGGCTGGCCGCACGCAACCTCGACGCGCCCATCGCGCTGCTCACGCTGCTCACGCCGACCCGGCAATGGTTCAAGTCGCGCTTCGGCCTCGACCTTCCCGAAACGCCGCGCAGCTGGGCCTTCTGCAATCACACCATCCTGCAGAAGGGCGTCTTCTCGGTGGAGGACCTGTCGCGCGATCCCCGCTTCGCGAAGAATCCCGCCGTGCAGGGCCAGCCGCTGTTCCGCTTCTATGCGGGGGCGCCGGTCATGGACAATGAGGGCTTCACCGTCGGCTCTCTCTGCGTCATCGACTACAAGCCCCGCAAGCTGGACGAGCGCGAGGCGCAGACCCTGATGGCGCTGGCGGCGCTGGCGTCAGACGAGGTGCGCCTGCGCGCGATCGACCGCCAGCTGCGCGAAACGCTGCGCCGGGTCGAGCGGCAGGCGCCGGTCCGCACCGGGACCGCGACGGCCCCACACAAGCGTGATCACTGACCGTCCGACTTGACCGCCGTGCGCGGTGGCAAGACAGTCCGCCACGGCATGTCACGATCCGACCCTCAGAGAAGTCGGACGGCATGGGAGGACAACATGCAGGTACGGATCCGGGCGGTGATGGCCGCCCTCCTTCTCCTCGTCCCGTCGCAGGTGAATGCCGACGGCTCCGGCGACCCGGCCGCCGTCAGTTCCAGTGACGGGGAATATGCCGACAAGAACGGCAACCCGACCTTCAAGATCGACAAGGACGGCACCGTCGACTGGTACACCTCGGTCGGCTACATCCGCTACACGGCCAACTGCATGCAGTGCCATGGACCGGACGGGCTGGGATCGAGCTTCGGCCCTTCGCTGGTCGACGCGCTCAAGACGCTCAGCTACAGCCAGTTCACCGACACGGTGACGAACGGCAAGCAGAACGTCAGCGCCAGCCAGGACCTCGTCATGCCCGCCTTCGGCACCAACCCGAACGTGATGTGCTACCTCGACGCGATCTTCGTCTATCTGCGCGCGCGCTCCGACGGCGCCCTCGGGCGAGGGCAGCCGCAGAAGAACGCGCCGAAGCCGGCCGGATACAGCAAGACCGAGGATGCGTGCATGGGCTGATGCCCAGTGCGCATCCCCGGCCTGGCATGCTGGACGGCGTCAGCCTCGCGCGGTCACCCGCTGGCACTGGTGGCCGAGACCGGCGATCTCGATCTCCACCACGTCGCCCGCCTTCAGCCAGATCGGCTCAGGCTTCTGGCCCATGCCGACGCCGGGCGGCGTGCCGGTGGCGATGATGTCACCGGGCGCCAGCGTCATGTAGCGGCTGACATAGGAGACCAGCGTGCGCACGTCGAAGATCATGGTCGACGTGCTGCCGTCCTGCATGACGGTGCCGTTGACGCTCGCCTTCATCGCCAGAGCCTGCGGGTCCGGCACCTCGTCCTTGGTCACGAACCACGGGCCGATGGGGCCGAAGCTGTCGCAGTTCTTGCCTTTGTCCCATTGCGAGCTCTGCATCTGGAAGGCGCGCTCGGAGACGTCGTTCACCACGCAATAGCCCGCCACCGCCGAGAAGGCGTCGGCCTCACTGATGTTGCGGGTCGTCTTGCCGATGACCACGCCGAGCTCGACCTCCCAGTCGAGCTTGCTGGAGCCGACCGGGATGATGGTCGGGTCGTTCGGGCCGCAGAAGGCGCTCGGCGCCTTGAGGAAGATGATCGGCTCGGAGGGGATGGCGAGGCCCGCTTCCTTGGCGTGGTCGGAATAGTTCAGGCCGATGCACACCATCTTCGAGACATTGGCGATCGGAACGCCGTAGCGCGGCGTGCCGGCGATGAGCGGCAGCGCCTCGACATCGAGGCCGGCCAGCTTGCCGAGGTCGCCGCGCTCCAGCACGCCGCCGTCGATCTCGCCGATGACCTGCGAGATGTCGCGCAGCCGCCCATTGCCATCGACGAGGGCCGGCTTTTCCTTGCCCAGTTCACCTACGCGGCAGAGTTTCATGTGTCGTTCCGTCTTGGTTAGGAAGTCGAGTGGAGGGATGGCGGGTCCGATCGATCGGACTCGCCGCAGGCGCCCGGGAGGCCGGACGCATGTCGGTCTGGCGAGCGGACCCCGGTGCCTGAAGGCGCCCGGACCCGCGCCTTATGTCAGCGGAAGATGTCGTTGAACTTTTCCTTGATCTCGGCGGCCTGGGTTTCCAGCTTCTCATAGTCCACCGGCATCAGCTTGATCTCGTCGACCTTGGGATTGCCGGCGGGCGGCGCCATGTCGACGCGCGCCGAATATTCGCCGGTCTCCGGGAAGGTCTTCTGCGCCTCGGGGCTGATCATGAACTCGGCGAAGGCCTTGGCCGCGTTCGGGTGCGGGCCGCCCTTGATGATCCCCGTCGGCGAGGGGATCAGCAGCGTGCCGTCCTCCGGATAGATCGAGACGAAGTCGTGGCCGTTGCGGCGGTCGGCGGCGATGTAGACGTCGAGCGCGCCCACCGCGATGAGCCGCTCGCCGCGCTTGATGTTGTCGGCGACCTGCTGGTTGCCCTGGACGATCATGATGTCGCCGTCGTTCAGCTTCTCGTAGTAGTCCCAGCCATACTTGTCGGCGAGCACGCCGACCGTGGTGAGCTGGACCGAGGTGAAGCTCGGGTCGGTCATCACCAGCTTGCCGTCATATTTCGCGTCGGTGAGGTCGGTCCACTTCTTGGGCCGCTCGGCCGGCGGCACCTTGTCGCCGCGCATGTAGATGGTGATGGCGTTGAGGCGCTGGGCGATCCAGTAGCCGTCCTTGTTCCTCGCGGTTTCGGTGATCTTGTCGAAGTCCTTCGGCTTGAAGGCGACGAAGGTGCCCTTCTCGGAGAGCTGGTCGGCCGCGGCCGGGTCCGACATCGTCATCACGTCGGCCGCGATCTTGCCGGCGGAGGCTTCCTGCATGAAGCGGCGCAGGATGGCCGAGCCGCCCGAGCGGAACAGCTCGACCTTGATGCCGGTCTGCTTCTCGAACATCAGCGCGAGGTTGTTGGCCTGCCCGATGGCGGTCGAGGTGTACCAGACCAGCTTGCCCTCGGCCTTCGCCTTGGCCATGTCGACCTCCTCCGCCGAGGCGGCGAAGGCGAAGCTGCCGATGAGGAGGCCCGCGCCGGCGGCAAGCCAGCAACGCACGGATCTATGCACGATGGCGTTCTTCAGCATGGTTTCCTCCGGTTCTTTTGTTTTGTGATTGGTGCTTGCTCAGCCGCGATAGACGGGGTCCGGCTGGGTGAAGAAGGCGTGCAGTATGTGGTAGACGATCATGTAGTTCTTCTGCTGGATCGAGGCGTGCGAGATGCCCGGCATCACCGCGAACTGCTTGTCGGGATTGGGCAGAAGCTTGAAGAAGGCGGCGAGATCGTCGAAGCCGGCGATGCCGTCCCACTCGCCGCGCATGATGATGGTCGGCACGGTGATCTTCGCCGGGTCGATGAGCGGCAGCCGCGTGCACATGTCGATATAGGTGCCGTTCGGCATGGAATCGTCGAGGGCGGTGATGCCGTCGGCGAAGGCTTCGATCACCTTGTCCTCAGCCGCGCCGGGATGGTCGCGGTTGAAGATCGAATAGACGAAGGCCTTGTCGATCGGCCGCCGCTCGCCCTCGCGGAAGTCGGGGAGCTTCTTGCGCCGGTTCTCCAGCGTGTGGCTGCCCTCCCCGGTCCACACGAAGGCGTCGAGCGCGAGGCGCTTCACGCGTTCGGGCTTGAGCTCGGTGAAGGCGGCGGCGCGCAGCGCGCCGGAGGAGATGCCGTAGGTGTGGAACGACGTCGCCCCGGTCTCGCGGATGATGTAGTCGGTCGCCGCCACCAGATCCTCGGCGCCCTCGGCGATGGTCGCGCGCGTGCCCGGCCGCTTGTCGGAGCGGCCATAGCCGCGCATGTCGACGCACCAGGTCTCGAAGCCCTTGTCGACGAAATAGTCCATCGCCGAGGACCACGGCCGGCCGGGCACCTGCAGGTCGAAGGTCGGCTGCGAGGCCATGGACGAGCCGTGGACGAACAGGATGGTGCCGGCCGGCGTGCGCCCGTCGGCGGGCGCCTTCTGCCAGAGGAACAGCTCGGCATCGCCGTTCTTCGTCCAGTGCTCGCGCCCGGTGACGACGGGCTTCGGCGCGGTCGCGCTCTGCATGATGTTCTCCGTTCTCGAATGCGTGCCTAGTGTTTGGTCGAGGGTGACGCCTCGCCGCGCGGGAAGACGCTGCTCTCCTGAGCATCGATGACGAGGCCCACGGCCTCGCCCGGATCGAACTGCTCCAGCGGATGCGTCTGCGCCCGCAGCACCGCGCCGGAGGCGAGTTGCACCCAGTATTCGATGAGGTTGCCGAGATAGGTCTTCTCGGTGATCGTCCCGGTGAGCCGCTTGCCGTCCGCTCCGTCGCGGGACAGGCGCACATTCTCCGGCCGCACCGCGACGTCGATCGGCTCGCCGGGGACGAGCCCGCCCGCATGCGGCGAGCGCATCTCGACGCCGTCGATCTCGATCGTCTCGCCGCCGCGCGCGATGCCCGGCACAAAGTTCACGATGCCCATGAAGTCGGCGACGATCTTGTTGGCCGGGCGCCGGTAGACATCGTCAGGCGTGCCGTATTGCTGGAGCTTGCCACCATGCATGACCGCGATCTGGTCGGAGAGCGCCAGCGCCTCGGCCTGGTCGTGCGTCACATAGACGAAGGTGATGCCGGTACGCCGCTGGAGCTGCTTCAGTTCGAGCCGCATGCGCTCGCGCAGCTTGGCGTCGAGATTGGACAGCGGCTCGTCGAGCAGCAGGATCTCCGGCTCCACGACCAGGCTGCGGGCAAGCGCCACGCGCTGCTGCTGCCCGCCGGAGAGCTCGGCCGGGAAGCGGTTCTCGAGACCCGTGAGGTTCACCAGCGCTAGCGTCTCCAGCACGCGGCGCCGAGCCTCCTCCGAAGGGATCCGGCGCAGCTTCAGGCCGAAGACGACGTTCTCGTAGACCGTCTTGTGCGGCCAGACGGCATAGTTCTGGAACACCATGCCCATGCCGCGCTTGTCCGGCGGGGCGACGCCTTCGGCCGACGAGATGACCCGGTCGCCGACCCGGATGGTGCCGGCATCCGGTGTCATGTAGCCGGCGATCAGGCGCAGCGTCGTCGTCTTGCCGCAGCCGGACGGGCCGAGCAGGGTGACGAACTGGTTGTCCTTGATGTCGAGGTCGAGCGCGCTCAGCGCGGCGCCGTTGCCGGTATAGGACTTGGTCAGCCCGGAGATGAGGATCCTGGCCATTAGCGTGCGCCTCCGAACGACGTGCTGCTGTCGTCGCTCACCGTCTTGCGGCCGGCACCGAGGCGGTGCGCGATCAGCATGGCGACGACGATGATGGTCATGTTGACCATGGCGAGGGCGGAGACCGGCTCGATGTAGCCGGTCTCGTAGAGGTTGTAGACCGCCACTGCGAGGGTGATGGTGCCGGACGAGAACAGCAGGATCGACGCCGAGAGCTCCTGCACCACCGGCACGAACACCAGCAGCCAGCCGGCGAGCAGGCCCGGCCGGATCAGCGGCAGGGTGATCTCGCGCATGGTGTGGCCCCAGGAGGCGCCGAGTATGTGCGCCGCCTCCTCCAGCGAAGGGTCGACCTGGCGCAGCGAGGAGTTCGCCGCACGCACGCCGAGCGGCACGTAGCGGCCGATATAGGCCAGCAGCAGGATGGCGAAGGTGCCGTAGAGCACGATGTAAGGCACCGACAGCCAGAACTGCAGCAGCGCCACCGCCATGACGATGCCCGGCAGGCCGAGCGGCACCAGCGAGGCGTAGTCGAGCAGGCGCCGCCCCGGCATCTTCGTGCGCACGTCGATCCAGCCGATGATGGCGCCGAGGGCCACGCAGGCGGTGGCGGCGATGGTCGCCAGGACGAGGCTGTTGAGGATGGCGCGGCGGGTGACGTCGTACTCGAACAGGATGAACCTGTAATTGTCGAGCGTCAGGCTCTGCCAGAAATCCAGCCCCCACGACTTGCTCAGCGACACGGCGATGAGCGAGGCGAAGGGCATGACCACGGCGAACAGGCACACCAGCACGCAGACGCCGAACAGCACCCAGCGCCAGGGGCCGAGATCGACCAATTGGCTGCGCGCTCCCTTGCCGCCGAGCGTCACATAGGAGCGCCGCGCCAGGAACATGCGCTGGAGATAGAGCGCGATGACGGTGATGGCGACGAAGAGCAGCGACAGCGCCGCCGCCAGCCCGTATTGCGGGGGATAGTCGAACAGCGCGTAGATGCGCGTCGGCAGCGTCACGATGCGACCGGGCAGGCCGATGATCGCCTGTGAGCCGAACAGCGCGATGGCGTTCACGAAGGCGAGCAGCGTGCCGGACAGGATGGCGGGCGCCACCAATGGCGCGGTGATGGTGAGTGCCGTGCGGATCTTGCTGGCGCCGAGGATCTGCGCCGCCTCCTCATAAGACGCATCGACCGACTGCAGCGCGCTTGATGCCAAGAGGTACACGAAAGGGAAGGTGTGCAGCGCCGTGACGAAGACGAGGCCGCTCATGGTGAAGATGTCGAAGGTGATCCCCAGCCCCAGCACGTCGCGCAGCAGGACGTTGATGATCCCGGCATTGGGGCTGAATAGATTCACGAAGGCGATGGAGGTGAGGAAGGGCGGCGACAGATAAGAGAGCGTCGCCGTCGCCTGGATCAGCGGCTTGCCCGGCACATTGGTGCGGCTCACCGCCCAGGCGAGCGGCACGCCGACGATGACGCTGATCAGCCCGACCCAGGCGCCCAGCGTGAGCGAATTGCCCAGCGCCCTCAGATAGGAGCCGCCGGTCAGCGCCCGCTCGTAATAGGCCAGGGTGACGCCGTCCTCAGACCACAGGCTGGCGACCACCAGCGAGGCGACGGGCAGGACGACGAGGATGACGAGCGAGAGGATCGCGCCTCCCAGCACAAAGGTCTCGAGGCTTAACCAGCGCGATGCTGCACTCGGGCGCGCCACGCCGCTCGCAGCGGCGATCGAACTCATGGGCTCCTCCTGGCCCGGCCCATCTTTGCGATGTGTGCCGGTTTATTCTTCTGTGATCCGCCATGGCGTCGGCGGCAGGCATCCGTCAGTGCGTCAGCCACTCCTCCATGGCGTCGGCGACGGTGGCGGCAGCCTCCATCGTGCTGAGATGGCCCGAGCCTTCCACCACGGTCAGCCTTGCGCCGGGCACGAGACCGGCCATCTCGGCGGCGGTGGCGACCGGGGTGACGATGTCCTCCGAGCCGACCACGATCAGCGTGGGCACGGCGACGCCCTCCAGCACCGGGCGGGAATCGGCGCGGCCGATGATGGCGTTCTGCTGGCGGGCGAAGGCGGCGCCGCCGGTGGCGACCAGCATCGAATAGACCTGCCCTTCGAGGACGGCGTCATCTCGGCGGCTCGGCGCCACCAGACGCGGCCACAGCGCCTCATGCACCTCGTCGAGGTGCCCGCGCAGAGCGAGATCGCTGAGCTTCAGGCGGAACTCGCGGGCGCTCTCGGCATCGGGCGCCGCGGTGGTGTCGAGCAGAGCCAGCCGGGTGACACGCGAAGGCGCCTGCCGGACGACCTCCATGGCGACATAGCCGCCCATGGAAAGTCCGGCGAGCGCGAAGGGGCCGTCGACCTCCTCCAGCAGCCGGCGGGCCATGCCGGCAATGGTGTCATCGCGCCGCGTATCGGCGAAGCGCACCCGCGAATGCCGCGCGAGCCGGCAGACCTGGCCGGCGAAGAGCTGCTCCGTGCAGCCGAGGCCGGGCACGAGCACTAGCTGTCCGACGGCGGCGCCGGCGTCGAGGGTGGGCTCGATGAAGGCACTGTCCATGCGGCGCCCTTTCGGTCGCGGTCGAGACATCCGGGCGGGAAAGGTCTCAACCTCCCCCCTGCATGTCAATAAAAAATATATATTTTTTCCGATACTATATTTTCACGTCGCGGTCAGCATCGACAGGTCGCCGTCGCGGTCCACGTCGATGATCAGATTCGTCGTCCGGTTGTAGTGGTCGGCCAGCAGGCGCACGGCGCGCTCCGCGTCCCTTCCGATCACGGCGTCCGCGAGCTCGCGGTGCTCGGCATCCGCCGAGCGGCCGCGCTCATGGTAGCGGATGGTCAGCACGCGGAAGCGCTGCGACTGGTGGAAATAGGCGAGGCACAATCGCATCAGCCGCGGCGAGTTGCATCCCGCCACCAGTGCCATGTGGAAATCCTGGTGCAGCTTGGACCAGCGCGGGTTGGGCGCGCCGCTGTCGTCGAGCACGGGCTCGTTCGACAGCCGGAATATGGTCGAGACGATGCCCGCCTGCCAGTCGAGGCCGCCCTTGGCGATGGCGTGCCGGAGCGCCGCGGTTTCAATATCGATGCGGGTTTGCGTGAGGTCGAGCAGGTCGCTGCGCGAGACCGGCGCGACACGGAAGCCGCGCTGGTCCTCCGAGACCACGAGTTCCTCCGCCACGAGCCGCGTCAACGCCTCGCGCACGGCGCCGGGGCTGCAACCGTACTGCGCGGCGAGGTCGGAGATCTTCAGCCGCTGGCCCGGCTGCAAGGCGCAGGCGAGGATGTCCTTCTTCAACCGGCGATAGGTCGCGCTGGTCAGACTGCGCGCCTCCGCCTCGCCGCCCATCTCCTCCAGCGGATTCACGCTCATGGGGCGCAGTGCCCCTGCGCCGGCCGCTTCGTCCACCATGTCCTGCCCATCCGAAATCCAACCCCGGCCCCGTTCGGAGAAAATATATATTTTTTCCGAGACGCAGCCTAGTATGCGCACGAGGCTTCGGCAAACAGGCCGTCGGAGAACGGCCGCCGCCACCCTTGGGAGGAACGAGATGCGGTCACTTGGCACCGACGGACTGCGCGTGTCGGATATCGGGCTCGGCTGCTACGGCATGTCCGGCGAATACGGCACGCCGAACGATCCCGAATCCATCGCCACAATCCATCGCGCGCTGGAGCTCGGGCTCGACTTCATCGACACGTCGGACGCCTATTCCGCCGGGAAGAACGAGCAGCTCGTCGGCGAGGCGCTGAAAGGCCGCCGCGACAAGGCGATCCTCGCCACCAAGTTCGGCAATGTGCGCGGGCCGAACGGCGAGCGCGGCTTCACCAATGGCCGGCCGGACTATGTCCCGGTCGCCTGCGAGGCCAGCCTGAAGCGGCTCGGGGTGGAAGTGATCGACCTGTATTATCTCCACCGCATCGACCCGGACGTACCGATCGAGGAGACGGTGGGCGCCATGGCGCGGCTGGTCGAGGCCGGCAAGGTGCGCCATCTCGGCATATGCGAGGCGGGCGTGAACACGATCCGCCGGGCGCATGCGACTCATCCCCTCGCCGCTTTGCAGACCGAATATTCGCTGTGGAGCCGCGACGTGGAGGCGGAGATCCTGCCGACCGTGCGCGAGCTCGGCATCGGCTTCGTCGCCTATTCCCCACTCGGCCGCGGCTTCCTTACCGGCGCCTTCCGCACCCGCACCGACCTCATCGAGGCCGACCGCCGGCACGACCATCCACGCTTCAAGGAAGGCAATTTCGAGCAGAATGTCGGGCTTCTCGGCACCATCGAGCGCATTGCGAAAAAGCACGGCGCGGCGCTGTCTCAGGTGGCGCTGGCCTGGCTGCTGTCGCGGGGCGACGACATCGTGCCGATCCCCGGCACCAAACGCCGCAGCTACCTCGAACAGAACTGGGGCGCCCGCGCGGTGACGCTCGACGAAGACGATATCGCCGCGCTCGATGCCGGCTTCCCGCTGCATGCGGCGGCAGGCGGGCGCTATCCCAAGGGGCAGCTCGACAAGCTCGGCCTTTAGAAAAGCGAAAGCGCAGGACCGGCTTCCCCGATCCTGCGCCCGCATCACGCCGGCACCGGCCGCCTTCAGGTGGAGGCGGCCGGCGTCGAACTCAGTTGGTGCTCTTCTTCGGCGGAGTGGCCGGCCAGCTCTTGATCAGCGTGTCGTAGTCGATGGTCTCGCCCTGCGGCTTCTCATTGGCGAGCTTGGGCTGCGGGGCGAGGTTGCCTTCCTTCTTGGCGAGCTCGACCCAGTATTCCATCGGCTTCTTGGCGTTCAGCTTCGGGCCGCACTCGCCCTGCACGCCGGCACGCTCCAGACGCTCCATCACCGAGTCCTGCGCCGCGGCGAGGGAGTCCATCGCCGCCTGCGGGGTCTTAGCGCCGGAAGAGGCATCACCGATGTTCTGCCACCACAGCTGCGCCAGCTTGGGGTAGTCCGGCACGTTGGAGCCGGTCGGCGACCACTGCACGCGGGCCGGCGAGCGGTAGAACTCGACCAGGCCGCCGAGCTTGGGCGCGCGCTCGGTCATCGACGGCGACCAGATGTCGCTCTCGCGGATGAAGGTGAGGCCGACATGGCTCTTCTTCAGCGAGACCGTCTTGGAGGTGACGAACTGGGCGTAGAGCCAGGCCGCCTTGCGGCGCTCCGCCGGGGTGGACTTGAGCAGGGTCCAGGAACCGACGTCCTGGTAGCCGAGCTTCATGCCGTCCTTCCAGTAGGAGCCGTGCGGCGAGGGCGCCATGCGCCACTTCGGCGTGCCGTCGGCGTTCATCACCGGCAGGCCGGGCTTCACCATGTCGGCGGTGAAGGCGGTGTACCAGAACATCTGCTGGGCGATGTTGCCCTGCGCCGGCACCGGGCCGGCCTCGGAGAAGGTCATGCCGCCGGCCTGCGGCGGCGTGTATTTCTTCAGCCACTCGATGTACTTGGTGATGGCGTAGACCGAGGCCGGGCCGTTGGTATCGCCGCCGCGCTCGACCGAGGAGCCGACCGGGCGGCAGCCTTCCATACGGATGCCCCATTCGTCGACGGGCAGGCCGTTCGGCAGGCCGCGGTCGCCATTGCCGGCCATGGAGAGCCAGGCATCGGTGAAGCGCCAGCCGAGCGAGGGGTCCTTCTTGCCGTAGTCCATGTTGCCATAGACCTTGACGCCGTCGATCGTGCCGATGTCGTTGGAGAAGAACTCGGCGATGTCCTCATAGGCCGACCAGTTCACCGGCACGCCGAGCTCGTAGCCGTACTTGGCCTTGAACTTGGCCTTGTAGTCCGGGTTGGTGAACCAGTCGTAGCGGAACCAGTAGAGGTTGGCGAACTGCTGGTCGGGCAGCTGGTAGAGCTTCTTGTCCGGCGCCGTGGTGAAGCTCAGGCCGATGAAGTCGTTGAGGTCCAGCGTCGGCGAGGTGACGTCCTTGCCCTCGCCGGCCATGAAGTCGGTGAGGTTCACCGCCTGCTTGTAGCGGAAATGCGTGCCGATCAGGTCGGAATCGTTCACCCACGCATCGTAGATGTTCTTGCCCGACTGCATCTGCGTCTGGATCTTCTCCACCACGTCGCCCTCCTGGATGAGGTCGTGGGTGAGCTTGATCCCGGTGATCTCCGAGAACGCCTTAGCGAGGGTCTTGGCCTCGTATTCATGCGTGGTGATGGTCTCGGAGACGACGTTGATCTCCATACCGGCGAAGGGCTTCGCGGCATTGATGAACCACTGCATCTCCTTGAGCTGGTCCTCCTTGGAGAGCGTGGAAGGCTGGAACTCGTTGTCGATCCACTTCTTGGCGGCGGCCTCGTCGGCGCGTGCCGGCGCGGCGAAGGCGATCAGCGCCACGGCGCTGGCGGCCAGCAGAAGCCGGCCTCGGCTCGATGACTGCAACATGTCTTCCTCCGGTTTCTTCCCTGTATTCCGCGGCTTGCCGCCGCTTCGGCGAGATCACACGAGGCGGAACACCGCCAGTGCGTAGACAAGGCAGAGCGCGAGCGCCCAGCCGAGATCGGGTCCCACCAGGCCGAGCCAGGCGAGGTTGATGAAAGCGCTGCCCAGCAGCGTGATGAACAGCCGGTCGCCGCGCGTGGTCGGGATGCCGAGCACGCCGACGCGCGCCCGTTCCGGCCTCCACAGCGCCAGCAAAGTGAAGACGAGGAGCAGGCTGGCGATCACGGCGAAGAACAGGCCGGTCTGCCAGGTCCACGCCATCCAGGCGAGGCTTTCGGGGAGGAGCGAAGTGCCGGTTTCCATCGTCCCCTCCTCACACCCGTCCCAGGGCGAAGCCCTTGGCGATGTAGTTGCGCACGAACCAGATCACCAGCGCCCCCGGGATGATGGTGAGCACGCCAGCGGCGGCGAGCAGGCCCCAGTCCATGCCGGCCGCCGAGACGGTGCGGGTCATGGTCACCGCGATGGGCTTGGCGTTGGTGGCGGTGAGCGTGCGCGCCAGCAGCAGCTCGACCCAGGAGAACATGAAGCAGAAGAACGCCGCGACGCCGATGCCGGAGGCGATCAGCGGCATGAAGATCTTCACGAAGAAGCGCGGGAAGGAATAGCCGTCGATCGCCGCGGTCTCGTCGATCTCGCGCGGCACACCGGACATGAAGCCTTCCAGGATCCACACGGCGAGGGGCACATTGAACAGGCAGTGCGCCAGGGCGACCGCCCAGGGCGTATCGAACAGGCCGATGGCGGAATAGAGATTGAAGAAGGGCAGCGCGAACACCGCCGGAGGGGCCATGCGGTTCGACAACAGCCAGAAGAACAGGTGCTTGTCGCCGACGAAGGTGTAGCGCGAGAAGGCATAGGCCGCCGGCAAAGCGAGCGTGATCGAGATGATGGTGTTCAGCACCACGTAGCTGAGCGAATTGATGTAGCCCGAGTACCAGCTCGAATCGGTGAAGATCTTGACGTAGTGCTCGAAGGTTATGTCGCGCGGCCAGAGCGTCAGCGTGGTGCTGATCTCGAAATTCGTCTTCAGGCTCATATTGACGAGCCAGTAGATCGGCAGCAGCAGGAAGACGAGGTAGAGCCCCATCACCAAGGCGTCGGAGCGGGAGCGATGCGTCGAGGCGCTCATGCCGGCGTCTCCTGCTTGCGGCGCTCGGTGCCGGCGTTGATCATCACCGTGTAGAACACCCAGCACAGCGCCAGCACGATGAGGTTGTAGACGAGGCTCATCGCCGCCGCCTTGCCGAGGTCGAACTGGCCGAGGGCGATCTTCACGAGGTCGATGGAGAGGAAGGTCGTGGCGTTGCCCGGCCCGCCGCCGGTCAGCACGAAGGGCTCGGTGTAGATCATGAAACTGTCCATGAAGCGCAGCAGCACCGCGATCAGCAGCACGCGCTTCATCTTCGGAAGCTGGATGGTGGTGAACACCGCCCAGCGCGAGGCGCCGTCGATGCGCGCCGCCTGGTAATAGGCATCCGGGATCGACTTGAGGCCGGCATAGCACAGCAGCGCCACCAGGCTGGTCCAGTGCCAGACGTCCATGACGATGATGGTGATCCACGCCGCCAGCGTGTCGCCCGTGTAGTTGTAGGGGATGCCGAGCCAGTTCACGGCATAGCCGAGCAGGCCGATATCGGCGCGAGCGAAGACCTGCCAGATGGTGCCGACGACGTTCCACGGGATCAGCAGCGGCAGCGCCATCACCACCAGCGTGGCGGCGACCTTCCAGCCCTCGCGCGGCATGGACAGGGCGACGAGGATGCCGAGCGGCACTTCGATGGCGAGGATGATCGCGGAGAACAGGAGGTTGCGCCACAACGCGTCGAAGAAACGGCCGCCGAGCTCGGTCGAGGGGTCGAGCAGTTCCTGGAACCAGCCGAGTCCGTTCCAGAAGAACTGGTTGTTGCCGAAGGTGTCCTGAACCGAATAGTTCACCACCGTCATGATCGGCACGATGGCCGAGAAGGCGACGATGAGGAAAACGGGCGCGACCAGCAGCCAGGCGCGGTTGTTGACGGGCTTGTCCATCACGCCCCTCCCTCGCCGGCGACCAACACGCCGCCCGCATAGATATGGATCTGCCGCGGATCGAGCTTTAGCCCGGCCTCGTCGCCATTGAGCGATAGGGCGCCCGGCACGGTCGCCGCAGCCGGGTGGCCGGCGATCTCGATGCGGGCGATGCGGGCGCGGCCGATGTCGTCGATGCGCCGCAGCTTCACCGGCACGCCGCTGCCGGGGCGCGTGAGGGTGGCGAATTCCGGCCGCACGCCGAGCTCGATCCTCTCGCCCGCTGGCAGCGCGGGATAGGCCCGCGCCAACTCCACCGAGACGCCGTGCTCGCCGCCAATATGGGCGGTGCGCCCCTCGACCGAAGCCGGCAGCAGGTTCATGCCCGGCGAACCGATGAAATGGCCGACGAAGGTGTGGGCGGGGCGCTCGAATAGCTCCTCCGGCGTGCCGGTCTGCACCACCGCGCCGTCATGCATGACGACGACCGTGTCGGCGAAGGTCAGCGCCTCGGTCTGGTCGTGCGTCACATAGATCATGGTGAGGTCGAGCGCCCGGTGCAGCTCCTTCAGCGTCGAGCGCAGCTGCCATTTCAGATGCGGGTCGATGACGGTCAGCGGCTCATCGAACAGAATGGCGGCGACGTCCGAGCGCACCAGCCCGCGCCCCAGCGAGATCTTCTGCTTGGCGTCGGCAGTGAGGTTCGCCGCCTTGCGGTCGAGCACGGAGGTGAGGTCGAGCCGCCCGGCGATCTCCTCGACACGACGTGCGATGGCCTCGCGCGGCAAGTGCCGGTTCTTCAGCGGGAAGGCGAGATTCTCGCGCACGCTCATCGTGTCGTAGACGACCGGGAACTGGAACACCTGGGCGATGTTGCGCGCCTCGGTCGGCAGGTTGGTCACGTCGCGGCCGTCGAACAGGATGCGTCCCTTGGTCGGGGTGACGAGGCCGGAGATGATGTTGAGCAGCGTGGTCTTGCCGCAGCCGGACGGGCCGAGCAGCGCATAGGCGCCGCCCTGCCGCCAGACATGGTTGATCTCCTTCAGCGCATAGTCCTGCGGGCCGCGCGGATCGGGCCGGTAGGCATGGGCGAGACCGTCGAGCGTGATGCTGGCCATTCTCCCCTCCCCTATGCCGCCGCGTCGAGCACGCGACCGGCCCGGCGGCCGTCGGCGTCGAACAGCAGGATGTGGCTGGGGTCGATCAGCACCTCGACCGGCGCGTTCGGCTCCAACCGGCGCACACCCGGTACCAGCGCGGTGAGCCGCTCTTCGCCCATCTGCATGTGCAGGAAGCTCTCCGAGCCGGTGACCTCGGTGACGGAGATGACCGCGCCGAGCCGGATGCGCCCATCGGCATGGCTCGTTCGCTCGGCGACGGCGACGTCCTCCACCTCAAGGTGATGCGCGCGCACGCCCATCGTGTAGCGCCCGTCCGCCGCGGTGGCGAAGGTGCCGGAGGCCGGCAGCACCGCGCCGCTCTCCAGCAGCACGGTCCCACTAGACTTCGTCACCTTCAGCATGTTGAGCGGCGGATCGGAGAAGACGCGCGCGGTGGCGAGGTCGGCGGGGCGGCGATAGACATCGGCGGTCGGGCCGAACTGCGTCACCGCGCCCTCCATAAGCGTCGCCGTATTACCGCCGAGCAGCAGCGCCTCGGTCGGCTCGGTCGTCGCATAGACGAACACCGCGCCGGTGGAGGCGAAGATGCGCGGCAATTCCTCGCGCAGCTCCTCGCGCAGCTTGTAGTCGAGATTGGCCAGCGGCTCGTCGAGCAGCACGAGGTCGGCGCGCTTCACCAGCGCGCGGGCAATGGCGGTGCGCTGCTGCTGGCCGCCGGAAAGGGCCAGCGGCAGGCGCTGCAGATAAGGCTCCAGCTTCAGCAGCTTGGCGGCTTCGGTGACGCGCGTCTCGATCTCGGCCTTCGGCAGCCCCTGCACGCGCAGTGGCGAGGCGATGTTCTCGTAGACGCTCAGCGAAGGGTAGTTGATGAACTGCTGGTAGACCATGGCGACGCTGCGCTTCTTCACCGGCAGTCCGGTGACGTCGCGCCCGTCGACGAGGATGCGGCCGGAGGTCGGCGCGTCGAGGCCGGCCATCAGGCGCATCAGGCTGGTCTTGCCGGCCAGCGTGGCGCCGAGCAGCACGTTCAGGCTGCCATGCTCCAGCCGCAGCGAGACGTCGCGAATATAGGGGACGCCGGCAACGGTCCGGCTGACGCCGTCGAGTTCGAGGATCATCGGGCGACCTCCCTTAGGGAAGCCGACTGTAGCCGATGCGGCGCGTTGTCCTGCATGAAAGCATCGAGAGCGGCCACCTGCTCGGCATCGAGGCGCAGGCCGAGCTTGGAGCGGCGCCACAGCACGTCCTCGGCGGTGCGCGCCCATTCCTCGCGCATGAGGTAACGCACCTCGGCCTCGGAAAGGTCGGCGCCGAAGATGCGGCCGAGATCGGCCGGCCCGCGCATGCCGTCGAGCAGGCGCAGCGCGCGGGTGCCGTAGGCGACGACGAGCCGCCGTGCGAGCGCCTCGTCGAGCCAGGGATGGGCGCGTTTGAGCTGCGCGACGATGCGCGGCTGATCGTTGACCGCGAAGTCGCCGCCGGGCAGCGGCTCCTTTCCGGTCCAGGACGATTTCTTCGCCGAGGACAGGAACGGCGCCAGCTTCTCCAGCGCATGCTCGGCGAGCCGGCGATAGGTGGTGATCTTGCCGCCGAAGACGGAGAGCAGCGGCGGTCGCCCCTCGCCGTTCTCCAGCTCCAGCACGTAATCGCGCGTGGCCTCCTGCGCCTTGGAGGCGCCGTCGTCGTAGAGCGGGCGCACGCCGGAATAGGTCCACACCACCCGGTCCGGCGTCACCGGCACCTTGAAATACTCGCTCGCCGCCGCGCAGAGATAGGCGATCTCCTCGGGGCTCGCGACGGGCTTCGCCGGCTCCCGGCCGAAGTCGCGATCAGTGGTGCCAATCAGCGTGAAATCGTGCTCATAGGGGATGGCGAAGATGATCCGCCCGTCGGCGTTCTGGAAGATGTAGGCGCGGTCGTGCTCGTAGAGCTTGCGCACCACGATGTGGCTGCCCTGAACGAGACGCACATCGGCCGGCGAGTTCATGCCGATCACCCGCGCCAGCACCTCGTGCACCCAGGGGCCGGCGGCGTTCACCAGCACCCGAGCGCGAAGGGTCGTGCGCGTGCCGTCCTGGTCGACCTCGACGCGCCAGTGGTCGGCCGCCCGCTCCGCACCGACGACGCGGGCATGCGAGCGGATGTCGGCGCCGCGCTCGGCGGCGTCGAGCGCGTTCAAGACGACGAGACGGCTGTCCTCGACCCAGCAGTCGGAATACTCGAAGGCGCGGTGGTAGCCCTCGCGCAGCGGCTTGCCGGCCTCGTCGCGGGAAAGATCCAGCGTGCGCGTCGCCGGCAGCAGCTTGCGGCCGCCGAGATGGTCGTAGAGGAACAGGCCGAGGCGCAGCAGCCAGGCCGGCCGCAGCCCCTTGTGATGCGGCAGCACGAAGCGCAGCGGGCGGATGATGTGCGGGGCGATGGCCCACAGCACCTCGCGCTCCATCAAGGCTTCGCGCACCAGCCGGAACTCATAGTGCTCGAGATAGCGCAGGCCGCCATGAATCAGCTTGGTCGAGGCGGAGGACGTGGCGCCGGCGAAGTCGCCCTGTTCGAGCAGCACGACCGAGACCCCGCGCCCGGCGGCATCGCGGGCAATGCCGCAGCCATTGATGCCCCCGCCGATGATGGCGAGGTCATACATCTCGTCCTGTACACGAGCGACCACTGGCGTCTCCCGGCGCGCACTCGTTAGCTTGGGTGCGCTTTCGTTTTTATGTTCGACTTGACGCTATATGAAACGCATATCGCGATCAACTGGCCTTAAACGAAAGATATGAACCTTCGTTTGGTGCAATGCAGCACTCGGGTGCCGGCGGCCCTGAAATGCAGCAACCCCGGCTCGTCGGCGACGAACCGGGGTGCGAAGGCGGTCTGCGAAAGGCGGCCCAGCCGCCATCGCTCACTCGGCCGGGGTATGGACCAGGCCGGGCGCGATCTCGGCGTGGGCGGTGTGGTGGATTCGGCCGATCAGCGAATAGACGGTCGGCACCACGAACAGCGTCAGCAAAGTGCCGAGGCTCATGCCGCCGACGATGACCCAGCCGATCTGCGCGCGGCTCTCCGCGCCGGCACCGGCGGCGAACGCCAGCGGCACCGCACCCAGCACCATGGCGCCCGTGGTCATCAGGATCGGGCGCAGGCGCAGCACCGCCGCCTCGATCACCGCGGCGCGGCGGTCGAGCCCGGATTCCTGTTGCTGGTTGGCGAACTCGACGATGAGGATGCCGTGCTTGGTGATGAGGCCCACCAGCGTCACCAGACCGATCTGCGAATAGACGTTCAGCGACCCGCCGGAGAAGTACAAGGCCGCCAGCGCGCCGGTCATCGACAGCGGCACGGTCAGCATGATGATGACGGGATCGCGGAAGCTCTCGAACTGCGCCGAGAGCACCAGATAGATGAAGCCGAGCGCAAGCAGGAACACCAGCACCAGGCTCTGGCCGGCGGCGCGGAACTCGCGGCTCTGGCCGGAGACGTCGGTCTGCACGGTCTGCGGCAGCACCTCGCGCGCCACCTCGTCGAGATGGGCGAGCGCCTCGCCCTGCGAGAAGCCGGGCGCGAGGTTGGCCGAGATGGTGGCCGAGCGCAGCTGGTTGAAGCGCTTGAGCTCCTGCGGCGCCACGCTCTCGCGCACAGAGACGAGGTTGGAGAGCTGCACCATCTCCCCGCTCGCCGCGCGCAGATAGATGGTGTCGAGCGTCGCCGGCGAGGAACGGTCGCGGGCGTCGAGCTGGACATAGACGTCGTACTGCTCGCCGCCCACCTCGAAGCGCGTGACCTGCCGCCCGCCGAGCAGGCTCTCCAGCGTGCGCCCGAGCACGGCGATGTCGATGCCGAGATCGGCCGCCTTGGCGCGGTCGACCGCCACCGAGATCTCCGGCTTGTTGAGCTTCAGGTCGCTGTCGACGCTGATCAGGCCGGGATAGTCGCGGATGCGGTCGAGGAAGCGGTCGACATATTCGTCGAGCTGCTCATAGGTGCCCGAGGTCTGGATGACGAACTCGATGGGACGCGAATTGTTGGACGCGCCGAGCGAGGGCGGGTTGTTGGCGTAGGCGTTCACGCCGGCGATGCGCCTGAGCTCCGGCGTCACCTTCCTGACGATCTCCTGCTGGCGGCGGTCGCGTTCGTCCCAGTCCTTCAGCCGGCCGATGACGAGGAAGCGGTGCACCTCCGGGAAGCCGTTGATGATGAGGACGCTGTTGACCTCCGGCTCCTTCTCGAGGATGCCCTCCACCTGGTTGGTGTAGCGCGCCGTATAGGCGAGGGTCGAACCCTCCGGCCCGCTGCCGCTTACGCGCACCACGCCGCGGTCCTCCACCGGCGAGAGTTCAGAGGGCAGCACGCTCAGGAAGTAGGCGCTGGCCCCGGCAACGCAGAAGGCCACAAGGAGGATAAGCGGGCGCACCCGCAGCGTCGCTCCGAGCAGGCGGCGATAGCCTTCCTCCATCCCGCGCAGACGGCGTTCGATGAAGGCGGAGACCCGCCCCGGCTTGTCCTCGTGCTTGAGCAGGCGCGAGCACATCATCGGCGTGAGGCTGAGCGCGACGAAGCCGGAGACGATGACCGCGCCGGCCAGCGTCAGCGCGAATTCGAGGAAGAGCCGCCCGGTGCGGCCCGGTGCGAAGGCGACGGGCGCATAGACCGCCGCCAGCGTCATGGTCATGGCGATGACCGCGAAGCCGATCTCGCGCGCGCCCTTGATGGCGGCGGGGATCGGCTTCATGCCGTGCTCGATGTGGCGGAAGATGTTCTCCAGCACCACGATGGCGTCGTCGACCACGAGGCCGATGGCGAGCACGAAGGCGAGCAGCGTCAGCGTGTTCACGCTGAAGCCGAGCGCATACATGATGCCGAAGGTGGTGATCAGCGAGATCGGGATGGTGACGATCGGGATGATCGAAGCGCGGATCGAGCGCAGGAACACGACGATCACCAGCACCACCAGCAGCACCGCCTCGAAGATGGTGTGGAACACCGACTTGATCGAGCGGTCGATGAACACGGCGTTGTCGTTGCCGATGGCGCCGCTCATGCCTTCCGGCAGGCTCTCGTTGACCGCCGGCAGCACCTCGCGCACGCCGGCCGAGACGTCGAGCGGGTTGGCGACCGCCTGCTTGATCAGGCCGACGATGATCGCCGCGCCGCCGTTGAAGCGGCTCGCCCGGCGCTCGTCGGCGGCGCCGAGCTCGACCCGGGCGACGTCGCTCATATGCACCTGCGCGCCGTCGGCCCGCTTGACCACGATGTTGTTGAACTGCTCGACATTGGCCAGCGCCGTGCGCGAGAGCACAGTGAACTCGCGGTCCACGCTCTCGATGCGGCCGGACGGAATCTCGACGTTCTGCGCGCTCAGCGCGTCCTCGACGTCCTGGACGGTGAGGTTGTAGGCGGCGAGGCGCTCGCGATCGATCCAGATGCGCATGGCGTAGCGCCGCTCGCCATAGATCTGCACGTCGGCGACGCCGGTGATGTTCTTGAAGCGGTCGACGATGTAGCGGTCGATATAGTCCGAGAGTTCAAGCGGCGTCATGCGGTCGGAGCGGAAGACGACGAACATCACCGGCTGCGCGTCGGCCTCGACCTTGGAGATCACGGGTTCGTCGATCTCGTCCGGCAGCCGCTGGCGCACGCGACTGACGCGGTCGCGAACGTCGCTGGCGGCGACGTCCGGGTCGATCTCCAGCCGGAAGCGCACGGTGATGCGGCTGGATTCCGAGCGGCTGGTCGATTCCAGCACGTCGATGCCTTCGATGCCGGCGATGGAGCCTTCCAGCACCTGCGTCACCTGGCTCTCGACGATGCTCGCCGAGGCGCCGGGATAGGTGGTGACGACCGAGACCACCGGCTCGTCGATGTTGGGATATTCGCGCACCGTCAGGCGGCTGAACGACACGATGCCGATCAGCACCATCAGGAGGCTGAGCACCGTCGCGAAGACCGGACGGCGGATGCAGAGCTCGGAGATGCCCATGATGCGGCCTCAGCCCTGAGGCGCCGGCGGCGGCGTGACCACCTCCACGAGTGCATCGGGCTGCAACCGGCCCTGGCCGGCCACCACGATGGTGGCGCCGGCGGGCACGCCCTTGATCTCGACCTCGCCATTGCCGCGCTGGCCGAGCTGGACCTTGGCTTCCCTGGCCTTGCCGTCGACGACCTGCCAGACGAGGCGCTCCTGCCCGCGCGGCACGATGGCGCTCTCGGGCACGAAGACGGCATCGCGCGTCTCGCGGCCCTTGATGGTCACGCGGGCGAACAGGCCCGGCCGCAGCGCCATCTGGGCATTGTCGAGCCGGGCGCGCACGCTCAGCGAGCGGCCGTTGACGTCGACCATCGGGTCGATGGCGTAGATGGTGCCGGTGAAGGTGCGGCTCGGCAGCGCGTCGACCGAGACCATCACCGTCTGGCCGGGCGAGACGCTGGCGAGGTGGCGCTCGGGAACCTTGAAGTCGAGCTTGAGCGTGTCGATCTTCTCGAGGTTCACCAGTTCGTCGCCGGTGTCGATATAGGCGCCGTTGGAGACCGAGCGCAGGCCGACCACGCCGTCGAACGGGGCGGTGATGGTGTGCTTGGCGATCTGCACGCGCTGGGAATGCAGCAAGGCGCGCGAGGTGTTGAGCTCGGCCTGCGCCTCGTCGAGCGCGCGGGCGGTGCCGGAGCCGGAGGCCTGGAGCTTCTGGGCGCGGCTGAAATTCGCCTCGGCGAGGTCGAGCCTTGCCTCGGTCTCGTCGAGCGAGGCCTTCACCAATGCCGCGTCGAGCTGCACCAGCACGTCGCCGGCCTTGACCTGCTCGCCCTCCTTGAAGCGGATTTCCTGGATGCGGCCGGCGACCTCGGAGGCGACCTTCACCGATTCGTCCGACTGCAGCGAGCCGATGGAAGAGATGTCGGTCGTCACCGTCACCTGGCGCGCCGGCGCGACCTCGACCGGGATGTGCGGCGCGGGCTTGGGCTCGGCGGCGGCGTTGGCCTCGCCGCGTCCGCCGACCAGCGCTCCGACGTCGATCCACCCTCTCTGCTGGGCGAGCGCACCCGCTCCCACGAGGACAGCCACCGTCAGAAGCACGCCGGTACTACGTCGCATCAGGCCCTCATCTTGCCGCGCCGGAGGCAGAAACCGTTCATGCTGCGACACAGCAGAGCTGGAAGGAACTTCCAACTTAATTCTATGTCATAAACGCATGGCGTGGATCACAATCCCGCGGTCAAGAGGGCATCATACTCCATCGGGGGGCCGCTGCCGACCGCCACCGGCGATCGGCGTTAATTCTGTCGACAGTGTCAGCCGTTCTTCACCATGACGTGGCGCACGACGGTGTAGTCCTCCAGCGCATAGGCGGAGAGATCCTTGCCGTAGCCGGACTGCTTCAGCCCGCCATGCGGCATCTCGTTGACCAGCATGAAATGGCAGTTCACCCAGGTGCAGCCATATTGCAGGCGCGAAGCGGTCGCCATGCCCTTGCCGATGTCCCGCGTCCACACCGAGGAGGCGAGGCCGTAGTCGCTGTCGTTGGCCCAGGCCACCGCCTCGTCGACATCTTCGAAGCGGGTGACCGAGACGACGGGGCCGAACACCTCGCGGCGCACGATCTCGTCGGACTGCAAGGCGCCGGCCACCACCGTCGGCTCGTAGAAGAAACCCTTGCCCGACGCCAGCTTGCCGCCGGTGGCGATCTCGATGTGGTTGAGCTCGGAAGCCCGCTCGACGAAGGAGGCGACGCGGGCGCGCTGGCGGGCGGAGATCAGCGGGCCGATGTCGTTCTGCGCGTCGTCCGCCTGGCCGAACTTCAGACCCGAGACGGCGGAGGCGAGGTCGGCGACCAGCTTCTCGTAGACCTTCTCGCCGGCATAGATGCGGCAGGCGGCGGTGCAGTCCTGCCCGGCATTATAGTAGCCGAAGATCTTCACCCCCTCGACCACGGCATCGATGTCGGCGTCGTCGAACACGATCACCGGCGCCTTGCCGCCGAGCTCCAGATGCGTGCGCTTCACCGTCTTCGCCGCGGCGGTCAGCACCTTCTTGCCGGTGGCGATGTCGCCGGTGAGCGAGACCATCGCCACCCTGGGGTGGTGGATCAGCGCGTTGCCGACACTTTCCCCGCGCCCGACCACCACATTGACCACGCCCTCGGGGAAGATGTCCGCGATCACCTTGGCCAGCTTCAGCAGGGTCAGCGGCGTCTGCTCGGAGGGCTTGATCACCACCGTATTGCCGCCGGCGAGCGCCGGGGCGAGCTTCCACGCCGCCATCATCAGCGGGTAGTTCCACGGCGCGATGGAGGCGACGACGCCGATCGGGTCGCGCCGGATCATCGAGGTATGCCCGGCCATGTACTCGCCCGCCACCATGCCGTGCTGGGTGCGCGCGGCGCCGGCGAAGAAGCGGAAGCAGTCGACCACGCCGGGGATCTCGTCGTTCAGCACCGCGTGGCGGGGTTTTCCGCAATTCAGCGCCTCCAGCGTGGCGAAGGCTTCCGCCTCCTGCTCGATGCGGTCGGCGAGCTTGAGCAGGAGATAGGAGCGCTCCGCCGGGGTGGTGCGCGACCACGTCCTGAACGCCTTGTCCGCGGCCGACACCGCCGCGTCGATCTGGTCCGGCGAGGCCTCCGGCAGCTCGATCAGCGTCTCCTCGGTCTTCGGGTTCAGCACCGTCTCCGGCGTCTCGGTGCCGGCGACGAACTCCGAGCCGATGAGCATGTCGGTGTCAGAAAGAGCGGTCATGAGGCGTCTCCTATTTGCCTGAGCCGGCCACCACCTCGCCCTCGCGCGTCAGATAGTAGGCGGCGAGGATGGGCAGGAAGGTCACGATGATGATCAGCACGGCCACAACATTGGTGACGGGCCGCTGCCGCGGGCGGATGAGTTCGGACAGCATCCAGATCGGCAGGGTGGATTGCTGGCCGGCGGTGAAGGTGGTGACGATCACCTCGTCGAAGCTGAGCGCGAAGGCGAGCATTCCGCCGGCGAGCAGCGCGGTGCCGATGTTCGGCAGCACGACGAGGCGGAAGGTCTGGAAGGCGTCGGCCCCGAGGTCCATCGACGCCTCGATCAGCGAGGGCGAGAGCCGGCGCAGCCGCGCCACCGCGTTGTTGTAGACGACGACGATGCAGAAGGTCGCGTGGCCGAGCACGATGGTCCAGAAGGAGAAGGGCATCTCCATCAGCCCGAAGGCCTGGCGCAGCGCGATGCCGGTGACGATGCCGGGCAGCGCGATGGGCAGCACGAAGAGCAGCGAGATCGGCTCCCGCCCGAGGAACTTCGCCCGCGCCAGCGCCCCGGCGGCCAGCGTGCCGAGCACGAGGGCGAGGAGCGTGGCGATGGTCGCGACCTTCAAGGACAGCCCAACCGCCGCCCAGATGTCGGCGCGGTCCCACACTATGGCGAACCATTTCAGCGTGAAGCCCGGCGGCGGGAAAGCGTAGCTCTTCTCTTCCGTCGTGAAGGCGTAGAGCAGGATGAACAGCAGCGGCACATGCAGGAAGGCGAGGCCCCCGAGCGCCGCGATCTTCAGGGAGAGGGGCGCGCGAGTCATGGGCGGACCACTCCCGTCAGAACCCCGTCATGCCCGGGCTTGGCCCGGCCATCCACGACTTTGGACCGGGTGCCGCGTGGCTCGGAATGAAGACGTGGATGCCCGGGCCAAGCCCGGGCATGACGCTGTGCGTGTTGGTCCTCACAGCGCATCGAACGCTCCCGTCCTCTTGGCGAGCGTCAGGAACAGGGCCATGACCAGGATCGGCACCAGCGAGAAGGCGGCCGCCAGCGGGATGTTCCCCGCCGTGCCCTGCAGCGTGTAGACCGCCTGCCCGAGCACCAAGGCCGAGGTGCCGATGATCTGCGGCACGATGTAGTCGCCGAGCGTCAGCGAGAAGGTGAAGATCGCCCCCGCCACCACGCCGGGCATGGCAAGCGGCAGGATCACCGTGCGCAGCACCATGCGCGGCGAGGCGCCCAGATCCCCGGCGGCCTCGATGAGATGCGGCGGCACCCGCTCCAGCGCCGCCTGCACGGGCAGGATCATGAAGGGCAGCCAGAGATAGGTGAAGGTCAGCACCATGCCGGTATAGCTGACCGAGAGCGACGGTCCGCCCACCACCGGCAGGTCGAGCCACGCCTGCAGCGCGCCGGCGAGGCCGAGCTTCCCGGCGAACCAGCCGATGGCGCCTTCGCGGGCGAGCAGCAGCTTCCAGCCATAGACCTTGACGAGGTAGCTCGACCATAGCGGCATCATCACCGCGAGGTAGAAGCCCGCCTTCGTCCGCGGCCCGGCATAGCGGGCGGCGTAATAGGCGATGGGGAAGGCGATGATGGCGCACAGCGCGGTCACCGCCGCCGCCACGAAGACGGTGCGCATGACGATGTCGAAATTGGCCGGGCGGAACAGCTCCAGCAGCGTCGCCGTGGTCGGCTCGCGCACGATGGTGCCGGAGAACTCATCGATGGAGAAGACCGCCTGGCCGAGGAAGACGAACAGGCTGCCGAGATAGACGAGGCCGATCCACAGGAGCGGCGGCACGAGCAAGAGCAGCGTCAGCAGCCGCGCCCGCCGCACCAGGAAGTCCGAGAGGCGCCGCCGCAGCCCCTCGGGCGGCGCGGGAAGATCGAGTACCGCGAGGCTCATCCCTCGCCCTCCATCGGCTCGATGGCCGCGCGGGGTATGGCGAGCCGCACGCCCTCCCCCGGCGCGACGCGCGGGCCGCTTGCCGGCACGGCGGCGGTGAGCGTCAGCCCGGAGGCGCAGCGCGCGGCGACGCGGCGCACCGGCCCCTGATAGGAGACGTCGAGCACGTCCGCCTCGACGAGCGCGGCGCCCTCCGGCACCGGATCGCCCGGGCCCAGCAGCGCGATCTTCTCCGGCCGCAGGCTGCAGGGCCGCTCGGCCGCGCCCAGCGCTGCCGCCTGCGCCGCGCCGAGCACATTGGCCGAGCCGACGAAGCCGGCGACGAAGCGGGTCGCCGGGCGCTCATAGACCTCTTCCGGCGGGCCGACCTGGACGATGCGGCCCTCGTTGAACACCGCCACCCGGTCGGCCATGGAGAGCGCCTCGCTCTGGTCGTGGGTGACGAAGACGAAGGTGAGGCCGAGCGCGCGCTGCAGGTTCTTCAGCTCGACCTGCATCTCCTCGCGCAGCTTGAGGTCGAGCGCGCCGAGCGGCTCGTCGAGGAGGAGCACCTTGGGCCGCACCACCAGCGCGCGGGCGAGCGCGACGCGCTGGCGCTGGCCGCCGGAGAGCTGCACCGGGCGGCGGCCCTCCATGCCGGCGAGCTTGACCATGGCAAGCGCCTCGCGCGCCAGCTTGTCCCGCTCCGCCCGCCCGACGCCACGCACCCGCAGCCCATAGGCGACGTTCTCGCCGACCGAGAGGTGGGGGAACAGCGCGTAGTCCTGGAACACGGTGTTCACCGCCCGCCGATAGGGCGGCAGGCCCTCCACCGTCTCGCCGAAGATATCGATATGGCCGGCATCGGGCTGCTCGAAGCCGGCGATGAGCCGCAGGCAGGTGGTCTTGCCGGAGCCGGACGGGCCGAGCATGGCGAAGAACTCGCCGGGCTGGATGGCGAGGTCGACGCCGTCAACCGCTTTCACCGTCCCGAAATGCCGCATCACGCCCTGGAAGCGGACGGCGGGGGTGGTCAGGACGGTGTCGAGCGTGGCGTGCATGAAAAGACGGTCCGGAAGGCGTGAGCGGCTCTTTCGCCGAGGCTCGGCGTAGGCAAGAGGTCGGCGGTGGAAAGGCGCGGCTGCCAGACGGTGCCGACGCCGTGCGGCATCCGCGCCATGTGGGTCGCGGCGAAGGCGTAGCCGCCGCGCGGATGCGGAGCGTGGTCCTCGCCCTGCTCGCACACCTGCAAGGCCGGGTCCTCCAGGGCGATGGCGGCGCGGTCCCACACTGAGACGACCCCAGCCACGATGGCGCCGCCGGCGGTGAAGGCGATGACGCCGATCAGTATCCCCTTGGTCGTGGCGGTGTAGGCGGTCATGCGACGTGTCATGGCATGCACCCTGGTGGCCTCCGGGCCGGCAGCCGGACGGCTTGTCGTCCGGCCCGAAGGTGGTCGGCGGCGGGGGAACCGCCGCGGGGAGTTCGGTCGTTCATCTCCCGCCCGAAGGCGGCCCCTCATCCCCTTCCCTCTCCCGTCGCCGGGAAAGGGAGCCCCTCATGCACTATCGCCCGCCGAGCACGGCGATGTAGTCGGACACCCAGCGGTAGTAAGGCACGCATCCGGCTGCCTGCGTCGGGCACTTGGCGACCGGCGTGCGCCAGAAATGGATCTTCTCGAAATCCTCGATGCCGTTGGTCTTGCAGCCCTCGGCGCCGAGCAGCTCGTTGCCCTTGCAAGCGGCGGGCACGGCCGGCACCGAGCCGAACCAGGAGGCGAGGTCGCCCTGCACCTTCGGGCTGAGCGAGTGCTCCATCCACATATAGGCGCAGTTGGGATGCGCCGCGTCGGCATGCAGCATGGTGGTGTCGGCCCAGCCGGTGGCCCCCTCGGAGGGGATGGTCGAGGCGATCGGCTTCTTCTGGCTCTGCAGCAGGTTCACCTGGAACGGCCAGGAGGAGGAGGCGACGACGCCCTCATTGGTGAAGTCGTCGATCTGGATCATCGCGTCGTGCCAGTAGCGCTGCACGATCTTGCGCTGCTGGCGCAGCAGGTCGAGCGCCGCCTTGTACTGCTCCTCGGTCAGCTCGTAGGGGTCCTTGATGCCGAGCTCCGGCTTGTGCGCCATCAGATAGAGCGCGGCGTCGGCAATGTAGATCGGCCCGTCGAAGGCCTGCACGCGGCCCTTGTTGGACTTGCCGTCGGGCAGCGTCTGCTCCTCGAACACGACGTTCCAGCTCTTCGGCGCTTCGCCCTTGAAGGCCTCGGTGTTGTACATCAGCACGTTGGAGCCCCACTGGTAGGGCACGCCGTAATGCACCCCGTCCACCGTGTGCCAGGGCGCGTTCTGCAGCCGCTCGTCGACGGTGCCCCAGCTCGGGATCAGCTTGGTGTTGACGGGGGCGACCTTCTTGCCGGCGATGAGGCGCAGCGAGGCGTCGCCGGAGGCGGTGACAAGGTCGAAGCCGCCCTCGTTCATCAGCGCCACCATCTCGTCCGAGGTGCCGGCGGTCTTCACATTGACCTTGCAGCCGGTCTTCTTCTCGAAATCGGTGACCCAGTCATAGGCCTTGTCGGTGTCGCCGCGCTCGATGTAGCCGGCCCAGGCGACGATATCGACCTGGCCCTCGCCCTTGCCGAGCGAGGTCATCTCGGCGGCGAGCGCGGGCTGCAGGCTGAGCGAGGCGCAGGCGGCAAGCGCCGGCAGATAACGGGCGATGCGCGGCATATCGATGTCCCTCTGGTCTACGGGCACTTCCGGCCCTTTGAGAGAAGTCTGCCGCTACGTCGCGCCCCGCGCCACACCAAAGATCAGAAGGGAGCCATCGGGGAAATCGATGAGTATTTGATAGGCAGCTATCGCCCGCGCGAAGCGTGCCGCGTGGCGGCGATGGAGACGAAGCCGGCGGCGGCGGCCGAGAGCGGCGAGCCGCGCCGCCAGGCGGTCGCCACCTCCACCGCCGGCACCTCGTCGATCAGCGCCCGCGCCTCGATCTTGTCGCCTTCCAGCGACCATGGCCGATAGGTCAAGTCCGGCAGCACCGCCACGCCCGCGCCTGTGGCGACGAGGCTGCGCACCGCCTCGACTGAACGCGTGCGGAAGGCCACCGGCGGGCGGATGCCGAGCCGGCGCCAGACGCCCTCGGAAGCTTCGGCGATCTCGTCGATGGTCAGCAGCACATGCGGCTCGGCGCTGAGGTCGCGCAGGCTCACCCGCTCCTGCGTCAGTGCCGGATGGCCGAGCGGCATCCACGCCCGATAGGGCGAGACCTCCACCGCCTCGGTCTGCAACGCCTCGGAGCGGCGGCCCGAAGGCAGCACCATCACCGCGACGTCGAGTTCGCCGCCGACGAGAAGGTGCTCGAGATAATCCGCCGCATCCTCCACCGCCTCGACCGCGATGCGCGGAAAGGCGCGGCGGAAGCGGGCGATGAGGTCGGAATAGATGTAGCCGGCGACCAGCGGCGTCACCCCGACCGACAGCCGCCCATCCAGCGCCGCCGCCTCCGAACCGGCAAAGGCGCGCCGGGCATCCGCCACGTCGCCGAGGATTTTTCGTGCATGGCGTAGGAAGTGATGGCCCTTGAGCGTGAGGTCGGCGCCGCGCGCGTGCCGCTCCAGCAGCTTGAAGCCGAGGTCGAGCTCCAGTTCGCGCAGCGCCTCGGTGACGGTCGACTGCGAGATGGACAGCGTATGCGCGGCCGAGGAGACGGAACCGTTCTCCGCCACGGCCACGAAATATTGGAGCTGGCGCAGCGAGAAGGCCATCGGCTTATCCGGGATGCGGCGGATATGCCGATGTTACCTCAATGGCGGGTGACGCCAAGCGCTCGCGACGACGGCAGGCACCTTATGAAAAGAAAACCCCGCCTCGGACGGCGGAACCGGCCGGGGGCGGGGTTCAGATCGGCGTCACTCCGCCGCGATGCGCAGCGCCGGGCGGGGCGTCTCGACCGGCATGGCGCTCGCGACCGTGCCGGCGATGATCTGCGCGGTCGCGCAGGACAGCGTCCAGCCCAGATGCCCGTGGCCGGTGTTGTAGAACACGCCGGGCTTGGCGCCGGCGGCGACGCGCGGCATCAGGTCCGGCATCATCGGCCGCAGCCCGGCCCACGGCACGGCGCGGTCGGTGTTCACGTCGGGGAACAGCTTGCGCACCCAGTCGGTCAGCGGGCGGATGCGGTCGGCGCGGATGTCGCGGTTCTCGCCGTTGAACTCGGCGGTGCCGGCGACGCGGAAGCGATCCTTGCCGAGGCGCGAGGTGACGATCTTGGTCTGGTCGTCAAGCAGGCTCACCCAGGGCGCGCCGGCCTGGCTCTGCTCGTCATCGAGCATGACGGTGATGGAATAGCCCTTCACCGGATAGACGTTCACCCGGTCGCCGAGCTGCGCGGCGAGGGCGCGCGAGCCGACGCCGGCACACACCACAACGCCGTCGAAGGCGAGCGTCTCGCGCACCGGCCGCGCATCCTCGGCATCGGGGACGATGGTCAGCGCGATCTCGACGCCCGTGCCCGCCTGCCCCTTGCCGGTATGGGTCACGCTATCGACGCTCGCCTCGTTGATGAAGCGCACGCCCTTGCGCCGGCAGGCATCGGCGAGGCCGCGGGTGAATTTGTGGATGTCGCCGGTGGAATCGGACGGGGTGAAGAAGCCGCCATAATAGCTGCCGTGCAGCGTCGGCTCGATGGCGCGAATCTCGGACGGCGTGACCGGCCGGCGCTCCAGCCCGCCCTCGGCATAGAGCTCGCTCACCTTGGCGGCGGCGTCGTAGCCGACCTTGTCGCGGTAGATGTGCAGGATGCCGCGGGTCACATGGTTGAAGTCGATGTTCTCGCGCGCGGCGATCTCGAACATGTAGTTGCGTGCCTGGATGGCGAGGCGCGTGGTCTCGACCGTGTTGGCCTTGTAGTTCGGGATGTTGGCGAGGAACTCGGCCATCCAGCTATATTTGTGCCAGCTGGGCAGCGGGTTCATCAGCAGCGGGGCGTCGGGGGTGAACATCCACTTGATGCCCTTCAGCACCGTCGACCAGGAGTTCCACACCTCGGCGTTGGAGGCCGAGAGCTGGCCGCCATTGGCGAAGGAGGTCTCCATCGCCGCGTAGCGCTGGCGATCGATGACGGTGACGTCGTAGCCCTTCTCGTTGAGGGCATAGGCGGTGGTGATTCCGGTGATGCCGGCACCGATAACGGCAATCTGGCGCATGGGGCTCTCCCGCGCTTGAGGACACAAGGCTGGACCCCTTCGGTTCCAGCCGGCTGTCCCCAATCTGTCGCGGTACCTGAGAGCTCGCCCCGAGACAGACGGCGACGCCGCCTTGAAATCCCGGGCTTCCCCTTCGGTGGACGCCTGGCACTGACGGGTGCCGACGCCTCTCTCCAGATTGTCCTGATTATGCGGTCCGTGGTGCCTGAGAGTTTCCTGGGGGGTTGCTCCGTCGGCGCCGACACATGTCCGGGAGGACTGTCGGTCTCTCCCGCATAACCATTAGCAGACGGCTATATGCATCGCACAAAAGCATGCCTTTTTCAAGGGCAGAGGCGGCGCCGGGCACCGCTTTCAGGTCGCTAGACAGCCCGCCTTTAGTAGAATTTCGAAGGATAATGCAACTTTTGATTTTATCCGGCATTCGTGAGACGATCGGTGCTGGTGTGAGGACGGCCCCGCTTCGGATGGAGGTCGATCCGGGCGCGTAAGATCCTGCCTGTGGGGGCGAGCGGGAGAATGACCACCGCCAGGGTAAAAGTACCGCCGGCATTGCCGCTTGCCTCGTCGCTGTGGCGCGTCATGGCGTTCATCATCGTCTTCGCCGTAACGGCGGGATGCGCGCTCCGGCTGGCGCCGCAATACGATCCCTCGATCGTGAGGGGGATCGAAAGCGCGAACGAACAGGCCATGGTGCTGTTCGCGACCGTCGCGCCGGGCGTCAAGGCGTCCACCTTTCCCACCCGCGCCCCGGCCTATGCCCAGGTGATCGGCCAGCTCGACGCGCTGCGGCTGCTCGCCGAATCGCGGCCGGCGCCTCCGCCTTCTTCCTTCGGACCGTCCGCGGGGCAGGTGGTCGATCCGCCCACGCCCTCCATCCTCACCAACGTATCCGCCCTCATCGCGCAGATGCGCGACAGGGATGCCCGGCACGGGCTGACGGCCGCGCAGGTACCCGGTTTCCGCCAGAGCTACGAGACGTGGATGGAGCAGGCCATCACCTACGAGACCGCGTTGCGGCGATAGGGAACGGGCGGCGATGTCGATCGATATGGAGCAGTTGCAGCGGGACATCCTGACGGCCGCATCCGGCGCCGCGGCGACCGACATCGGCAACCTTGCCGGCTTTTCCCGCAGCCAGCTCAGGAAGATCGCGAAGCAGACTGAATGGATCCGCGCCGGCCGCCTCGCCGGCGATCTCGACGACGAGCTGTTTCGCTTTCACCTCGACGATCTCGCGCGCCTCATCGACAGCTTCGTCAGGGTGCTGGCGGCGCTGACCATCGTCATGATGGAGAGGGTCTGGAACGCCATCGTCGGCGTCGTCTGGCGAACGATGGAAACGGCGATCGGCGCGCCCATCCCCCTGCCCTTCCGGCCCTAGCCGGCCCCGCGCCCTCACACGCTCGCCGCGTCCAGCCCCAGATCGAGGATCGGCGCGGAATGGGTGATCCAGCCGACCGAGATCAGGTCCACCCCGCTCGCCGCGATCGGCCCGACCGTCTCGCGCGAGACGCGGCCGGAAGCTTCCGTCAGCGCCCGCCCGCCGACGATGCTCACCGCCTCCTTCAGCACCGGCGGCGTCATGTTGTCGAGCAGCACCGCGTCGACGCCCTCCGCCATCGCTTCCTCGAGCTGGTTGAGGGTGTCGACCTCGACCTCGATCTTCACCATGTGGCCGGCATTGGCCTTGGCGGCGCGGATGGCCGGCGCGACGCCGCCGGCGACCGCGATGTGGTTGTCCTTGATCAGCACCGCGTCGTCGAGGCCGAAGCGGTGGTTGGAGCCACCGCCCGCCTTCACCGCGTGCTTCTCCAGCGCGCGCAGGCCCGGCGTGGTCTTGCGGGTGCAGACGATGTGCGCCTTGCCGTGCTGGCGGGCGATCTCGACCAGGCCGGCGGTGGCGGTGGCCACCCCCGACATGCGGCAGGCGATGTTGAGCGCCACCCGCTCGGCGGTGAGGATGGCACGCGCCGAACCGTTAAGCCGCATCACCACGTCGCCCGGCCCGACGCTCGTCCCGTCGCGGCGCTCGACGACGATGCTAAGACTCGGATCGATCAGCTCGAAGGCGATCACCGCCGCGTCGATGCCGGCGATGACGCCGGTCTGGCGCGAGGCGATCACCGCGTCGAAGCGGGCTTCCACGGGGATGACGGAATCGGTCGTCACGTCGCCGGCGCGGCCAAGGTCCTCCAGCAGCGCGGCGCGCACGACCGGCTCGACCAGCAGGCGGGGAAGAGGGGGGAGGGTCATTCTGGTTCTTTCGCGCTAGGCCACCCGCCGCACCTCGCCGGCCTCGCGGCGGTCGAGGGCGTCGAGCGTGGTCTCGGAATGGCGGGCCAGCGTCGCCGGCAAGGGATAGTCGGCGCGGAAATGTCCACCCCGGCTCTCCTCGCGCCGCAAGGCCGCCTCGGTTACCATCAGCGCCACCAGCGACGGGTCGTCGTCATGGCGGTCCGCCAGCTCGCCGAGCCAACGCGCGGCGGCTTCCAGATTCGCGGCGTCGCGCACCACCCCGACCTTGAGGTCCATCAGCGCGCGGATCTCGGCCCGAGCCGGCGAGGGCGCGCGAGGGCTCACGGGCGCCGGAACGGCGGAGTGCGCCGCCTCCTCACCCGCAATGTCGGCGGCGATCCACTGCGCATAGGCGAGCGCCTCCAGCAGCGAGTTGCTGGCGAGGCGGTTGGCGCCGTGCAGCCCGGTCGAGGCGACCTCACCGCAGGCCCACAGGCCCGGCACGGTCGAGCGGCCGGCATCATCCACCTTGATCCCGCCCATATGGTAATGCGCCGCCGGCCGCACCGGGATCGGCGCGCGCGCCGGGTCGAGCCCGTTGGCGCGGCACAGCGCCACCACGCCGGGGAAGCGGCGCTCGACGTCCTTCAGCCGCGCGTCCAGAACCACGCCATGTCCCTGTGCGATCTGCGCGAAGATGGCACGGGCGACGACGTCGCGCGGCGCTAGTTCCTGCCCCGGCACCTCGGCCATGAAGCGCTCGCCGCGCGCGTTGAGCAGCTTCGCCCCCTCCCCGCGCAACGCCTCGGTGGCGAGCGGCATGGGATCCGCACCTGCGGCAATGGCGGTCGGGTGGAACTGCACGAACTCCATGTCGCGCAAGGCGGCGCCGGCCCTCGCGGCCAGAGCGAGGCCGGAGCCGACCGCGCCGAGCGGGTTGGTGGTCGACGCATAGAGCCCGCCCAGTCCGCCGGTCGCCAGCACGACCGCGCGAGCGGCGAGCGCCGTCACCCGGCCCTCGCGGTCGCGCACCGCGACGCCGGCGACGCGGCCCTCAGTGAGCAGCAGCTCGGTGGCGCGCACGGCCTCGATCACCTGGATGGAGGGGCAGGCGCGCGCGGCCTTCGCCAGCGTCTCCAGCACCACACGGCCGGTGCCGTCGCCATCGGCATGGACGATGCGCCGGCGCGAATGCGCGGCCTCCAGCCCGAGGGCGAGGCTGCCATTGGCATTGCGGTCGAAGGGCGTGCCGAGGCCGACCAGCCAGTCGATAGCCTCCGGCGCCGCGGCCGCGACGCGGCGGGCGACATGCGGCTCGGACAGGCCCGCGCCAGCGGTCAGCGTGTCGATGGCGTGGAAGTCCGGCCGGTCGTCGTCGCCGATGGCGGCGGCGATGCCGCCCTGCGCCCAGCCGGTGGCGGCGTCGCTGCCGAGCGGCGAGGCGACGACGAGCGTCACCTTCATGGGCGCGAGCCGCAGCGCGGTGGCGAGGCCGGCGACGCCGCCGCCGACCACGACGATGTTCTCAGGCGAATGGCTCAACGCAGCGATCCTCTGCCTTCAGCGGATGGCGAGCATGCGCTCGACGGCAAGGCGCGCGCGGTCGGCCACGGCCGGGTCGATCTCGACCTGGTGGCCCATGGTCTCCAGCGCCCGGCGGATGTTCGGCAGAGTGATCCGGCGCATATGCGGGCACAGATTGCAGGGCCGCACGAACTCGACGTCGGGATGGTTCACCGCGACATTGTCGGCCATGGAGCATTCAGTGATCAGCACCACCCGCGCCGGTTTCTCGTCGCGCACATAGTCGGCCATGCCGGCCGTGGAGCCCGCATAGTCGGCCGCCGCCACCACCTCCGGCGGGCATTCGGGGTGCGCCAGCACCACGACGCCGGGATGGTTCTCGCGCAGGTCGCGAATGTCCTGCGGGGTGAAGCGCTCATGCACCTCGCAATGGCCCTTCCAGGCGATAAGCTCGATCTCCGGCACTTCCTTCTGCACGTTGCGGGCGAGGTACTCGTCCGGCAGCATGAGGATGCGGTTGACGCCCCATTCCTTCGCCACGGCGCGCACCACCTTCACGGCATTGCCGGAGGTGCAGCAATAGTCGCTCTCGGCCTTCACCTCGGCCGAGGTGTTGACATAGGTGACCACCGGCACGCCCGGATAACGCTGGCGCAGCAGGCGGATATCCTCCGCAGTGATGCTCTCGGCGAGCGAGCAGCCCGCTTCCATGTCCGGCATCAGCACGATCTTGGAAGGGTTCAGCAGCTTGGCCGTCTCGGCCATGAAATGCACACCGGCCATGACGATGACGTCGGCATCGACCGTCACAGCCTCGCGGGCGAGCGCGAGGCTATCGCCGACGATGTCGGCCACCGTGTTGAAGATTTCCGGCGCCTGGTAGTTGTGGCCGAGCACCACGGCATTGCGCTGCTTCTTCAGCCTCTCGATCGCCTCGACGTCGCGCACGATCAGCGGCCATTCGGCCGGGGTGACGTGCTTCGACACGCGCTCATAGAGATGCGCCAGCGGCAAGGCACTGGGACTGGAAGGCGCGTTGGCGGGCGCCAGGTCGGGGGCGAAATCCTCAGTGGTTCCCATGCGGGCGGCGACGTCGAGATCCAGCATCGCATCCTCCCTTATGCTCTTTTTGAGTATATCTAAGGCCAAAGAAGACCGGGCTACGAGCCCGGCATTTCGGGGTTATGCTAGGACTGAGTATAAGTCGCTGTCAACAGGCTGTCACAAAGAGCATGGCGATTTCTGCGGCTCCGAATCCGACATGCACGCAGGAGTCTTTGCAGATCATGGATTTGACGCTGGAGCCGGCCCTCGCCGCGGAGGAGGAAGCCGTCGCTGCGCTGTGGCGGGAATGCGGGTTGACCGTGCCCTATAACGACCCCGCCGCCGATTTCCGCTTCGCTCTCGGCCGCGAGGCGTCCGACGTGCTGGTGGCGCGCCAGGATGGCCGCGTGGTGGCGACGGTGATGGTCGGCCATGACGGCCACCGCGGCTGGCTCTACTACGTCGCCGTCGCCCCGGCGCTGCAGGGCAAGGGCATCGGCGCGCAAATCGTCGCCGCCGGCGAGGAGTGGCTGAAGGCGCGCGGCGTGGTGAAGCTGCAGCTCCTCGTGCGCGAGACCAACACGCGCGTCGTCTCCTTCTACGAGAATCTCGGCTTCGAGATCGCCCCGCGCGTCGTCATGTCGAAATGGCTGGACGGGCGGGAATAGTCACCGCCGCCCGAAGCCGCCGGGCAGGCGCACGCCCGGCGCGGGGCGCTCCAGCAGCACCTCGCGGCGGAAGCGCACGAGGCGAGCCGGCCGGCCGCCGGTCTCGGCGGTGGTCTCGCCGGTCTCCTCGACCAGGCGCTGCTGCTCCACCAGCCGGCGGAAATTCTGCTTGTGCAGCCGCGCGCCGGAGAGCGCCTCCACCGTGCGCTGGAGCTGGCCGAGCGTGAAGCTCGGCGGCATCACCTCGAACACCACGGGGCGGTATTTGATCTTGCCGCGCAGTCGGGCGATGGCGAGCGCCAGCATGCGCCGGTGGTCCTCGCGCATCTCGACGCCGGAGGGGCCGGACGCCGCGCGCTCGGAGCCGCGCTCGCGCAGCGCCTCGGCGACGAGGCCGGCCTCGTAGAGCAGCTCGTAGCGCTCCAGCACCCGCTCCTCGTTCCAGCCCGCCTCGTTGCCGCCCATGCCGCCGAAGCACAACGCGATGCGCTCGGCGCGGATCTCGCCCATGCGCGAGCTCGCCGCCCCCGCCGCCCAGGCGCGCAGCCCGTGTTCCAGGCTGTCGAGCACCGCCGGCCGGCCGCCGCGCCAGTCCTCCCACGGGAAATAGCGGTACCAGCTCTGCCAGGCGGCCTCCGTGTCGCCGGCCGGGCGCGCCTCGCGCACCAGAGCGAGATAGGCCAGCGAGAGCGCGCGACCGCCGTCCTCGCCGCGGTCGCGGTCGCCGAAGGTGTAGAGCTGCTCGACATAGCCGAGCTCCTGCAGCGTCTGCCGCTCCACCCAGCTTCGCAGCCCCACCTCCAGCGTGCGGTGGCCGCGCTCCAGCGGGCCGGAGGGCAGCGAATCCCGGCCGTCGCCATGGCGGATGGTCAGCACCTTGGGGTCGTCGCCGGTCACCGCGACGATCACCGCCGACAGGCCGATGGCGAGCCCGGGCTCGGGCGCATCGGGCAGGTCGGCGTCGGCGGTCGGACGGGTGAGCGGCGTCGCGGACATGGGTTCCGGGCGATGGCGGTGTTCTGGCGTGCGTGCGCGGAGAATAGCATGGCGCAGAGCGCGCCGCTTGCGCCGGGGCGCCGGGAATGGCAATCCGCCTCATCAAGCTGTGGAGGTCGACGATGAGCAGAGTGGTTCTTCCCGGCGGGACGCGGGTTCCCGCTCTCGGCATCGGTACATGGATGATGGGCGAGCGCCCCGCCGCGCGGAAGGAGGAGACCGAATCGGTCCGTCTCGGCGTCGAGCTCGGCCTGACGCTGGTCGACACCGCCGAGATGTATGGCGAGGGCGCCTGCGAGACCTTCCTCGGCGAGGCGCTGGCCGGGCTGCGCGACAAGGTGTTCCTCGTCTCCAAGGTCTATCCGCACAATGCCAGCCGCGCCGGCGTCGTCGCCGCCTGCGAGCGCAGCCTGAAGCGGCTGAAGACCGACCATCTCGATCTTTACCTGCTCCATTGGCGCGGCGGCGTGCCGCTGGCCGAGACCATCATCGGCTTCGAGCACCTCAAGAGCCAGGGCAAGATCCGCCACTGGGGCGTGTCGAACTTCGACACCGACGACATGAACGAGCTCTACGAGACCCCCGGCGGCGAGGGCTGCGCGGTCAACCAGGTGCTCTACAACCTCACGAGGCGCGGGCCGGAATATGACCTGCTGCCCTGGTTGGAGGAGCAGGAAATCCCGCTCATGGCCTACAGCCCGATCGAGCAGGGGCGCATCAAGACGAGCGGCGTGCTGGCGCAGATCGCCGCCAAGCACGGCGCGAAGCCCTTCCAGGTCGCGCTCGCCTGGGTGCTGCGCAGCCCGAACAACATCGTCATCCCCAAGGCCTCGCGCCCCGAGCACATGCGCGAGAATGCCGGCGCGCGCGACATCAAGCTCGACAATGACGACCTCGCCGCGCTCGACGCCGCCTTCCCGCCGCCGAGCCGGAAGCGCTCGCTGGAGATGCTGTGACGATCACGCACCGGTCGCCGCCTGGAACACCGTCATCCCCGGGCCTGGCCCGGGGATCCACGCCTTTGCCCGATGAAGGCGTGGATGGCCGGGCCAAGCCCGGCCATGACGTCGCAAAGGAGGGTAGCGGCTTGCATGGAGACTCCCTCCTCCTCGAAAACGTCACCCTGCGCCGCGGCGGGCGGGTGGTGCTCGATTCCGTCAGCCTCGACCTCTCCGAGCGGCGCATCGGCCTGATCGGCAATAACGGCTCGGGCAAGAGCTCGCTCATCCGCCTGCTCAACGGCCTTCTGACCGCCGACGAGGGCCGCGTCGTCGTGCATGGGCTCGATGCGAAGGAGAAGGCCGCCGAGCTGCCGCGCAAGGTCGGCTTCATCTTCCAGAACCCCGACCACCAGATCATCTTCCCGACCGTCGCCGAGGAAGTCGCCTTCAGCCTCGAGCAGGCGGGCATGCCGCGCCGCGAGGCGGCCAAGGAGGCGATCCCGGCCCTCGCCCGCTTCGGTCGCGACCACTGGGCCGAGCGGCCGGTGCATGCGCTCTCCGAGGGCGAAAAACAGTTCCTCTGCATCATCGCCGTGCTGGTGATGCAGCCCGCCGTGCTGGTGCTGGACGAACCCTTCTCCAGCCTCGACCTGCCCACCCGCCGCCGGCTTGAGGCGCTGATCGCCGGCCTGCCGCAGCAGGTCATCCTCATCGCCCACGAACTCGACGCCTTCGCAGGCTACGACCGGGTGATCTGGTTGCATGAGGGCAAGGTGGCGATGGACGGCGCGCCGGAGGCGGTGATCACCGCCTACCGCGCCTTCGTGGAGGCGGGCGGATGATCTCGCTCTACCTTCCCGAGCGCACCTGGCTGCACGGCATTCCCGCCGGCTGGAAGCTGATCGCGCTGGCGCTCGTCAGCCTCACCGTGGCGCCCTTCGACAATCCGTCGCTGATGGCGGGCCTCGTCGCCGCGGTGCTCGCCCTCTACGCCTCGCTCGGCCGCGCGGCGCTGGCGCAGATCGCGCTGCTGCGCCCGCTCTGGCCGCTCTTCCTCATATTGCTGGCGCTGCACTGGTGGCGCGGCGATGTCCTCCTCGGCGCCGTCGTCATCCTCCGCATTCTCGCCATGGTACTGCTGGCCAATGCGGTGACCATGACCACCCGCATGGATGCGATGATGGACGCGGTCGAGCCGCTGCTGCGCCCGCTCGCCCTATTCGGTGTCGCGCCACGCGCGGTGGCCCTCGCCGTGGCGATGATGATCCGCTTCGTGCCGCTGCTCTTCGCGCTGTGGGAGGCGCTGAACGAATCCTGGCGCGCCCGCACCGGAAGGCGCGGCGGCTGGCGCCTGCTCGCGCCTTTCTGTATCCAGACTTTGAGAATGTCGCATCATACCGCCGAGGCGCTGGCCGCGCGCGGCGGCGCCCCGCGAGGAGAGAGAAGATGAAGGACCGCAGCCTCGTCCAGATCGCCCTCTATGCGGCGATCTTCGCCGTGCTCGGCCTGTTGCCGCGCTTCGACCTGCCGATCGCCGGCGGCGTCCCGATCACCGCCCAGAGCATGGGCGCGATGCTGGCGGGCGTGATGCTCGGCGGCTGGCGCGGGGCACTCTCCATCGTGCTGCTGCTCTTCGTGGTGGCGCTCGGCGCGCCGCTGCTGGCCGGCGGGCGCGGCGGGCTCGGCGTGTTCTTCACGCCCTCGGTCGGCTTCCTGTTCGGCTGGGTCGCCGCCGCCTTCGTCGCCGGCTGGATCATGCAGAAGCTGCGCAAGGCGCCGGTCTTCCCCGCCGCGCTGGTCGCCTCGGTGGTCGGCGGCATCCTCGTGCTCTACGCCTTCGGCATCGTCGGCATGGCCGCGATGGGCAACCTGACCCTCAAGGAAGCCGCCATTGCCTGCCTCGTCTTCATCCCCGGCGACACGATCAAGGCGGTGCTGGTGGCGCTGATCGCCCAGACGGTGGCACGCGGCATGCCGGAGGCGCTGCTCTCGCGCAACGCCTGAGGCGATGGCACGGACCATCGGCGCGAAGCTGGAGGCGCTGGCGGCCGCCGCGCCGTCACGCCGCGCCCTGATCTGCGACGACGAGACGGTCTCCCGCGCCGCGCTTGCCGCCCGCATCGGCGGGCTGGCGGCATGGCTGACTGAGCGTAGCGCCCCGGGCGAGGGCATCGCGCTCGCCATGGGCAATGCCCCCGCACTGGTGGAAGCCTTCCTCGCTTGCGCGGTCTCGGGCCGGCAGGCGCTGGTCTACGATCCCGCGTGGCCCGCGCCCTACCGCGCCGCCATCGACGCAGCGCTGGCTCCGAGAGTGACGTTGGAAACCGCGCCCGAGGTGCCGCCGGCCCCCTTCCCCGCGCCGCCAGCGCCCGAGGCACCGTTCTATGTCGGCTTCACCTCCGGCTCGACCGGCACGCCGAAGGGCTATCGCCGCAGCCACCGCTCCTGGATCGACAGTTTTCACGTCAGCGCCCTCGAGTTCGGCCTGTCCGAGCGCGACGTGGTGATGGCCCCCGGCGGGCTCGCCGCCTCGCTGCATCTCTATGGCGTCGTCCACGCGCTGCACATCGGCGCCACGGCGGTGATGATGCACCAGTTCCACCCGCGCCGGGCGTTGCGGCTCATCGCCCGCCACGGCGTCACCGCGCTCTACGCCACGCCGACGCAGTTGCAGATGCTCATCGACGCGGCCGGCGGCGAGGCCTTCCCGAGCCTGCGCATGCTCATGATCAGCGGCGCCAAATGGCGGGCGGAGACGCGCGCCGCGACCGAGGCGCTGTTCCCCAAGGCCGGCATCGCCGAGTTCTACGGCGCCTCGGAGACGAGCTTCATCACCATCGGCCACCCGGACGAGAAGGTGCCCGCCGGCTCGGTCGGCCGCGCCGCCCATGGCGTATCCTTGCGCATCCACGACGCTGAGGGACGCGACCTGCCATCGGGGGAGGCCGGCGCGATCTGGGTCGGCAGTTCCATGCTGTTCGACGAGTATGCCTGCGGCAGCGCGCCGGAGACGCGGCGCGAGGACGGTTTCCTTACCATCGGCGACCATGGGCGGCTCGACGAGGACGGCTTCCTCTATCTGCACGGGCGCGAGAAGCGCATGCTCGTCACCTCCGGGCTCAACGTCTATCCCGAGGAGGTGGAGGCGGTGCTGGGCGGGCTCTCCGGCATCGAGGAGGCGGCGGTGTTCGGCCTGCCGGATGCCCTGCGCGGCGTCGAGCTGGTTGCCGTGCTGCGCGGCCATGTCGACGAGCCGGCCCTGCGCGCCGCCTGCCGGGCGCTGCTGCCGGCGGCGAAGATCCCGCGCCGCTTCCTCGCCCTCGACGACTGGCCGCGCACCTCCGGCGGCAAGGCGGACCTCCGGGTGTTGGAGGCCATCGCGGTCGAGAGGCTGAAGCGGTGAGCCGCGCCTTCATCGCGAGCGCCCGCCGCACAGCCGTGGCACCCCGGCGCGGGGCGTTCAACACAGTGGAGGCGCACGACCTCGCCGCGCCGGTGCTGCGGGCCTGCCTCGATGACGCCGGCGTCGCGCCGGACGCGGTCGATCACGTCATCCTCGGCAATGCGCTATCCGGCGGCGGCAATGTCGCCCGCCTCGCCGCGCTCGCCGCCGGTCTGCCGGACGGCGTGCCGGCGCTCACGATCGATACCCAGTGCTGCTCCGGTCTCGACGCCATCATCCTTGCTGCCCGCCTCGTCGAGGCCGGCGCGGCGGAGGTCGTGCTGGCAGGGGGCGTCGAGAGCTGGAGCCGGGCGCCCTTGCGCGCCCGTCGTCCGAAGGCGCCGGACGAGAAGCCGGCCTTCTATGAGCGCCCGGCCTTCGCGCCGTTTCCCGAGCGCGACCCCGACATGATCGAGGCCGTTGCCGGGCTCGCCCGCGAAAAGGGCATTTCGCGCGAGAGACAGAACGGCTTCGCGATCCACAGCCACGAAAAGGCCCTCGCCGCCCGCGAGCGGCTGAAGGCGGAGATCGTGCCGGTCGCCGGCCTCGACCACGACGCCTTCAGCCGCGCCCTCACCATGAAGCTCTGCGCCCGCGCGCCGGTGCTCGCCGGCGACGGCGAAACCGTCATCGACGCTACCGGAGCCGCCGTGGAGGCCGATGCGGCCGCAGCGGTGCTGGTCGTCTCGGAGCGCCGAGCGGCCGCCGGCGGCATTGCCACCCTCGACGGGCTCTCCGTCGGCGGCGCGCCGGAGCAGCCGGCGATGGCGCTGGTGCCCGCCGTCGAACGTCTTCTTGCGCGCCACCAAGGCACGCCCGCCGTCGTCGAGCTCATGGAAGCCTTCGCCGCGCAGGCGCTGGCGAATATCGACGCCCTCGGCCTCGATCCCGCCGGCATCAATCCCGGCGGCGGGGCGCTGGCGCGCGGCCATCCCATCGGCGCGTCGGGCGCCATCCTCGCCGTGCGGCTGTTCCACGAATTGAAGGCGCGGCCGGAAGGAACGCGCGGCCTCGCCGCCATCGCCGCGGCCGGCGGGCTCGGCGCCGCGATGCTGCTGCAGCGCACCTAAGCGGGCGTTTGCCGCGAGCCGTTCCATTGTGCAGGATTGATGACCGCAAGGGCGACAGATGAATCGCCCATCAGAACGACAGATCATTCGGGAAGAACCGGCCAAGACAACATGAACATCTCCTCACGCCAGCAGGACATCCTCGTGCTCGCCCGTGCGCAGGGGCGCGTGAGCGTCGAGGACCTCGCCGGGCGCTTCGAGGTCTCGCCGCAGACCATCCGCAAGGACCTCAACGACCTGTGCGTGCGCCGGCTGATGTCGCGCGTGCATGGCGGCGCCGTGGTGGCTTCCGGCGTCGAGAACCTTGCCTATGAAGCCCGCCGCGCCATGGCGCAGGGCGCCAAGCGCGCCATCGCCGAGGCGGCCGCGCTCATGGTGCCGAACCGCGCCTCGCTGTTCATCAACATCGGCACCACCACCGAGGAGGTCGCTCGCGCGCTGGCCGACCACGAGGACCTCCTCGTCATCACCAACAATCTCAACGTCGCCACCCTGCTCTACCGCCACCCGAAGATCGAGCTGATCATGGCCGGCGGCCCGGTGCGGCATGCCGACGGCGCGGTGATCGGTTCCTCGGCGGTCGACTTCATCCGCCAGTTCCGCGTCGACTATGCCGTCATCGGCGCCTCGGCGATCGAGGAGGACGGCACGCTGCTCGATTTCGACTATCGCGAGGTGCAGGTCGCCCGCGCCATCATCGACAATGCCCGCCAGGTCATCCTGGTCGCCGACCGCTCCAAGCTGGAACGCTCCGCGCCGGTGCGCATCGGCGCCATGTCCGAGGTCGACACCTTCGTCACCGACACCGTCTCCTCGCCGGAACTGCGCCATGTCTGCCAGCGCGAGCAGGTGGAGCTCATCGAGGTCGGCAGCCTCGACGAGGATGGTTTCTGACGCAGCCCGCCTACAACATATGGGTGGTTAGCACCCGCGCGCTCCTGCCCTACACTCCCGCCGAACCATCATGGCGAGACAGAGGCGGGAGGAAGACGAATGGAACTGCGCCGGCTCGGACGCTCCGACATACTGGTCCCGCCGCTCTGCTTCGGCGGCAACGTGTTCGGCTGGACCGCCGACGAGACGACCTCCTTCCGCCTGCTCGACGGCCTCGTCGAGGCGGGCTTCAGCTTCATCGACACCGCCGACGTCTATTCGCGCTGGGCGGACGGGCATGCCGGCGGCGAATCCGAGACTATCATCGGCAACTGGATGAAGGCTCGCGGCAACCGCGCCAAGATCGTCCTCGCCACCAAGGTCGGCGGCGACATGGGCCTCGGCAAGCGCTGCCTGAAGCCGGACTATATTCGCAGCGCCGTCGAGGCCTCGCTGAAGCGCCTGCAGACCGACTATATCGACCTCTACCAGTCGCATTGGGACGATCCCGAGACCCCGTTCGAGGACGTGCTGGACATCTATGAGGAGCTGATCAAGGCCGGCAAGGTGCGCCTCATCGGCGCCTCCAACCTTTCTCCCGCCCGGCTGTTCGAGGCGCTGGCGGTGGCGACGCGCGAGAAGCTGCCGCGCTACGAGACCTTCCAGCCCGAATACAACCTCTATGACCGCGCCGGCTACGAGAACGAGCTGGAGCCGATCTGCTCCGGCAACGGGCTCGGCGTCATCACCTATTTCTCGCTCGCCGCCGGCTTCCTCACCGGCAAGTACCGCTCGGCCGCCGACGCGCAGAAGAGCGTGCGCGGGCGCGCGGCGGTCGACAAATATCTCAACGACCGCGGCCGGCGCATCCTTGCGGCCCTCGACCAGGTGTCCGCCGCCCATGGCGTGAGCCCGTCGCAGGTGGCGCTCGCCTGGGTGATGGCGCGCCCCAGCGTCACCTCCGCCATCGCCAGCGCCTCGAAGGTCGAGCAGCTCGGCGACCTCCTCGCCTCGGCCGAGCTCAGGCTCACCAATAGCGAGATATCCCGGCTCGACGCCGCCAGCGCCTGGAAGGAATGAACATGACGATGCTGGATTCCGCCGCGCTCGGGCGCTTCATCGATGCCGGGCGCGGCGTCGCTCCAGCCGATGTCGTGATCAAGGACGTGCGCCTGCTCGACGTCATCACCGGCGCGATCACGCAGACCGACATCGCCATCGTCGGTGACCGAATCGTCGGCACCTATGACAGCTATGACGGCCGCGAGGTGATCGACGGCAACGGCCTGTTCGCCGTGCCGGGCTTCATCGACACGCATCTGCATGTCGAATCCTCGCTGGTCACGCCGCTGGAATTCGACCGCTGCGTGCTGCCGCACGGCGTCACCACGGCGATCTGCGACCCGCATGAGATCGCCAACGTGCTGGGCGCGGAGGGCATCGAGTACTTCCAGCGCTGCGCCGAACACACGATCATGGACCTTCGGGTCCAGCTCTCCTCCTGCGTGCCGGCCACCACCTTCGAGACCGCGGGGGCGGAACTCGATGCCGACGACCTCGTCGCCCTGCGCGGCCACAAGAGCGGCATCGGCCTCGCCGAGTTCATGAACTTCCCCGGTGTGCTGTTCAAGGACGAGGGCTGCCTCGCCAAGCTCGCCGCCTTCTCCGAGGGCCACATAGACGGCCACGCGCCGCTGCTGCGCGGGCGCGACCTCAACGGCTACATTAGCGCCGGCATCCGCACCGAGCACGAGGCGACCGGGCTCAATGAGGCGCGCGAGAAGCTGATGAAGGGCATGACGGTGCTGATCCGCGAGGGCTCGGTCTCCAAGGACCTGCATGCGCTGATCCCGCTTGTATCCGCAGACACCTCCGCCTTCCTCGCCTTCTGCACCGACGACCGCAACCCGCTCGACATCGCCGAGCAGGGCCATCTCGACTACATGATCCGGGAGGCCATCACTGGGGGCGCGCCGCTGCACCACGTCTACCGCGTGGCGAGCTGGTCGGCGGCGAACGCCTTCGGCCTGCGCGACCGCGGGCTGATCGCGCCGGGCCGGCGCGCCGACATCGTGCTGCTGGATAATCTCGAAGCCTGCTCGGTGCGCCACGTCATTTCCGCCGGCCGGCTGGTGACGCCGGAGCTGTTCGCGTCGCGCGGCACGGTCGAGCCGGTCGGGCTGGAGTCGATGAAGGCCGAGCCGGTGGCGGCCCAGGATTTCCGCATCCCCGCTTCGGAAACCGCGACGCGGGTGATGGGCGTGGTGCCGGGGCGCATCATCACCGAGGACCTCGCCTTCGACCTGCCGTTGATCGGCGGCGAGAAGCATGTTGACCTCGACAAGGACGCGGTGAAGGTCTGCGTCGTCGCCCGCCACGGCAAGAACCGCAATATCGGCCGCGGCTTCGTGCATGGCTTCGGCATGAAGCGCGGCGCCATCGCCTCCTCGGTCGGCCATGACAGCCACAATATCTGCGTCGTCGGCGCGGATGACGCCGACATGGCGGTGGCGGTGAACCGGCTGATCGAGCTGAAGGGCGGCTTCGTCGTCGCCGAGGGCGGCGCGGTGAAGGCCGAATTGGCCCTGCCGGTGGCGGGGCTGATGTCGGCCGGCTCCTTCGAAGAAGTGCACGACGCCCTCATCCCGCTGCGCGCGGCGGCCAAGGCGCTCGGCGTCGTCCTGCCCGAGCCGTTCCTGCAGGTCGCCTTCCTGCCGCTGCCGGTGATCCCGCATCTGAAGATCACCGATTTCGGCATGTTCGACGTGAACAGCTTCGCGCTGATCGGCGGTTGATTCCCTGCGCACCGTCATGGCCGGACTTGGTCCGGCCATCCACGACTTCCCGTGGGACAGGAGAAGACGTGGATCCCCGGGCCAAGCCCGGGGATGACGTCGCACTTGCGGTTCAGGCCCGACGCCTACGCCATCGCCTGCCCCTCCCTCCGGCGCCACCGATCTGCTAGACCCGGCGCATCGTTTCCGAAATTCCGCCGCCCGAGATTCCGCCGCCTATGTCCCGCCTGCGCTCGTCCGCCTTCCTCGTGCTGCTGGTCCTGTGGACGGTGCTGCTGGCGCCGACCATCCCCTATTACGCCCTGCGCAACGCGCCGAGGGCGACGCGGCGCTTCTCGCGGATCTGGGCCGGCGGCGTGCTGGCGATATTGCGCATTGTCGGCGTCTCCTGCCGCACCATCGGCGAGGCCAACCGGCCGGACGGGCCGGCGCTCTATGTCGCCAACCACCAGTCGACCTTCGAGACCATCGCCAGCGCGGTGCTGGTGCCGGACGTCGCCATCATCCTCAAGGAAGAGCTCTACAAAATCCCGGTCTTCGGCTGGTTCCTCAGGAAATCCCCGATGATCGCCATCGACCGCGCCGGCGGCGGCACGGCGATGAAGAAGATGTTCCGCGAGGGCCGCGAGGCCGCAGCCGAAGGCCGCAGCCTGCTGATCTTCCCGGAAGGCACCCGCCAGCCGGTGGATGTGCGCGCGCCGATGCAGCGCGGCGTGGTGCTGCTCTACAAGGCGCTCGGGCTTCCCGTGGTACCGATGGTGCACAATGCCGGCCTGTTCTGGCTGGCGCGCAGCTTCGAGATCAGGCCCGGCGAGATCACCGTCTCCTTCCTGCCGCCGATCCCGGCCGGCCTGCCGGAGGCCGAGTTCATGGAGCGGCTTTCCGCGGCGATCTATGACGAGCGCGACCGGCTGGTCGCGCAGGCGCAGGAGGCCGCATGAGCAGGCAGGAAGGCATCGTCATCGTCGGCGCCGGACAGGGCGGCTTCCAGGCGGCGGCCTCGTTGCGCGAGGCGGGCTTCACGGGCCCGGTGACGCTGGTCGGTGAGGAACCGGGCCTGCCCTATCAGCGCCCGCCGCTCTCCAAGGCCTATATGAAGGGTGATGCCGGCATCGAGCAGATCGAGCTGCGTCCCGCCGCCTTCTTCGCCGACCACGATATCCAGATAGTCAACGCCCGCGCCGAGGCCATCGACCGCGCGGCGCAGCGGGTCGTGCTGGAAGGCGGGGAAGCCCTGCCCTACGCGCACATGATCCTCGCCACCGGCGCCCGCAACCGGCCGCTGCCAGTGCCGGGGCGCGAATTGGCGGGCGTGTACTATCTGCGCAGCCACGCCGATGCGGATGCGCTCAGAGAACGGCTCGAAGGTGCGCGCCGCGTGGTGGTGATCGGCGCCGGCTTCATCGGGCTGGAATTCGCCGCCGTCGCCCGCACGCTCGGCCATGAGGTGACGGTGATCGAGGCGGCCGCCCGTCCCCTCGCCCGCGCGGTCTCGCCGGAAATGTCGGCCTTCTTCGCGGACGCCCATACGAGCATGGGCACGAGCCTGTTGCTCGGCGCCGGCGTGATTGGACTCATCGGCGCCGCCGGCCATGTGACCGGCGTCGAGACGACGGACGGCATGGTGCACCCGGCCGATTTCGTCGTCGTCGGCATCGGCGTGACCCCCAATGTCGAGCTCGCCGCCGAAGCCGGGCTGGAAGTGGCCAACGGCATCGTGGTCGACGCGCATCTCTCCACCATGGACCCCGCCATCTCGGCCATCGGCGACGCGGTGGCCTATCCGAGCCGCTTTGCCGATGGACTGGTGCGGCTGGAATCGGTGCAGAACGCGGTGGACCAGGCCAAGGCCGTCGCCGCCCGGCTCACCGGCAGGCCGGCGCCCTATGCGGCGGTGCCGTGGTTCTGGAGCGACCAGTCCGACCTGAAGCTTCAGATGGTCGGCCTCGCCGGCCCGACCGACGACGCCGTGCTGCGCGGCGACCCGGCTTCCCGCCGCTTCTCGGTGTTCCGCTTCCGGGATGGCGTGCTGACGGCAATAGAGAGCGTCAACCGCCCCGCCGACCACATGCTCGGCCGGCGCCTGCTCGCCGGCACGCCGACGATCACTCCCGAGCAGGCGGCGGACGAGAGCTTCGAGCTAAAGAGCCTGCTGGGGAAATGAACACCCTCATGGCCGGGCTTGACCCCGCCACCCAGTGACTTGGCGCACCCAGTCTCCCTGGGTCCCCGGGTCAAGCCCGGGGATGAGGGGAAGTGGTGTGTCACACCTTCGCCGCGCGCAGCCGCAGGGCATTGGCGATGACGCTGACCGAGGACAGCGACATGGCGAGCGCGGCGATCATCGGCGAGAGCAGCAGGCCGAACACCGGGTACAGCACTCCCGCCGCGATCGGCACGCCGGCGGCGTTGTAGATGAAGGCGAAGAACAGGTTCTGCCGGATGTTGCTCATCGTCGCCTCCGACAGGCGCCGCGCCCGCACGATACCGCCGAGATCGCCGCGCAGCAGCGTCACGCCGGCGCTCTCGATGGCGACGTCCGTGCCCGAGCCCATGGCGATGCCGACATCGGCGCTGGCGAGCGCGGGCGCGTCGTTCACGCCGTCGCCGGCCATGGCGACGACGCGGCCCTCGCGCTTGAGCTTCTCGACCACCGCCGCCTTCTGGTCCGGCGCCACCTCGGCCTCGACCTCGGTGATGCCGAGCCGGCGCGCCACGGCTTCCGCCGTCGTGCGGTTGTCGCCGGTCAGCATGACCACGCGGATGCCCTCGCTCGCGAGGTCGGCCAGCGCCTGCGGCGTCGTCGCCTTCACCGGGTCGGCGATGGCGACCACCGCCGCCGCCTTGCCGTCGATGCCGACGAAGATGGCAGTCGCGCCCTCGCGCCGCAGCTCGTCCGCCTGCCCGGCGAGCGCATCCGTCGCGATGCCGAGCTCCTTGAGGAAGCCGGCGCTGCCGAGCACCACCCGCTTTCCGTCGACGAGGCCATAGGCGCCCTTGCCGACGGGTGAATCGAAGCCGCGCACCTTGGGGATGTCGAGGCTGCGGTCCTGCGCCGCCGTCACGATGGCGCGCGCCAGCGGATGCTCGGAGGGCCGCTCGACCGCGGCAGCGAAACGCAGCGCCTCGGCCTCCTCGACGCCTTCCGACGTCACGATGGCGGTGACGGAAGGCTGGCCCTCGGTCAGCGTGCCGGTCTTGTCGACCACCAGCGTGTCGATCTTCTCCATGCGCTCCAGCGCCTCGGCGTTCTTGATCAGCACGCCCATCTGCGCGCCGCGCCCGACGCCGACCATGATCGACATCGGCGTGGCGAGGCCGAGCGCGCAGGGGCAGGCGATGATCAGCACCGCCACCGCGGCGATCAGCGCATGGGCGAGCTGCGGCTCCGGCCCCCACACCGCCCAGGCGGCGAAGGCGAGCACGGCGCACAGCACCACCAGCGGCACGAACCAGCCCGACACCTGGTCGGCGAGACGCTGGATCGGCGCGCGCGAGCGCTGCGCCTCCGCCACCATCTGCACGATGCGCGCCAGCATGGTGTCGCGCCCGACCTTCTCGGCGGCGACGACGAGGCCGCCCGAGCGGTTCAGCGTGCCGCCAATGACATGGTCGCCTTCGGTCTTGGTGACCGGCATGGATTCGCCGGTGACGAGGGATTCGTCCACCGCCGAGCGGCCCTCGACCACCTGCGCGTCCACCGGCACCTTCTCGCCGGGGCGCACCCGCAGCTTGTCGCCGACCGCGACCTGGTCGAGCGGGATCTCCTCCTCGCTCTCGTCCGGATTGATGCGCAGCGCGGTTTTGGGCGCGAGGTCGAGCAGCGCCTTGATGGCGCCGGAGGTCTGCTCGCGGGCGCGCAGCTCCAGCACCTGGCCGAGCAGCACCAGCACGGTGATCACCGCCGCCGCCTCGAAATAGACCGCGACCGCCCCCTGCGCGTCGCGGAAGGCCGGCGGGAAGACGCCGGGCGCCAGCACCGCGACGAGGCTGTAGAGATAGGCGACGCCGGTGCCGAGCGCGATCAGCGTGAACATGTTGAGGTTGCGCGTCAGCAACGACTGCCAGCCGCGCTCGAAGAACGGCCAGCCGGCCCACAGCACCACCGGGGTGGCGAGCACGAGCTGGATCCAGTTGGAGAGCTGCGGCGGAATGAAATGGTGCACCGCCGGCAGGAAATGGCCGCCCATCTCCAGCACCACCACCGGCACGGCCAACGCGAGGCCGATCCAGAAGCGGCGGGTCATGTCGACGAGCTCGTGGTTCGGCCCGTCGTCGAGGCTCACCAGCACCGGCTCGAGCGCCATGCCGCAGATCGGGCAGGAGCCGGGGCCGATCTGGCGCACTTCCGGGTGCATCGGGCAGGTATATTCGGTGCCTTCCGGCACCGGCGCGACCGGCGCCCGCTCGCCGAGATATTTCTCGGGGTCGGCGACGAACTTGGTCCGGCAGCCGGCGCAGCAGAAATAATAGGTCCGCCCGCCATGCTCGGCCCGGTGCTGGGCGGTGTGCGGGTCGACATCCATGCCGCAGACCGGGTCCTTGGCCATGTGGGCTGCGGCCCCTGCGTGGTCATGCGTATGGCCCTGCGCGTGGGCGTGGCCATGATGGGAGTGGTCGTGGCCGGCGTGGTCGTGATCATGGCTGCCGCAGCAGGAATCGGCGGCCTCGGCGGGCTTCTCCGAAGGCGCCTTGGCATGGCTGCCGCAGCAGGACGCGCCGCTCGGCTTCGCTTCATGTTCGTGATCCGCCATCGCCATCTCCTGTCCATACCCCACTTGGGTATTCGGTACTTGCGATATATACCCGACAGGGGTATATGGCAAGCATGCAGAATGAAACACGCAATGCTTGTTTGAAACGCCTCAGCCGCATCGAGGGCCAGGTCCGCGGCCTCTCGCGCATGGTCGAGGAGGACCGCTACTGCATCGACATCGTCACTCAGGTGGCGGCGGTGCGGGCTGCACTCAAGAAGGTGGAGGAGGAAGTGCTGCGCGACCACGTCGCTCACTGCGTCGAGCACGCCATCCAGTCCGGCGACGCCGACGAGCAGCGCGGCAAGGTCTCCGAGCTGATCGCCGTGCTCGGCAAGCTGAAGGCGTGAACGCCGGCAAGGGCGGCTAGAAAAGCGATCCCTGCGCCGGTGCCGGCGGCCTGAGATCGACGCCTTCGAGCTCCAGCATATGCGCCTTGGTGTCCGCCCCGCCCGGCGCGGAGAAGCCGCCGAGCTTGCCGCCGGCGGCCAGCACGCGGTGGCAGGGGATGATCAGCGGCACCGGGTTGCGCGCCATCGCCTGCCCGACGTCGCGCGCCGCCTCCGGCCCCGCGCCGAGTTCTTTCGCCAGCGCGCCATAGGTGGTGGTCGCGCCCCAGCCGACGCGGCGGAGCGCGGCATAGATATCGGCGAAGAAGGCCTCCTGCTCACCAAGGTCGAGCCGCACGTCGGAGAAATCGACCGTCTCGCCATCGAAATAGCGCCGCACAGCGGCAACCGTCTCGGCGATCTCGGGCGTCGGCTCGCCGGGCCGCGCCACCGGCACCCGCCGCAGCAGGTTGCGCTCGGTGGCGGCGGCGCTCGACGTGGGCAACTGGAAGCGGGTGATGCCGGCGGCGCTCCAGGCGAGGCCGCAAAAGCCGCGTGCGGTCTCGAACACCAGATAATGCTGCGCAAGCGGGTCCATGGCTTTCCTCCCTGGTGAAAGCTAGGTCGCTTTGCCGGCGCGACCAACCCGATCCCGCCTCACCCCGCGTAGAGCGCCTTGTACTGCTCGCGCAGCAGGTTCTTCTGCACCTTGCCCATGGTGTTGCGCGGCAGGTCGTCGACGAAGATCACCCGTTTGGGCAGCTTGTAGCGGGCAAGCCGCCCCTCCAGCGCCGCAACCACCGCCTTCTCGTCCAGCGCCGCGTCGGGGCGGGCGACCACCACCGCCGTCACCCCCTCGCCGAAATCGGCGTGCGGCAAGCCGATCACCGCGCTCTCGACCACGCCGTCCAGCGCGTCGATTTCGCTCTCGATCTCCTTGGGGTAGACGTTGTAGCCGCCGGAGATCACGAGGTCCTTGCCGCGCCCGACGATCTGCACATAGCCATCCGGGCCGATCAGCCCGAGGTCGCCGGTGACGAACCAGCCGTCATGAAATTCGGCGGCGGTCTTCTCCGGCATGCGCCAGTAGCCCTTGAAGACGTTCGGCCCCCTCACCTCGATCATGCCGATCTCGCCGGCGCCGAGTTCCGTCCCGTCGTCGGGCGCGACGACGCGCAGGCTCACCCCCGGCAGGGGCATGCCGACCGTGCCGGCTATGCGCTCGCCGTCATAGGGGTTGGAGGTGTTCATGCCGGTCTCGGTCATGCCGTAGCGTTCGAGGATGGCGTGGCCCGTCCGCGCCCGCCATTCGCGGTGCGTGTCGGCCAGAAGCGGCGCCGAGCCGGAGATGAACAGCCGCATCTTCGCCGCCGCCTCGGGGGTGAGGCCGGGCGCCTTGAGCAGGCGGGTGTAGAAGGTCGGCACCCCCATCATGACGCTCGCCCGGCCCATCAGCCTGAGGATCGCCTCGGGGTCGAACTTCGGCAGGAAGATCATCGACGCGCCGGCCGCCAGGATCACATTGGTGGCGACGAACAGGCCGTGCGTGTGGAAGATCGGCAGGGCGTGGATCAGCACGTCCTCCGGCCCGAAGCGCCAGGTGTCGACCAGCGCCAGCGCGTTGGAGGCGAGGTTGTCATGGGTGAGCATGGCGCCCTTGGAGCGCCCGGTGGTGCCCGACGTATAGAGCAGCGCGGCGAGGTCGTCCGGCCCGCGCTCTACGTCCTCGAAGTTCGCCGCCGCCGCGTCCGCCGCCGCGCTCAGGGTTCCCTTGCCGTCGGCGTCGAGGGTGAACAGATGCGCGACGCCCCGCGCCCTTGCGATCGGCGCCAGCGTCGCCTCGGCCGCCGGATCGCAGACGAAGACCGCCGGCTCGGCATCGCCGAGGAAATAGTCGATCTCCGGCGCCGTATAGGCGGTGTTCAGCGGCAGGAACACGCCGCCGGCTCGAACCGTGCCGAGATAGGCGAAGATCGCCTCGACGCTCTTCTCCACCTGCAGCGCCACCCGGTCGCCGGGCTTCACGCCCAGCGAAACCAGCGCATTGGCGTACTGCGCCGCCCGCCGCTCCATGTCGGCATAGGTGAAGACGGCGCCCTCCGGCGTCGCGATGAACACGCGCCCGCCCTCCGGCTGGCCAGCCCGGAGGGTGTCGAACAGATGGTTGGTCATGGGCAGGGGGTTTCGAGCTGGGACGCGCCGGCGGGGTCGAGCGAGGCAAGGCGGCCGCAGGGGGCGCCGGTCGACGCGGTCTCGGGAACCTTCAGCCCGAGCGAGGCGACATAGCCGCGATTGACCGCGGTGTTGGCGAAGCGCGCATTGTCGAGATAGGCGCGCAGCGTCGCCTGCACGGCCTCGCGCGACGGCTTGTCCATCGTCGCCCATTGGCTACGCGGCACACTGCCGAAATGCGCGATCGCGTCCCAGCCGGCCGGCTTCCGGATCGAGGCGACAGTCGAGGGTGAATCCAGGTTCTTGTAGGTCCAGAAACTCCAGCCGATGCCGAAGCGCTCGTTCAGCGCGCGGAACTGGGCGTTCCAGTCATTGTTCAGCTCGCCGGTCTCGCCGACGAAGATCGGCACCTGCCAGCGATTGGCGAAGTTGGCGTATTTCTGGATCGAGCTGCGCTGAGGGGCCGCCCAGAACATGTGGTAGGTGTAGCCGAGGTTCTCGGCGAAGGGCGGGCCGAACACGTCGAAATTCGTGCTCCACTGCGCCCCGGCGAGCATGATCGGGTGGTTCGGGTCGACTTCGCGGATCGCCGTCACCAGGTCGCGGTAGAAGGGCTCGAGCCGCGAGTTCAGGAAATCGGTGTCGTGATAGGGCGTGACCGGCTCGTTGAGCAGGTCGTAGCCGAGCACGGCGGTCTCGTCGCGGTAGCGCTCCGCGATGGCGCGCCACATGGTGATGGTGCGGCGCTTGAACTCGGGCACGTAGAAGGTCAGCGGGTAGCCGACGCCGTCGTCGTGGTTCACCCCGGTCTGCCCGCCGGGGGCGGCGTGGATGTCGAGAATCAGCTTGATGCCGTGGGTCTTCGCCCAGCCGACCAGCCGGTCGATCAGCACCCAGCCTTCGCCGTTCGGGTCGACGCTGTCCGGGTTCTTCGGGTCGAGGAAGAACTTCCAGTGCAGCGGCACGCGCACCGTGGTGAAGCCGGAAGCGGCGAGGAAGGCGACATCCTCTTCGCGGATGTAGGTCTCGCGAAAATCCTTCCAGAACCGCGCCGCTTCCTCCGGGCCGGCGAGGTATTCGATCACGCCCTCGATGTCCGCCGGCGAGCGCTGGACGGTGAACTTGAACATGTAGCCTTCCGGCAGCAGCCAGTTGCCGAAGCTCATGCCGCGGATCGGGAAGGTCGAGCCGTCCGGATTGACGAAGCGCTTGCCCTCGACGCGCACGAAGCCCGGTGTCGGGGAGGCCGGCGCGTCGCTCTGGGCGCGCGCGAGAGGCGCGGCGGCGAGAAGCAGGACGGCGAGCGGGAGGAGGCGGGAGAGGAAGTGAAAGATCATGGCAGGAACCTATAAAAGCCGGCGCGCGGCGGCAATGGCGGACCTGACTCGGCCTAAGGTAATTGAGGGCTGGTGCGCGCCTCCGGCACGGTGACAGCGCGGGCCGGGCAGGCTAAGCCTGACGCGTTCCGCCCTTGCTCCCGCCCGTTGATGCCTCACCCATGTACCTGACCTACGCCGCCATCTTCGTCGCCGTCGTGGCCGTCTTCGCGCTTCTCACGGCGCGCGGCAGGGTCCATGCCTTCCTCGCCCTCGTGGCCGCCGCCTTCGCCTTCAACTGGGGCATCGGCTGGTCGCTGGGCTATGTGGTCAAGAGCTTCGGCACCGGCTTCAGCCAGTCGCTAGCGGCGCTCGGCCTCGTCGTGGTGGCGGGGGCGCTGATGGCCGAGATCGCCGACGGCACCGGCGCCACGGCGCGGCTGCAGCAGATGGCGCGCGGCTGGCGCCGGCGTTCGCCGCCGCTCGCACTGCTCGGGCTGATCGGCGGCATGGGCTCGACGCCGGGCGCCGCCTTCGCGGTGCTCGACCCGCTGCGGCGCGGCATCGGCGGCGACAGCCCGCGCTCCGCTCTGGTGCTCGGCCTGTCGCTCTCGGCCGGCCATGGCCTTCTCATCCCCGCCCCGGTGATGCTGGCGAACCTCACCATATTGCGCGGCGACTGGCTTCTCGCAGCGTTCATCGGCCTGCCGGCGGCCATCCTCTGCGTGCTGCTCGGCATGTTCTTCGCCCGCCTCGCCGCCACTGACGCGCCCCGCCCGGTCGACACGGCGGAGAGCATCGGCGGCGAGACCCTGCACGCACCCCGCCGCGGCGCGCTGGCGCTACTCGTCACCAGCCTCGTGCTGATCGCGCTGCTGATCGTGCAGTCGCTCGGCGACATCGCCTCCGAGCCGTTCGGCGGTGGCAATGACCGCCTCTTCATCCTCGCCCTCGGCAGCCCGATGCTGCTGGTGGCGGTGGGCGTCGGCCTGCTCCTGCTGCTGAGCTGGAACTGGGAGCCCGGCGGGCTCGGCGAGGAGGGCTGGGCGGCCCGCGCCTTCGCCCGGGTCGCGCCGCTGCTGCTCATCGTCGGCGCGGCCGGCGGCCTGGCGAAGGTGGTGCAGGACACCGGCACCGCCGAGATGGTGGCCGAGACGGCGATCGACCTCCTGCCCGCCCACGGCGCGCTCGCGCTGCTCGTGCCCTTCGCGCTCGCCGCGATCGTCAAGACGCTGCAGGGCTCGTCCCTCGTCGCCGCCATCACCGCCGCGGGCATGATGATGGAGCTTCTCGCCCCACTCGGCCTCGACGACCCCACCGGCCGGACGCTGGCCGCGCTCGCCGTTGGGGCCGGCGCCATGACGGTGTCGCAAATAAATGACGGATTCTTTTGGCTCGTTGCCCGCGCCGGCGGCTTTACGCCCCCAGCGGCGCTCGCGCGCCTGTCGGTCGGCACCGCGCTGCAGGGCGCGCTCGCCGTCGCCGTGCTGATGCTGTTCCGGCTCATCGCCGGATAGGTCCTCAAGGGAATCCCCGATGCTCCGACGCCGCGACTTCCTCGCCTCCGCCGTCGCCGCAACCGCCCTGCCCGCCTTGCCGCTCGGCGCGAGGGCGCAGCAGGGGCAGCCCCCCGTAGCGATGCCGCCGGCTCCCGCACAGGTGCAGCCGCTGTCGCCCGCCGGCCAGCCGCAGCTGCCGCCCGGCTTCGTCTGGGGCGCCTCGACCTCCTCCTACCAGATCGAGGGCGCGGTGAAGGAAGGCGGGCGCAAGCCCTCCATCTGGGACACCTTCTCGCACACACCCGGCCGCATCGCCGACGGCACCAATGGCGACATCGCCTGCGACCACTACAACCGCTATCCCGGCGACGTCGAACTGATGGCGAAGGGCGGCTTCCAGGCCTACCGCTTCTCCATAGCCTGGCCGCGCGTCATCCCCGACGGCACCGGGCAGGTGAACGCCGCCGGCCTCGATTTCTACGACCGCCTCGTCGACAAGCTCATGGAGCGCGGCATCCTGCCCATGGCCTGCCTCTATCACTGGGACCTGCCGCAGGCGCTGCAGGACCGCGGCGGCTGGCACAATCGCGACATGGCCGGCTGGTTCGCCGACTATGCCCGCGCCGCGGTGGGCCGGCTCGGCGACCGCGTGAAGCCCTGGGCCATGCTCAACGAGCCCTCCGTGCACGCCATCTTCGGCCACGGCTTCGGCAACCACGCGCCGGGGCTCACCGGCTGGCCGAGCTACGTCATGGCCCAGCACCACCAGAACCTCGCGCAGGGTACCGGCATCACGGCGGTGCGGGCGCTGCGGAGCAACCTCAAGCTCGGCACGGTGTTCTCGCTGCAGCCGATCTACCCGGCCTCGCAGGACCCGGCCGACCTCGCCGCCGCCCAGCGCTTCGACGCCTGCTGGAACACGATCAACCTCGACCCGCTGTTCAAGGGAAGCTACCCGGCACCGTTCGAGAACGTGTTCGCCCAGCTGGTGAAGCCCGGCGACATGGAGGCGATCCGCGTTCCCGTCGACTTCCTCGGCATGAACTATTACGGGCCGTCCTGGATCAAGCACGACCCCGCCGCCTTCCTCGCCCAGGCCGGCTATGGCGCGGTGCCGGAAGGCACGCCGCGCACGCTGCTCGGCTGGCCGATCAGCGCGCAGGGACTGGTCGAGGTGCTGACAAGGCTGCGCGACCAATATGGCAACCCGCCGGTCTTCATCACCGAGAACGGCGCCTGCTACGAGGACCCCGCGCCCGCGAATGGCGTGGTGCAGGATCCCGAGCGTGTGGAGTACATCCGCGCCCATCTCGTCGCCTGTAGCGAGGCGATCCGCCAGGGCTGCGCGCTCAACGGCTATTTCGCCTGGTCGCTGCTCGACAATTTCGAGTGGGCCGAGGGCGAGCGCCGGCGCTTCGGCCTGATCAACGTGGATTTCGCCACCCAGCAGCGCACGCCAAAGGCGTCCTATCTGTATCTTTCGCAGGTCATGCGGGCGCACGCCGCCGCGCGGCCGTGACGGCGGATTTCGGTTTGCGGGCGAGTGACATGCGCCGGACACATATGTCGGTCATTTGACGCTGCTGGCTTGAGCCGCCCTTCTATGTGATACCAGACGTAACCTCAGCTTCAGGCATCTCGCCGGACGGACAACAGAGCAGACGCATGCAGACAGACGATCCCGCCGTTGCTGAAATCGTCGACTTCATCTCCGGCGAGGTCGGGGTCGATTCGAACCTGCTGACCCCCGAGACGCCGGTTTCCGAGCTCGGCATCTCCTCGCTCGACCTGATCGAGACCATCTTCAAGCTGGAAAGCCGCTTCGGCATCGAGATACCCAATGACGGCCCGCTGAGCGGCAATGACGTGACCGTCGGCACACTCGTCCAGCACGTCGCCGAGCTGCTCGCGGCGCAGAAGGCCAAGACCGCCTGATGCCGGCGCGCGTCGCCATCACCGGGCTCGGCTCCCTCTCGGCGCTGGGCCAGGATGTGCCGTCGCATCTGGCGGGCCTGCGCGCCGGCACGGTGGGCATCGGCGAGACGCAGGGCGTCGACGTCTCCACCATGAAGACCAAGATCTCGGCCGAGGTCCGCGGCTTCGTGCCGGAGGATCATTTCGATCCGCGCCAGCTCGGCCTGCTCGACCGCACGTCGCAATTCGCCGTCGTCGTCGCCCGGCAGGCGTTGGCCGACGCCGGCCCGGCGCTGGAGGGCGCGGCACGCCATCGCGCCGGCGCCATCTTCGCCGCCTCGGTCGGGTTCCACGCCGTCGACGACAGCTACCGCAAGCTCTATGCCGACAAGGCGCCGCGCCCGCACCCCTTCACCGTGCCGCGCGCCATGCCGAGCGGGCAGGTGAGCCATGTCACCATGGACCTCGGCATCCACGGCCCCTCCTTCTCCATCGCCTCGGCCTGCTCCTCGGCCTCGCACGCGATCGGCACCGCCTTCCACATGATCCGCTCCGGCATGCTGGACGTGGCGGTGGCCGGCGGCGCGGAATCGCAGATCACCTACGGCATGCTGAAGAGCTGGGAAGCCCTTCGGGTGCTCGCCCCCGATGGCTGCCATCCCTTCTCCAAGGACCGGGCCGGGCTCGTCATCGGCGAGGGCGGCGGCGCGGTGGTGCTGGAGAACATGGACCGCGCCATCGCCCGTGGCGCCACCATCCATGCCGAGCTGGTCGGCTTCGGCATGAGCGCCGACGGCATGGACATCACCGCCCCCGACATGGCGAGCGCCGCGGCCTCCATGCGCTTCGCGCTGGAGGATGCCGGCCTCGCACCGGAACAGGTCGGCTATGTGAGCGCCCATGGCACCGCCACGGTGCTCAACGACAAGACCGAGACGGCGGCGCTGCGCCATGTGTTCGGCGCTCATCTCGACAGGCTGCCGGTCTCCTCGTCGAAGTCGCAGTACGGCCATACGATGAACGCCTCGGGCGCGCTCGACCTCGTGACCACGGTTCTGGCTTTGCGCGAGGGCTTCCTGCCGCCGACCATGGGCTTCAACGAGGCCGACCCGGAATGTGACATCGACTGCGTGGCGAACGCCTCGCGCGAGGCGCCGATCGAGGTGGCGATTTCCTCCTCCTTCGCCTTCGGCGGCCTCAACGCCGTGCTGGCGGTGAGGCGGTACGAGGGGTGAGCCTCACGGCTCGACCCTGAACCCCTCGGCCAGCCCCTCCCCCACCAGCGCCGCGACCGCCGGCTTCGACGCCAACAGCCGCTCGCGGCAGAAGGCGGCGATCTCGCGCGGCAGGCGGCCGAGCTCCTGGCGGCGGGCGATCAAAGTGAGGTGCCGCGCCAGCCCCGGACCGGGCAGCGCATGGCAGGCGAGCCCGTCCAGCGGCACGGCGGCCTCGATCAGGCACAGCGGCGTGGTCACGGCGAAGCCGGCCCCATCCGCCACCGCCGCCGTCACCCCATAAGGCGTGTCGAACTCCAGCGGGCGCGGCAGTTCGAGCCGCAGCCGGCGCAGATGCCGCTCCACCTCCATGCCGGTCTTGGAGCGGGCGGAGAAGCGCACCAGCGGCACGGTGCGGGTCAGTTCCTCGATGTCGGCGACCCGCGAAGGCGCGGGCAGGTTCGCCGGCATCAGCAGCACATAGGGCTCGGTGAGCAGCGGCCAGCGCTCCAGCCCCTCGATCTCGTCGAGCGCGTCGGCACCGACCAACAGGTCGAGCTGGCGCGTCAGCAGCGCCCCGGCATGGGCGGCGGTGAGGCCGGAAAGCAGCGACACCTGCTCCGCCTTCTCGGCCAGGGCCCGCACCAGCGGCGCGATCAGCACGCGCGAGAGCGAATCCACGATCCCCGTGCGGATCAGCGGCAGCCGCGCCCGTTCCGCCTCGCGCAGCAGCGGCGCGATCTGCCGCGCCTCGGAGAGCAGCGCACTCGCCCGCTGGCGCAGCGCCCCGCCGGCGGCGGTGAGGGCGAGCGGCCGGGCGCTGCGGTCGAACAGCGCGACGCCCATGCGCCGCTCCATCTCGGCCACCGCCTGCGAGATCGCCGGCTGCGTCAGCCCGAGCCGGCGCGCCGCCTGCGCCATGGTGCCGGCGTCGCAGACGGCGAGGAACAGCTCCAGCGAACGCAGGTCGAAGGGAAGGGTGTCGGGCTGTGCCATGGCGCCGCTGGAGATTATAAGTGAAACTTATATTATCAGCGGATCGGCTCTCGCCTATAGCTCTCAGCCACATCCACGCCGATCCCGCCGAGCACTGCTCCCGATGCATTATTCCTGGCTCAGCATCCTCAAGAACGGCCTCACCGGGCAGAAGGGCTGGACGCCCGCCTGGCGCGACGCCGCGCCCAAGCCCTCCTATGACGTGATCATCGTCGGCGGCGGCGGCCACGGGCTGGCAACGGCCTACTATCTCGCCAAGGTCCACGGCATCCACAACGTGGCGGTGATCGAAAAGGGTTATATCGGCTCCGGCAATGCCGGGCGGAACACCACCATCATCCGCTCCAACTACCTGCTGCCGGGCAACGAGCCGTTCTACGAATGGTCGATGAAGCTCTGGGAAGGGCTGGAGCAGGAGCTGAACTACAACGCGATGGTCAGCCAGCGCGGCATCCTGAACCTCTTCCATTCCGACGCCCAGCGCGACGCCTATGCGCGGCGCGGCAATGCCATGCGGCTGGCGGGGGCGGATTCGGAGCTGCTGGACCAGCGGCAGGTGCGGGCCATGTACCCGTTCCTCGACTTCGACAATACCCGTTTCCCCGTACAGGGCGGCCTGCTCCAGCGCCGCGGCGGCACCGCCCGCCACGACGCGGTGGTCTGGGGCTATGCCCGTGCCGCCGACCGGCTCGGCGTCGACATCATCCAGAACTGCGAGGTCACGGGCTTCCTGCGCGAGGGCGAGGCGATCGTCGGCGTCGAGACCTCCCGCGGGCCGATCCGTTCGGCCAAGGTGGGCCTTGCGGTCGCCGGCTCGTCCTCGCGCGTGGCACAGAAGGCCGGCCTTCGCCTGCCGATCGAGAGCCACGTCCTGCAGGCCTTCGTCTCCGAGGGGCTGAAGCCGCTGATCGACGGCGTCATCACCTTCGGCGCCGGGCATTTCTACATCTCGCAGTCCGACAAGGGCGGCCTCGTCTTCGGCGGCGACATCGACGGCTACAATAGCTACGCCCAGCGCGGCAACCTCCCCGTGATCGAGGACGTCGCCGAGAGCGGCATGGCGCTGATGCCCCGCATCGGCCGGCTGCGGCTGCTGCGCATGTGGGGCGGCATCATGGACATGTCGATGGACGGCTCGCCCATCATCGACCGCGCGCCGGTGCCCGGCCTCTATCTCAATGCCGGCTGGTGCTATGGCGGCTTCAAGGCCACCCCGGCCTCGGGCTGGTGCTTCGCGCATCTGCTGGCGAAGGACGAATTCCACGATGTCGGCGGCGCCTACCGGCTCGACCGCTTCCGCACCGGCCATCTCATCGACGAGAAGGGAGTCGGCGCCCAGCCGAACCTGCACTGATGCGCATTCCCTGCCCCTATTGCGGCGAGCGCGACGCCCACGAGTTCGCCTATCTCGGCGACGCCACGCCGGCGCGGCCCGATCCCGCCGCCGAGGACGCGGAGCAGCGCTTCCACGACTACGTCTACCTGCGCGACAACCCGGCCGGCGCCCACATCGAGTGGTGGTACCACGCCAATGGCTGCCGCCAGTGGCTGAAGGTCGAGCGCGACACCCGCACCCATGCCATCGCCGGCGCCCGCGCCGCGCGCGAGGCCGACACGCCGGCGGGAGACGCCGCATGAGCCGCGCCCAGCGCAACCGTCTCGATGCCGGCGGCCTGATCGACCGCTCGCAGGTGCTCGACTTCTTCTTCGACGGCCGCCGCTATCGTGGCCATGCCGGCGACACGCTGGCCTCGGCGCTGCTGGCGAACGGCGTGCGCCTGGTCGGCCGCTCGTTCAAGTACCATCGCCCGCGCGGCATCTTCTCCGCCGGCGCGGAGGAGCCGAACGCGCTGGTCGAGCTGCGCGACGGCGGCCGGCGCGAGCCCAACACCCGCGCCACCGTCGCCGAGCTCTATGACGGGCTGGAGGCGACCAGCCAGAACCGCTGGCCCTCGCTCGGCCTCGACGTGCTGAGCGTGAACCGGCTCGTTTCGCCCTTCCTCGGCGCCGGCTTCTATTACAAGACCTTCATGTGGCCGGCGAAGGCGTGGGAGAAGCTCTACGAGCCCTTCATCCGCCGCGCCGCCGGCCTCGGCCGCGCAGCCGAAGGCAATGACCCCGACCATTATGAGAAGGCCACCACCTTCTGCGACGTGCTGGTGATCGGCGCCGGCCCGGCCGGGCTGATGGCGGCGCTCGCCGCCGGGCGCACCGGCGCCCGCGTCATCCTCGCCGACGAGGACTTCCTGCCCGGCGGTCGCCTGAATGCCGAGGTCCACGAGATCGGCGGGCAGCCGGGCGCCGCCTACGCCGCCCATGTCGCCGCCGAGCTGGCGAGCCTGCCCAATGTGCGGGTGATGCCTCGCACCACCGTGTTCGGCGTCTATGACGGCGGCACCTATGGCGCGCTGGAGAAGGTGGGCGATCATCTGCGCGTGCCGGCGCCCTTCCAGCCGCGCCACAGGTTCTGGCGTATCGTGGCGCGGCGCGCCGTGCTGGCGGCCGGCGCCACCGAGCGGCCCATCGTCTTCGGCGGCAATGACCGACCGGGCGTGATGCTGGCCGGCGCGGTCGGCACCTATGTGCAGCGCTTCGCCGTGCGGCCGGGCCGACACGTCGCCCTCTTCGCCAATAACGACGCCGCCTGGCGCGGCATGCTGGCGGCGCAGGCCGCCGGCGCCAATGTCGAGGCCATCGTCGATGTGCGCGGCGACGTTGCCTCAGTGCTGACCGAGGCTGCGAAGGCGAAGGGCATCCGGATCTTCACCGGCGCGCGCGTGATCGCCACCCACGGCAAGAAGCTGCGCACCATCGACGTCGCCGCCTCCGGGCGCGGGCGCGAAACGCTCTATATCGACACGCTCGCCGTCTCCGGCGGCTGGTCGCCGGCCGTCCACCTCACCTGCCATCACGGCGGCAAGCCGGTGTGGAACGAGGCCGTCGCGGCCTTCGTGCCCGGCAGCACGCCGCCCGGCCTCGCGGTCGCCGGCGCGGCGAATGGCAGCTTCGCCCTGGGCGCCATCCTGAAGGAAGGCGCGCAGCAGGGCGCCGAAGCCGCGGAGGCGCTCGGCTTCCCGGTGCCGCCGCTCGACGTGCCGCATACGAGCGAGGAAAGCACCGCCCTCAAGCCCTTCTGGCATGTGGCGGACTCGAAGGGGGCCGCCTTCGTCGACCTGCAGAACGACGTCACCGCCAAGGATGTCGGCATCGCCCATCGCGAGGGCTTCCGCTCGGTCGAGCATCTCAAGCGTTATACGACGCTCGGCATGGCGACCGACCAGGGCCGCACCTCCAATGTCACCGGCCTCGCCATCATGGCCGAGCTGACCGGCGCTTCCATCGCCGAGACCGGCACGACGATCTTCCGCCCGCCCTACACGCCCGTCTCCCTGGGCGCGCTGGCCGGGCATCACCGGGGCAAGGATTTTCGCCCCGTGCGCCTGACGCCCACCCATGAATGGGCGGCCAGGCAGGGCGCGGTCTTCGTCGAGACCGGCCCGTGGCTGCGCGCGCAATATTTCCCGCGCAAGGGCGAGAAGGACTGGCTGGAGACCGTCACCCGCGAGGTCAAGGCGGTGCGCTCGTCGGTCGGGCTGATCGACGTCTCGACCTTCGGCAAGATCGACCTGCAAGGCCCGGACGTCGGCGCCTTCCTCGACCGCGTCTACATCAACACCTTCTCGACACTTGCCGTCGGCAAGGCGCGCTACGGCGTCATGCTGCGCGAGGACGGCATGGTGATGGACGACGGCACCACCGCCCGGCTGGCGCCCGAGCACTATGTGATGACCACGACCACGGCGAACGCCGCCAAGGTCTTCCAGCATCTCGAATTCTGCCTGCAGGTGCTGTGGCCGGAACTCGACGTCTCGCTCGCCTCGGTCTCCGAGCACTGGGCGCAGATCGCCATCGCCGGCCCGGTGGCGCGCACCGTGCTGTCCCGCGTCGTCGACAAGGGCGTCGATGTGTCCGATGCCGCCCTGCCCTTCATGGGCGCGATCGAAGGCACGGTGATGGGCGGGGTGAAGGCGCGCCTCTTCCGCCTCTCCTTCTCCGGCGAGCTCGGCTATGAGATCGCCGTGCCGGCCCGGCAGGGAGCGAAGCTGGCGCAGGCGCTGATGCAGGCCGGCCACGAATACGGCATCACCCCCTACGGCACCGAGGCGCTCGGCGTGATGCGCATCGAGAAGGGCCACGTCTCCGGCAACGAATTGTCCGGCCAGACCACGGCCGGCGATCTCGGCCTCGGCCGCATGGCCTCGGCCAAGAAGGATTATATTGGCCGCGTCATGGCCGGCCGGCCGGGCCTCGTCGACCCCGACCGCCCGAGCCTCGTCGGCTTCCGGCCGGCGGACCGGACGAAGCGCCTGCGCGCAGGCGCGCATTTCCTCGGCCTCGGCGCGCCGGCCGACACGGCGCATGACGAGGGCTACATGACCTCCGTCGCCTATTCACCGCAGCTCGGCCACTGGATCGGCCTCGGCCTGCTCAAGGGCGGGGCGAAACGCATCGGCGACCGGGTGCGCGCCTATGACCCGGTGCGCGGCGAGGAATTTGAGCTAGAGGTCTGCGCGCCGGCCTTCATCGATCCGCAAGGGGAGCGTCTGCGTGGCTGACCGTTCGTCTCACGACCCTCTCGCCGGGATCGCCTTCGACCGGCTGCCGCCGGCCGGCGCCTATGGCGTCGCGGGCGAGCCGGGCGTGGTCGCCTCCATCGCCGAGCCCTTCGTCGCCCTCGTCGTCGCCCGGCCGGGCAAGGCGGCGAGCGTGGTCGACCGCCTGAACCGCGCCTTCTCGGTCACGCTGGCCGACCGCCCGCACGCCGCCATCGAGGGCAACACCACCGTCATCGGCACCGCGCCGGGCCGCTTCCTCGTGCTGTCGCGCACCGACGCCGACCTCTTCGGCACGCTGCGCGCCATCCTTGGCACCGAGGCCATGGTGACAGAGCAGAGCGACGGCAATGTCACCTTTAGCGTCACTGGTGACAGGGCGCCGGACATGCTCGCCAAGGGAGCGTTGATAGACCTCGATCCGGTCGCCTTCCATGTGGGCGACGCTGCCACCACCGTCATCGCCCATATCGGCGTGACGCTGTGGCGGAGCGGCGAGAAGAACTGGCGGGTGCTGGTGGGGCGCAGCTATGAGGCGAGCTTCACCCGTTTCCTGATCGCCAGCGCCGCCGAATACGGTCTGCGTCTGGAAAACCAGGGTTCTGAGGGACGAGGTTGAGGGCGGCGCGCCGCGCGCTTCCCCTGACACCTCATCTCCCTTAAAACCGCGCCGCCGGCGCTGCGACGAGATCGACATGACCGATATGACCGAGCCCTACGTCCTCACCCTCTCCTGCCCCGACCGCCCCGGCATCGTCGCCGCAGTGGCGAGCTTCCTGTTCGAGCGCGGCGGCAACATCCTGGAAGCGCAGCAGTTCGACGACACGGAGAGCGGCCGCTTCTTCATGCGCGTCGTGTTCGACCGCGCTGCCGATTCCGGGGCCATCGCGGAGCTGAAGGCGGAATTCGAGGCGGTGGCGGAGAAGTTCGCGCTGAACTGGCGCCTGCGCGGGCGCAACCAGAAGCGCCGGGTGATGCTGCTGGTCTCCAAGTTCGACCACTGCCTCGCTGACCTGCTCTATCGCTGGCGCATCGGCGAGATCCCGATGGAGATCGCCGGCATCATCGCCAATTACCCGCGCGAGACCTACGCCCATCTCGATTTCGCGGACATCCCGTTCCATTATCTGCCGGTCACCAAGCAGACCAAGATGGAGCAGGAAGCCCAGCTTTGGGAGCTGTTCCAGAAGTCCGGCGCCGAAGTGGCGGTGCTCGCCCGCTACATGCAGGTGCTGTCGGACGGGCTCTCGGCCAAGCTTTCGGGGCGCTGCATCAACATCCACCACTCCTTCCTGCCCGGCTTCAAGGGCGCCAAGCCCTATCACCAGGCGCATGAGCGCGGGGTGAAGCTGATCGGCGCCACCGCCCATTACGTCACCTCCGACCTCGACGAAGGCCCGATCATCGAGCAGGACGTGGAGCGGATCAGTCACCAGGACACCGCTGATGACCTGGTGCGCAAGGGCCGCGACATCGAGCGCCGCGTGCTCGCGCGGGCGCTGGCCTGGCATCTCGACGACCGTGTGCTGCTAAACGGCCACCGCACCGTCGTTTTCCGCGACTGAGGGGGCGAAGCATGGTCGAGACCCGGATCATCGACGGCAAGGCCTTCGCGGAGAAGCTGCGCAAGCGCGTGGCGAGCGAGGTGACCGCCTTCCACGCCGCGACCGGCGTGACGCCGGGCCTCGCGGTGGTGCTGGTCGGCGAGGATCCGGCCAGCTCCGTCTATGTGCGCAACAAGGGCAAGCAGACTGTGGAGGCCGGCATGGCCTCCATCGAGCACAAGCTGCCGGCGAGCACCACGCAGGCCGAACTGCTGGCGCTGATCGCCACGCTCAACACCGAGAAGGAAGTGCACGGCATCCTCGTGCAGCTTCCCCTGCCCGGCCATATCGACGCGCAGGCGGTGCTGTCCACCATCGACCCGGCCAAGGACGTCGACGGTTTCCACGTCGTCAATGCCGGCCGGCTCGCGGTGGGTATCGACGCGCTGGTGCCCTGCACGCCGCTCGGCTGCGTGATGCTGCTCAAGGATGCACTCGGCTCGCTCGCCGGGCTGGAGGCGGTGGTGGTCGGGCGCTCCAACATCGTCGGCAAGCCGCTGGCGCAGCTCCTGCTGCGCGAGGACTGCACCGTCACGATCGCCCACTCGCGCACCCGCGACCTACCCGAGGTGTGCCGGCGCGCCGACATCCTCATCGGCGCAGTGGGCCGGCCGGAGATGATCCGCGGCGACTGGATCAAGCCGGGCGCCACCGTGATCGACGTCGGCATCAACCGGATCACGGGGCCGAACGGCAAGCACCGGCTGGTGGGCGACGTGGCTTTCGAGGAAGCGCAAGGCATCGCCGGCGCCATCACCCCTGTCCCCGGTGGCGTCGGCCCGATGACCATCGCCTGCCTGCTGGCGAACACACTGACGGCGGCGAAGCGGCAGGTGGGTTCCTAGACCCGCGGCATGCGGTTCCATGCGTCGAGGCCGGCGATCTTGTAGGCCTCGGCGAGCGTTGGGTAGTTGAACGTGTTCTCGATGAAATAGTCGATCGTGCCCTTCAGGTTGAGCACCGCCTGGCCGATGTGGATCAGCTCGGTCGCGCCCTCGCCGACGATGTGCACGCCGAGCAGACGGCGCGTCTTCACCGAGAAGATCATCTTCATCATGCCGTTGCTCAGCCCCATGATGTGGCCGCGCGAGGTCTCGCGGAAGCGGGCGATGCCGCACTCATAGGGGATCTCGCGCTTGCGCACCTCCTCCTCGCTCATGCCGACCGTCGACATCTCCGGCACCGAATAGATGCCATAGGGGAAGAACTCCGGCGGCGGAGGCGGCTCCAGGCCGAAGGCGTGGCAGGCGGCGACGCGGCCCTGCTCCATCGAGGTGGAGGCGAGGCTGGGGAAGCCGATCACGTCGCCGGCGGCGTATATGTGCGGCACCTCGGTCTGCAGCGTCTTCGGATCGACCTTCAGCCGCCCGCGATGGTCGACGTTAAGCCCCGCCGCGTCGAGGTTCAGCCGGTCGGTGGCGCCGACGCGGCCGGCGGCGAAGAGCAGCATGTCCGCCTGCACGGTGCGCCCGTCAGCCAGCTTGCACACCGGGCGTTCATCGGGGCCGAGTGTGATCGAGGTGACCGCCGCGCCGAGGCGCAGGCCGACATTGCGGTCGCGCAGCTCATGGGTGAATTCCTCGATCAGCTCCTTGTCGATGAAGTCGAGGAAGCTCGTGCGCGGCTCTATGAGCGTCACCGCGACATCCAGTGCGCTGAAGATCGTGGCGTATTCGACCCCAATCACCCCGGCGCCGATCACCGCCAGGCTGCGCGGCAGCTTGGGCAGGTCGACGATCTCGTCGCTGTCGAACACAGTCATGCCGTTGAACGGCACGTAATCCGGGCGGAACGGCTTGGTGCCCACGGCAATGAGGACGTGCTCGCCGGTCACCGTCTCGATCTCGCCGGTCTCGCCGGTGATCTCGATGGTGTGCGGGTCGAGGAAGCGCGCCTCGCCGCGCGCGTTCTTCACCCCGTTGCGCGCGAACTGATGCTCCAGCACCTCGACCTCGTGGTCGAGCGTCTTGTGCAGCCGCGCCATCAGGTCACCGGCGCCGATGTCCTGCTTTACCCGGTAGGCGCGGCCATAAAAGCCGCGCTCGCGCCAGCCGGAGAGGTTCAGCACCGTCTCGCGCAGCGTCTTCGAGGGGATGGTACCGGTGTGGACCGAGACGCCGCCGACGCGGCGGCCCTTCTCGATCACCAGCACCGACTTGCCGATCTTGGCGGACTGCACGGCGGCGCGGCGCCCGGAGGGACCGCTGCCGATGACGATCATGTCGTAGTCGTACATGGAGGACGCCGGACCATTGGGGCAGCAGGATCGCCGCCCATCGATGCACGATGAATGCCAAGCTTCGATGACGGTCGATTGCACCCGAAGGCTTGGCTTTTGCTCTGCGAGACTTGGCTTTTGCCGGCGAAAGGGCTCCCATGGTCCGGTCGAAAAGGGAGCCAGACTTGACCGACACGTCCCGCAGGCCGGCCGCCAAGGCAGAGACGACGAATGAGGATCTCAGCACCGGGTCGGGCGCGCCGCTCGTCAATGAGCGCACGCTGGAGCAGGCGCTCGGCCAGCAGGTGCGCGCGGTGCGGCGCGAGCTCGAGCTCACCGTCTCCGACCTCGCCAGCGCGGCCGGCATTTCGGTCGGCATGCTGTCGAAGATCGAGAACGGGCTGATCTCGCCCTCCCTCGCCACGCTGCAGGCGATCTCCAGCGCGCTCAACGTGCCGATCTCGACCCTGTTCACCACCTTCGAGGAAAAGCGAGACTGCTCCTATGTGCCCGCCGGCCAGGGCGTGCGCATCGAGCGGCGCGGCACCAAGGTCGGGCACCAGTACGAGCTGCTCGGCCATGCGCTCGGCGGCGACGTGGTGGTCGAGCCCTACCTGATCACGCTGAGCGAGGAGGCGGTGTCCTATACCGGCTTCCGCCATGCCGGGGTGGAGTTCATCCACATGCTCTCCGGCGAGGTGATCTACCGCCACGGCGACCGCACCTACCACCTTCGCCCCGGCGATTCGTTGCTGTTCGATTCCGCCGCCAATCACGGGCCGGAGGAATTGCTGGTGCGGCCGATGACCTATTTGTCGATCATCATCTATCCGCGCCAGCCGGGGTAACCCGTCTCCCGTCGCTGTCATCCCGGACGGCTGCAGGCCGATCCGGGATCGCAAGCCAATCGGAGAGCGATCCCGCTCTCGGCTTCGCCTCCGGCCGGGATGACGACAGAAATGGGATCGGCACCGAAGTTTCTTCCTAAGAAAATTATATTCCCTTACATTGACGTCCCGCCCCACCTCGCCTACAAGGATCGGGACCCCCTCTCCTGCCCCGGAGTTCCGCCATGTGCGGCATTGTCGGCCTGTTCCTGAAGGACAAGAAGCTCGAACCCGAGCTCGGCGCCATGGTGGCGCAGATGCTCGACGTCATGTGCGACCGCGGGCCGGATTCGGCCGGCTTCGCCGTCTATGGCGCCGGCATGCCGGGCTTCGTGAAGCTCACTTTGCGCGGCCCCGCCGGCACGGACTTTTCCGCCCTCGGCGCCGCGATCGGCCATCTCGTCACCCCGCGCGACACCCACGCGGTGCTGAGCGTGCCGGTGGCGGAAGAAGCCACCGTGCGCGCGGCGCTGGCCCGCATCGCCCCTGACGTCCGCGTGGTCGGTGCCGGCGCCCGCATGGAGCTCTACAAGGAGGTCGGCCTGCCCGCCGACGTCGCCAAGCGCTTCAAGCTGGAGACCATGTCCGGCACCCATGCCATCGGCCATACCCGCATGGCGACCGAGAGCGCGGTGACCACCGACGGCGCCCATCCCTTCTCCACCGGCCCGGACCAGTGCCTGGTGCATAACGGCTCGCTGTCGAACCACGCCGGCGTGCGCCGCCTGCTCGCCCGCGAGGGGCTGCCGGTGACCACCGAGAACGACAGCGAGGTCGCCGCGGCCTACCTCACCTACCGCATGCGCGGCGGCGACAGCCTCGGTGAGGCGCTGGAGCACTCGCTCGACGACCTCGACGGCTTCTACACCTTCGTCGTCGGCACCGAGTCCGGCTTCGGCGTGCTGCGCGACCCCATCGCCTGCAAGCCCGCCGTCATGGCCGAGACCGACGGCTACGTCGCCTTCGGCTCCGAGTACCGAGCTCTCGCCGGCCTGCCGGGCATCGAGAGCGCCCGCGTCTTCGAGCCTGAACCCGCCAAGGTCTATTTCTGGGACCGCGCCGCGTGACCCTCGCCATGGATCGCCCCATGACTGCCCCGACCGCCGACGCTACTTTCTTCGATCTCGCGGCCGCACCGCTGCGCGAGCTCAACTCCGCCCTGCACAAGCTTTCCGCCGACACCAATGAGACCTATTGGAAGGTCGCCAACCCCGCCGGCCGCCACGCCGTCGCCGCCGGGCTCGACGTGCCCGTCACCGTCGAGATCGACGGGCCCGTCGGTTACTACTGCGGCGGCATGAACAAGCAGGCGCGCATCATCGTCAACGGCAATGCCGGCGTGGGCGTCGCCGAGAACATGATGAGCGGCCTCGTCCATGTGAAGGGCGACGCCAGCCAGGCGGCCGGCGCCACCGCCCATGGCGGCCTCCTCATCATCGACGGCAACGCCTCGGCGCGCTGCGGCATCTCGATGAAGGGAATCGACATCGTGGTGAAGGGCTCGGTCGGCCATATGAGCGCCTTCATGGCGCAGGCCGGTACCCTCACCGTGCTGGGCGACGCCGGCGACGCGCTGGGCGACTCTCTCTATGAAGCCAAGCTCTTCGTGCGCGGCTCGGTCGCCGGCCTCGGGGCCGACTGCATCGAGAAGGAGATGCGCGAGGAGCACAAGGCGCTGCTGGCCGCCAAGCTGGAGGCCGCCGGCATCCTCGGCGAGGTCGATATAGGCGAGTTCCGCCGCTACGGTTCGGCCCGCACGCTCTATCATTTCCACGTCGACAACGTGTCGAGCTACTGAGGTGGACATGTCGGACCACAGCAACATTCCGCGCACCAAACCCCGCGCGTCCGCCACCTTCGACGACTACACGCTATCGGAAATCCGCCGCGCCGCGGCGACCGGCATCTACGACATCCGCGGCGCCGGTGCGAAGCGCAAGGTCCCGCATTTCGACGACCTGCTCTTCCTCGGCGCCTCCATGTCGCGCTATCCGCTGGAAGGCTATCGCGAGAAGTGCTCGACGGAGGTCGTGCTCGGCACCCGCTTCGCCAAGAAGCCGATCGAGCTGAAGATCCCGATCACCATTGCCGGAATGAGCTTCGGCTCGCTCTCGGCCAATGCCAAGGAAGCGCTCGGACGTGGCGCCTCGGCCATGGGCACCTCGACCACCACCGGCGACGGCGGCATGACCAATGAGGAGCGCGGGCACTCCATCCAGCTCGTCTACCAGTACCTGCCCTCGCGCTATGGCATGAACCCCGACGACCTCAAGCGCGCCGACGCCATCGAGGTGGTGGTCGGCCAGGGCGCCAAGCCCGGCGGCGGCGGCATGCTGCTCGGCCAGAAGATCACCGAGCGCGTCGCCGCCATGCGCACGCTGCCCGTCGGCATCGACCAGCGCTCCGCCTGCCGCCACCCCGACTGGACCGGGCCGGACGACCTCGAGATCAAGATCGAGGAGCTGCGCGAGATCACCGACTGGGAGAAGCCGATCTATGTGAAGGTCGGCGCCGCCCGCCCCTATTACGATACGGCGCTGGCCGTGAAGTCGGGCGCGGACGTGGTGGTCGTCGACGGCATGCAGGGTGGCACCGCGGCGACGCAGGAGATCTTCATCGAGCATGTCGGCATCCCGACGCTGGCCGCCGTCCGGCAGGCGGTGAAGGCGTTGCAGGACCTCGGCATGCACCGCAAGGTGCAGCTCATCGTCTCCGGCGGCATCCGCAACGGTGCCGACGTGGCGAAAGCCCTGGCGCTCGGCGCCGACGCGGTGGCGATCGGCACGGCGGCGCTGGTGGCGCTCGGTGACAATGATCCGCACTACCAGGCCGAATACGAGGCGCTGGGCACCACTGCCGGCGCCTATGACGACTGGCACGAGGGTCGCGACCCCGCCGGCATCACCACGCAGGACCCGGCGCTGATGGCGCGGCTCGATCCCGTCGCCGCCGGCCGCCGGCTCGCCAACTACCTCGCCGTGCTGACGCTGGAGTGCCAGACCATCGCCCGCGCCTGCGGCAAGAGCCACGTCCACAATCTCGAGCCCGAGGATCTGGTGGCGCTCACCATCGAGGCCGCCGCCATGGCCCAGGTGCCGCTCGCCGGCACCGACTGGGTGCCGGGCAGGAATGGAAGCTTCTGAAGATCATCAAACCCCGCGCCTCGGCGCGGGGTTTGCACGTCACGACCACCAACGAGCCCGCAACGGGCCGGGGAACAGCACGGGACCGGATTGAACCATGGCGAACGACCTCGCGCATGCCGCCAAAGAGCTCGGCATCAAGTATTTCCTGATCTCCTATGTCGACCTGTTCGGCGGGCTGCGGGCCAAGCTGGTCCCGGCCGCTGCCATCGGCGGCATGCAGAAGGCGGGCGCGGGCTTCGCCGGCTTCGCCACCTGGCTCGACATGACGCCGGCCGACGCGGACCTGTTCGCCGTTCCCGACCCGGACAGCCTGATCCAGCTGCCGTGGAAGCCGGAGGTCGCATGGCTCGCCTCGGACCTCGTCATGAATGACGAACTGGTGGCGCAGGCCCCGCGCAACCTGCTCAAGACCACCATGCTGGGCGCCGATTCCATCGGCTACCAGATGAAGACCGGCGTCGAGTGCGAGTTCTTCCTGACGACGCCGGATGGCTCCAAGATCTCCGACGGCGCCGACAACGCCACCAAGCCCTGCTACGACCAGTCCGCCCTGATGCGCCGCTACGACGTCATCAAGGAGATCTGCGACAGCATGCTCACTCTGGGCTGGGGCCCGTACCAGAACGACCACGAGGACGCCAACGGCCAGTTCGAGATGAACTGGAACTTCGGCGACGCGCTCATCACCGCCGACCGGCACGTCTTCTTCAAGTTCATGGCCCGCTCGATCGCGGAGAAGCACGGGCTGCGCGCCACCTTCATGCCCAAGCCCTTCATCGACCTCACCGGCTCGGGCTGCCACATGCACACCTCGCTGTGGTCGGGCGACGCCAATGTGTTCGAGGACGAGGCCGGCGAGCTCGGCCTGTCGGACATCGGCTACAATTTCATCGGCGGACTGATCCATTCGGCCGACGCGCTATGCGCCATCACCAACCCGACGGTGAACTCCTACAAGCGCATCAACGCCCCGCGCACGGTCTCCGGCGCCACCTGGGCGCCGAACACCATCACCTATACCGGCAACAATCGCACCCACATGATCCGCATCCCCGATGCGGGCCGGCTGGAGCTGCGCCTGCCGGACGGGGCGGCGAACCCCTATCTCATGCCGGCCGCCGTGCTCGCCGCCGGCCTCGACGGCGTGCAGAACCAACGCGATCCCGGCAAGCGCCTCGACATCAACATGTACACGGACGGCCACAAGGTGCGCGGCGCCAAGAAGCTGCCGCTGAACCTGCTCGACGCCCTGCGGGCGCTGGAAAAGAGCTCCGTGCTGCGCAACGCGCTCGGCGCGCCCTTCATCGACGGCTACATCAAGCTGAAGACCGAGGAATGGAACGCTTATTCGCGCCACCTGACCCAGTGGGAGCGCGACAACACGCTGGATATCTGACACAGGAGTTGCTAACTGGGCACGACCATCCATGGTGGAAATACTTGCGTGCTCGGGGACAACCATTGCGACATCACGTACTGATTACGGGAACAGGCCGTGCTGGCACGTCTTTCCTAGTTCAACTTCTTACCAATCTGGGGTTGAACACCGGCTACGCCACAGACAACTTCATCCTCGATCCTATCGCTCGTGCAGGGCTCGAATTCGACGCGCGGGATGCGAATGCTCCCTACATCGTCAAAAGCCCCTGGATCTGCGACTACATCGAGGAGCTTCTGGAGGACGTTTCGGTCCGGATTGACCACGTCATCATTCCGGTCCGGAATTTCGAGGCCGCCGCGGCCAGCCGCGCCTATGTGCAGAAGATCAATACGGGCGTCGAGGATGGCTCGAGGCCCGTGCCAGGCGGTCTCTGGCACACAGAGAAGGCGTCGGACCAGATCGGCGTCCTTCAGCAGCGCTTTACCCGGCTGGTCGAGCAGCTCGTCCGCTTCGACGTCGAGACGACGTTCATCTGGTATCCCCGCCTCACGCAGGATGCGGCCTATCTCCGCTCGAAGCTGGCCAAGGCGCTGCCAATGCCGGACCAGAAGACCTTCGAAGAGGTCTTCACCAGGACCATCCGCCCGGAATGGGTGCATCAGTTCGGCGCTACGGATCGGACGATGGCGGTATGATCCGCGGTTGAGGCCGCTTAGTCCCGCACTGAGAACGGCACCACGTCGCGCCGGTCGGGATCGAGCACGATCTCGCGGTCGAGCGGCGGGAAGGCGCGCTCGGGGCATGAGGCGCGTGGGCAGATGCGGCAATTGACTCCGAGCGGCGCGACCGCCGCCGACTTCAGGTCCAGCCCGTCGGCATAGACGAGCTCGCCCGCATAGGAGATCTCGCAGCCTATGCCGAGCGCGAAGCGGCGCTCGCGCGCACCGTAGCGGGTCGCCGGCTTCGAGGTGCCGCGCGCGAGGCACAGATAGCGCACCCCGTCCGGCATCTCGCCGACCTGCACCAGCGTGCGCGAGGGCTGCTCGAACGCCTCGTGCACGTTCCACACCGGGCAGGCGCCGCCATAGCGGGCGAACTGGAAGCGCGTGGCGCTGTGGCGCTTGATGACGTTGCCGGCGCGGTCGACCTTGAGGAAATAGAACGGCACGCCCTTCTCGCCCGGCCGCTGCAACGTCGAAAGCCGGTGGCAGACCTGTTCCAGGCTCGCCCCGGTTATCGCCGCCAGAATGTCGAGGTCGTGCCGCCTCTCCCGCGCGAGGCGCGCGAAGCGGCGATAGGGCAGCATCAGCGCCCCGGCATAGTAGTTCTGTAGCGACAGCCGGCAAACTTCGCGCGCGGTGGCGCTGCGGAAGCCGGCATCGATGACGTGCTGGTCGATAAGGTCGCTCTGCTCGAAGCGGGCGATCAGCGCGGCGAGGCGGAAGGCCTGGCTGGCGCGGTCGAGCGTGCGCGAGAGCGTCGCCACGCGCCGATGGCGATCATAGGCGACGAGCGGCGCGTCGAGCGCGTCGGCGGGCGCCATGTCGACGACGATGTCGTGCCTCTGGCGCAGATGCTGCGCCAGCACCGCCACAGCATCCTCGCGGGCGAACAGGTCGAGCGCGGCGTTGCGCTCCTCCGCCGCCCGGTCGAGCCCGTCGACATAATTGTCGATGTAGTGGAAATGGTCGCGCACCTCCTCATAGGGTGCGGGGTTGCGCGCTTCCCCGTCGACCTCCCGCGCGACCGACACCACCGCGTCGTCCAGCGCGGCGCGTCGCTCGTCCAGCCGGCGCAGCGCGCCGTGCAGGCGCAGGAAGGCGTGCGCGAAGGCGGGGGCGTGGGTGGTGGCGTTCTTCAGGTCCTGGAGGCTCGGCTCCAGTCCACGAAACACCGGATCGGCCAGCGCCTCGCGCAGGTCAGCGACGATGCGGTCGAGGTCGTCGGCGCCGAAGCGGGTGATGTCGAGGTCGAAGGTGCGGCTGATGGCGAGCAGAACCGCGGCGGTGACCGGGCGCTGGTTGCTCTCGATCTGGTTGATGTAGCTCGGCGACAGCGACAGCCGCCGGGCGAAGTCGATCTGCGTCAGCCCGAGCCGCTCGCGCACATTGCGCACCGCGTGTCCGGCGAACACCTTCTTCGACATGCCGGCCATGGTCGCCGCTTGCGTCCCGTCATCGATTTTGTGAAAATTTTACAATTTTACGATCCGCATTTTCACAGCTTAAGTTTTGCCCCGCAAGGGCCTAGAACATTCGCCGAATACCGCGCGCCGCGAACGCCGAGGGAACCGCCCGATGAAGCACATTCTCGACGAGCTCGAACAGCGCCGCGCCGGTGCCCGCCTGGGCGGCGGGGAGAAGCGCATCGAGGCGCAGCACAGGCGCGGCAAGCTCACCGCGCGCGAGCGCATCGAACTGCTGCTCGACACCGGCTCCTTCGAGGAGTTCGACAGCTTCGTGCAGCATCGCTGCACCGATTTCGGCATGGAGAAGTCGAAGATCCCCGGCGACGGCGTCGTCACCGGCTGGGGCACGGTGAACGGCCGGCAGGTCTTCGTCTTCGCCAAGGACTTCACCGTGTTCGGCGGCTCGCTGTCGGAAGCCCACGCGGCGAAGATCACCAAGATCCAGGACCTGGCGCTCAAGACCCGCGCGCCGATCATCGGCCTGTTCGACGCCGGCGGCGCCCGCATCCAGGAGGGCGTGGCGGCGCTCGGTGGCTATGGCGAGGTGTTCAAGCGCAACGTACTGGCCTCCGGCGTCATCCCGCAGATCTCGGTCATCATGGGTCCCTGCGCCGGCGGCGACGTCTATTCGCCGGCGATGACCGACTTCATCTTCATGGTGCGCGACACCTCCTACATGTTCGTCACCGGCCCGGACGTGGTGAAGACCGTCACCAACGAGACCGTCACCTCCGATGAGCTCGGCGGCGCCAAGGTGCACACGACCCGCTCCTCGGTCGCCGACGGCGCCTATGACAATGACGTCGAGTGCCTGCTGCAGATGCGCCGGCTGATCGACTTCCTGCCGGAGAACAACCTCTCCGGCGTGCCCTCCTGGCCGAGCTTCGACGATGGCGAGCGCATCGACGCCTCGCTCGACACGCTCGTCCCCGATAACCCGAACAAGCCCTACGACATGAAGGAGCTGATCGGAAAAGTCGTCGACGAGGGCGACTTCTTCGAGATCCAGGAAGCCTTCGCCCGCAACATCGTCACCGGCTTCGGCCGGGTCGAGGGGCGCACGGTCGGCATCGTCGCCAACCAGCCCATGGTGCTGGCCGGCGTGCTCGACGCCGACGCCTCGCGCAAGGCCGCCCGCTTCGTGCGCTTCTGCGACGCCTTCGAGATCCCGATCCTCACCTTCGTCGACGTGCCCGGCTTCCTGCCTGGCACGGCGCAGGAATATGGCGGCCTGATCAAGCACGGCGCCAAGCTGCTCTTCGCTTACTCGCAGGCGACGGTGCCGCTCGTCACGCTCATCACCCGCAAGGCCTTCGGCGGCGCCTATGACGTCATGGCCTCCAAGCATATCGGCGGCGACGTGAACTATGCCTGGCCGACGGCGCAGATCGCGGTGATGGGCGCGAAGGGGGCGGTGGAGATCATCTTCCGCGCCGACATCGACGATCCCGAGAAGATCGCCGCGCGGACGAAGGAGTACGAGCAGCGCTTCCTCTCGCCCTTCGTGGCGGCCGAGCGCGGCTATATCGACGAGGTGATCACGCCGCGCTCGACGCGCAAGCGCATCGCCCGCGCGCTCGCCATGCTCGCCTCGAAAAGGATCGAGGCGCCGATGAAGAAGCACGACAACCTGCCGCTCTGAGATCAAGGCATGTTCAAGAAGATCCTCATCGCGAACCGTGGCGAGATCGCCTGCCGGGTAATCAAGACCGCGCGGCGCATGGGCATCGCCACCGTCGCCGTCTATTCCGACGCCGACAAGGATGCGCTGCATGTCGAGATGGCCGACGAGGCCGTGCATATCGGCGCGGCGCCGGCGGCGCAGTCCTATCTGCTGATCGACCGTATCATCGCCGCGGCGAAGCAGACCGGCGCCGAGGCGGTGCATCCGGGCTACGGTTTCCTCTCCGAGCGCGCCGCCTTCCCCGAGGCGCTGGCAGCGGAAGGCATCGTCTTCATCGGGCCCAATCCGCGCGCCATCGAGGCCATGGGCGACAAGATCGAATCCAAGAAGGCGGCGGCCGCCGCCAAGGTCTCGACCGTTCCCGGCTATCTCGGCGTCATCGAGGATGCCGAGCACGCGATGAGGATCGCCGACGAGATCGGCTATCCCGTGATGATCAAGGCCTCGGCCGGCGGCGGCGGCAAGGGCATGCGCATCGCGAATTCCCGCGCCGAGGTGCAGGACGGGTTCGACCGCGCCCGCTCGGAAGCGAAGTCCTCCTTCGGCGACGACCGGGTGTTCGTCGAGAAGTTCATCGTCCAGCCGCGCCACATCGAGATCCAGGTGCTGGGCGACAAGCACGGCAACGTCATCCATCTCGGCGAGCGCGAATGCTCGATCCAGCGCCGCAACCAGAAGGTCGTCGAAGAGGCGCCTTCGCCGCTGCTGGACGAGGCCACGCGCAAGCGCATGGGCGAGCAGGCGGTCGCGCTGGCCAAGGCGGTGAACTATGACAGCGCCGGCACGGTGGAGTTCGTCGCCGGGCAGGACAAGTCGTTCTATTTCCTGGAGATGAACACCCGCCTGCAGGTGGAGCATCCGGTGACCGAGCTCGTCACCGGCATCGATCTCGTCGAGCAGATGATCCGCGTCGCCGCCGGCGAGAAGCTGTCCATCACCCAAGCCGACGTGAAGCTGAAGGGCTGGGCGGTGGAGAGCCGCGTCTATGCCGAGGATCCCTATCGCGGCTTCCTTCCCTCCATCGGCCGGCTCACCCGCTACCGGCCGCCCGCGGAAGGGGTGAAGGACGCCGTCACCACCCGCAACGACACCGGCGTCTATGAGGGCGGCGAGATCTCACTGTTCTACGACCCGATGATCGCCAAGCTGATCACTCACGCGCCGACGCGCGAGGAGGCGATCGAGGCGCAGGCGGACGCGCTGGACGCCTTCGCCATAGACGGCATCCAGCACAACATCCCCTTCCTCTCCGCGCTGATGGCGCATCCGCGCTGGCGGGCGGGCACGCTCTCCACCGGCTTCATCGCCGACGAATATCCCGACGGCTTCCACCCCACCGCGCCGAGCCCGGCGCTGGCCCGCCGCCTCGCGGCGGTGGCGGCGGTGATCGACAATGTCGGCAACGCCCACAAGCGGAAGATTTCCGGCCAGCTCGCCGGGCGTCCGGTGATCTTCGAGCATCAGCGGGTGGTGAGCCTCGGCGGCGGTCAAGGCGGGCTTGCCCTGCACTGCGAGGTCGACCGCGCCGCCGGCGGCTTCATCGTCACATTCCTCGATGAGGACGGCCGCGCCGCCGGCACGCATGAGCTGCGCTCCGGCTGGCAGCCCGGGGAACTGGTGTGGAACGGCGTGTTCGACGACGAGGCCATCGCCGTTCAGGTGCGCCCGCGTCTCAACGGCGTCAGCCTCGCCCATCGCGGCGTGGCGGTCGACGCGCTGGTCTATACGCGCCGCGAGGCCGAGCTTGCCGCGCTGATGCCTACGAAGGTGCAGTCCGGCGCCGGCAAGCAGTTGCTCTGCCCGATGCCCGGCCTCGTCGTCTCCATCCCCGTCTCCGAGGGGCAGGAGGTGAAGGCCGGCGAGGCACTCGCCGTGGTCGAGGCGATGAAGATGGAGAACGTGCTGCGCGCGGAGCGCGACGCCACGGTCGGCAAGATCCTCGCCAAGGCCGGCGACAGCCTCGCCGTCGACGCCGTGATCTTGGAATTCGCCTGAGGAACGCGTGATGGACCTCGATCTCGCCTCCTTCCCGCCCGCCACCCGCGCCGACTGGCTGAAGCTGGTCGAGGGCGTGTTGAAGGGCGCGCCCTACGACAAGCGCATGCTCACCCGCACGGCCGACGGCTACACACTCGACGCCCTGCCCGAGCGCCGGCGCGAGGCCGCGGCCATCGTCGGGCGGCGGGCGGGTGCGTCGTGGAAGGTGATCGCGCGGATCGACCATGACGACCCGGCGGCGGCCAATGCGCAGCTGCTGGAAGACCTCGACGGCGGCGCCGACGGCTTCAGCCTCGTCTTCGCCTCGGCGCCCTCGGCCGGTGGCTTCGGCCTGCCGGTCCGCCACGAGGAACTGGTGCAGGCGCTCAAGGGGGTGATGCCGGAGCTCATTACCCTGCGCGTCGAGGCGGGGCAGTATCAGGGCCGCGACATCGCCCTCGCGCTGGCGCGGCTGTTCGAGGCGCAGGACCCAGCCCGGCTCGACATACGCTTCGGGCTGGACCCCATCGGCGACTTCGCCGCGCTGGGTGCCGCGCCGATCGAATGGGACGCGCTCTCCGCCCGCCTCGGCCAGACCGTGGCGACGCTGCGCGCCCGCGGGCTCGTCTCGCCCATGGTGCGCGCCGATGGAAGGCTGCACCACGCCACCGGTGCCACCGACGCGCAGGAACTCGCCGCGGTGCTCGCCACCGCCATCGCCTATCTGCGCGCGCTGGAAGCGGCGGGCTTGTCGCTGGAGGACGCCGCCGGCGCCATCGAGGTGACGCTCACCGCCGATGTCGACCAGTTCGGCACCCAGGCCAAGCCGCGCGCCTTCCGCCAGCTCTGGGCGGCGGCGCTGTCCGCCTGCGGCATCGAGGCCAAGCCCGTCGCCATCCACATGGAGACGGCGTGGCGCTCGCTGACCCGCCGCGATCCGCATGTGAACCTGCTTCGCGGCACCATTGCCGCCTTTGCAGCAGGTGTCGGCGGCGCGGATAGCGTGAACGTGCTGCCCTACACGCAGGCGCTCGGGCTTCCCGACGCCGATGCGCGGCGGCTCGCCCGCAACACGCAGATCATCCTGATCGAGGAATCCCATCTCCACCGCGTCGCCGATCCTTCGGCCGGCGCCGGCGCCATGGAGGAACGCACAGAGAAGCTGGCCGCCGCCGCGTGGGAGCTGTTCCGCCAGATCGAGCGCGAGGGCGGGATGGTGGAGAGCCTCACCTCCGGCGCCTGGCAGAGGCGAGTGGCCGAAGCCCGCGCTGCGCGAACCAAGGACGTCGCCACCCGCCGGCTGCCGATCACCGGCACATCGGAATTCCCGCTGCTGGGCGAAGCCGTGCCGACCGTCCTCGCCCCCGCCCGCCGCGTCGCGGCCGCTCCGCCTTCGGAGGGCGCGCTGCTCTGCGAGCCGCTCACCGCCCAACGCCTTGCCGAGCCATTCGAGCACCTCCGCGATGCCGCCGAGGCGGCGGGCGCGCGCGTGTTCCTCGCCGACCTCGGCACGGCCGCGGACTTCACCCCCCGCGCGGCTTTCGCCCGCAGTGCTTTCGAGGCCGGCGGCATCGCCGCGCCGGCCAATGATGGCTTTGCCGACACGGCGGCACTGGCCGCAGCCTTCCGCGAATCCGGCGCCCGCCTCGTGTGCCTGTGCTCTTCCGACGAGGTCTATGCGACCTCGGCGGCCGAGGCGGCGAAGGCGCTCCGGCAGGCCGGCGCCGCCGCGATCTATCTCGCCGGCCGGCCGGGCGAGCACGAGGCCGACTGGCGCGCGGCCGGGATCGATGCCTATCTCTATGCGGGCGGCGATCTCCTCGCCTTGCTGGAGGAGGCGCATCGCCGGCTTGGCATCCCTGCAACGCGGGAGGGCTCGGAATGACCGCCACCGCTCGCCGCATCCCCGATTTCAGCGCCATCGACTGGAAGGCGCCCGCCCTCGCCCTGCCGCCCGAGGGCGCCGGCGCCTGGGAGACTCCCGAGCGCATCGCGGTGAAGCCGCTCTACGGGCCGGACGACGTCGCCGGGCTTGCCTTCGTCGACAGCTATCCCGGCATCGCGCCCTTCCTGCGCGGGCCGTACCCGACCATGTACGCGACGCAGCCCTGGACCATCCGGCAATATGCCGGCTTCTCCACGGCGGAGGATTCCAACGCCTTCTACCGCCGCAATCTCGCTGCGGGTCAGAAGGGGCTGTCGGTCGCCTTCGACCTCGCCACCCATCGCGGCTACGATTCTGACCACCCGCGCGTCGCCGGCGACGTCGGCATGGCCGGCGTGGCGATCGATTCGATTCTGGACATGCGCACGCTGTTCTCGGGGATTCCCCTCGACCGGATGAGCGTGTCGATGACCATGAACGGCGCGGTGCTGCCGATCCTCGCGCTCTATGTCGTCGCCGCCGAGGAGCAGGGCGTGAAGCCGGCCCAGCTCTCGGGGACCATCCAGAACGACATCCTCAAGGAGTTCATGGTCCGCAACACCTATATCTACCCACCCGGCCCCTCGATGCGGATCATCGCCGACATCTTCGCCTTTACCGCCAAGGAGATGCCGCGCTTCAACTCGATCTCGATCTCCGGCTACCACATGCAGGAGGCGGGGGCGACGCAGGACCTCGAACTCGCCTATACGCTCGCCGATGGCGTCGACTATGTGCGCGCCGGCATCGCGGCGGGCATGCCGGTCGACGCCTTCGCGCCGCGCCTCTCCTTCTTCTGGGCGATCGGCATGAACTTCTTCATGGAGGTCGCCAAGCTCCGCGCCGCCCGGCTGATCTGGGCCAAGCTGATGAAGGACCTCGGCGCCTCGAACCCCAAGTCGCTGCCGCTGCGCACCCATTGCCAAACCTCGGGCTGGAGCCTGACCGCGCAGGACGTGTTCAACAACGTCATGCGCACCATGGTCGAGGCGATGGCGGCGACCCAAGGCCATACCCAGTCGCTGCACACCAACGCGCTGGACGAGGCGCTGGCGCTGCCGACCGACTTTTCCGCCCGCATCGCCCGCAACACGCAATTGCTGATCCAGCAGGAGAGCGGCACCACGCGCGCCATCGACCCGTGGGGCGGCTCCTTCTATGTCGAGCGGCTCACTGCCGACCTCGCGCAGAAGGCGCTCGGCCACATCGCCGAGGTCGAGGCGCTGGGCGGCATGGCCAAGGCCATCGAGGCCGGCATCCCCAAGCTGCGCATCGAGGAGGCCGCCGCCATCACTCAGGCGCGGATCGATTCCGGCGCCCAGACCGTGGTCGGCGTGAACAAGTACCGGCCCACGCGCGAGATGCTCATCGACGTGCTCAAGGTCGACAATTCGGCCGTGCGCGCCGCGCAGCTCGACAAGCTCAGGCGCCTCAAGGCCGAGCGCGACCCGCAGGCCGTCGAGGCGGCGCTGGCCGCGCTGGAGAACGGCGCGCGCGGAAATGCTAACCTGCTGGCGCTTGCCATCGACGCCGCCCGCGCCAAGGCGACGGTGGGCGAGATATCGGACGCGCTGGAGCGCGTCTTCGGCCGGCACCGGGCGGAGATCCGTGCGGTCACCGGCGTCTACCGGCGGGAGGCGGGAGCGATGGGCGACAGGGTGGCCCGCATGCGCCAGCGCATCGAGGCCTTCGAGCACGAGGAGGGCCGGCGCCCGCGCATCCTCGTCGCCAAGGTCGGGCAGGACGGCCATGACCGCGGCCAGAAGGTGATCGCCTCGGCCTTCGCCGACCTCGGTTTCGACGTCGACATCGGCCCGCTCTTCGCCACGCCGCAGGAGGCGGCGCGGCAGGCGGTGGAGAACGATGTCCACGTCATCGGCATCTCCTCGCTCGCCGCCGGTCACCTGACGCTAGTGCCGCAGGTGAAGGCCGCGCTCGCCGCAGAAGGCCGGCCGGACATCATGGTGGTGGTCGGCGGCGTGGTGCCGCCGCAGGACTACGAGGCCGTGCGGGCGGCCGGCGCCGAGGCGATCTACCCGCCCGGCACGGTGATCGCCGAGGCGGCGGAGGAACTCGTCGACAAGCTCGCCGCGCGTCTCGGGCACAAGAAGCAGGCGGCGGAATAACGGCGCCCATTTCGGCGCTGCTGGTCAAAGAAGCGGCATCTGGTCCGCACCGGCGCAGCAGGGCCCCATAAAACACCGTCATCCCCGGGCTCGGCCCGGGGATCCATGTCTTTTTCCAATGATCCAGACCAGGGAAGACGTGGATGGCCGGGCCAAGCCCAGCCATGACGGCGTTCTGTCGGCTCGCCGCCAGCTCGCCCCCGTCCTCTGGCACAGCCCTTGCTTGCAAGCTTGTATACAAGTTTGTGGGCAAGCCTGATGAACCCCGCCACCGCCAATATCGAAGAGGCGATCCTTTCCGCCATCCTCGCCGGCCGCATCGCTCCGGGCACGCGGCTGGGCGAGCAGAAGCTGGCCGACCTGTTCGGCGTCTCCCGCACCCGCGTGCGCGAGGCGATGATGCGGCTGGAGACGCGCGGCGTGGTGCAGGTCAGCGCGCGGCGCGGCTGGTACGTGGTCGAGCCTTCGGCCGAGGAGGCGCGCGAGGCGTTCCAGACCCGCCGCGTGATCGAAACCGGCCTGTTGCAGACCGTGCGCGAGGTGCCGCCGCAGGTCCTCGCCAGCCTCAAGGAGCATGTCGCCATGGAGCGGCAGGTGATCGAGGCCGGCGACGTGTCCTCCCGCGCCTGCCTGCTCGGCGACTTCCACATCCATCTCGCCGACGCGCTCGGCAACCGGCTGCTCACCGAGATCATCCGCGACCTCACCGCGCGCACCACGCTGATCTCGATGCTCTACCAGCCGACCGAGAAGGCCGAGGAATCCAGCCACGACCACGAGGACATCGTCGCGGCCATGGAGGCGGGCGACCTCGCCCTCGCCGCCCGGCTGATGGACGAGCACATCGGCAAGGTCGAGGCCGGGCTCGACCTCACCGCCCGTCCCGATCCGCTCGCAAGCCTGCGCGAACTGCTGACGCCGTCGGCCTTCGCCGGCAACGCCCCCTCAGTGCCGCACGCTCATTCCCACTCCCATCCCCCATCGCTGCGAAAAGAGGATTGACCGCATGAACCCCATTTTCGTCCACCGCCGCACCCTCCTTGCCCTCGCCGCCGGCGCGCTGATCGCGAGCACGCAGGCCCCGCTCCCCGCCCATGCCGACGCGCTCGCCACCATCGAGGCGAACAAGGTGATCCGCATCGCCGTGCCGCAGGACTTCCCGCCCTTCGGCACGGTCGGCGCCGACATGCAGCCCAAGGGCTACGACGTCGACATGGCCAAGCTGATCGCCGACAAGATGGGCGTGAAGCTGGAGCTGGTGCCGGTGACGAGCGCCAACCGCATCCCCTATCTCCAGACCAACAAGGTCGACCTCGTCATCTCCTCGCTTGGCAAGAACCCCGACCGCGAGAAGGTCATCGACTTTTCCGCCGCCTATGCGCCCTTCTTCAACGGCGTGTTCGGCCCGGCCGAAGTGGCGGCGAAGGACGCCAAGGACCTCTCCGGCAAGACGGTGGGTGTCACCCGCGGCGCAGTGGAAGACCTGGAGCTGACCAAGATCGCCCCCGCCGACGTCACCATCAAGCGCTACGAGGACAATAACGGCACCATCTCGGCCTTCCTCTCCGGCCAGGTCGACCTCATCGCCACCGGCAACGTGGTCGCCGCCGCCATCCTCGAGCGCAACCCGCCGAAGAAGCCGGAGATCAAGTTCCTGATCAAGAACTCGCCCTGCTTCATCGGGCTGAACAAGAACGAGCCGGCGCTGCTCGCCAAGGTCAACGACATCATCGCCGCCGCCCGAAAGGACGGCGCGTTGGAGGCGATCTCGCAGAAATGGCTCGGCGCCAAGCTGCCGGCGGAGCTCTGATCGGGATTGGCCAGACCGATCTCGTCTGCGTGCTTCGAGACGCGGGGCTACGCCCCGCTCCTCGGCATGAGGAACTCCTCTTCGGCTTTCCGGCCCTCCTCCTCCTGAGGTGCCCGGCGTAGCCGGGCCTCGAAGGACGCAGAACGTCGCCGCCCCTCCGTCACACTGCACCAGCGGGAGTTCACGGGCATGAACTACGCGTTCGATTATGGCTGGCTGTTCGAATACTGGCCGGTCCTCGCCAAGGGGCTCGCCGTCACCGTCGAGCTGACTTTGGTCGGCGGCGTGCTGGGCGTGGCGCTCGGCGTCGCCTGCGCCTGGGCGCGGGCGCTCGGGCCGTCATGGCTGCGCCCGTTCGTTGCGGCCTATGTCGAGCTGATCCGCAACACCCCTTTCCTGATCCAGCTCTTCTTCATCTTCTTCGGCCTGCCGGCGCTCGGCCTGCGCATGGGCGAACTGGAGGCCGCCAACCTCGCCATGGTGGTCAATCTCGGCGCCTATGGCTGCGAGATCATCCGCGCCGGCATTCAGGCCACGCCGAAGGGCCAGTTCGAGGCCGGCGCCTCGCTCGGCATGAGCCGCATCCAGACCTTCTGGCATGTCGTGCTGGTGCCGGCGCTGCAGCGCATCTGGCCGGCGCTGTCCTCGCAGATCGTCATCGTCATGCTCGGCTCGGCGGCGGTGTCGCAGATCGCCACCGAGGACCTGACCTTCGCGGCGAACTTCATCCAGTCGCGCACCTTCCGCGCCTTCGAGGCCTATTTCGTCTCGACGCTGATCTACCTCGCCCTCGCCATCGCGCTGCGCCAACTGCTGCGCGGGGTCGGCTGGACGATCTTCCCCAGGCGTGGAGCGGCACGATGAGCGACTTCACCACCTGGGACATCGTCCGCAACCTGCTGCTGGCGGCGCGCTGGACCGTGCTGCTCTCCCTCGTCTCCTTCATCGGCGGCAGCATCGTCGGCGCGCTTCTGCTCTTCATCCGCACGGCCAAGGGCAGGCTCGGCCCCGCCTTCGTGAAGGCCTATGTCGAGGTCTTCCAGGGCACGCCGCTGCTGATGCAGCTCTTCCTCGCCTTCTTCGGCCTCGGCCTGTTCGGCATCGACGTGCCGGCCTGGCTCGCCGCCGGGCTGGCGCTGATCCTGTGGAGCGCCGCCTTCCTCACCGAGATCTGGCGCGGCTGCGTGGAATCCGTTGCCCGCGGCCAGTGGGAAGCCTCCTCCAGCCTCGGCATGGGCTATGTGCAGCAGATGCGCCACGTCATCCTGCCGCAGGCGCTGCGCGTCGCCATCCCGCCCACCGTCGGCTTCTCGGTGCAGGTGGTGAAGGGCACGGCGCTGACCTCGATCATCGGCTTCGTAGAATTGTCCAAGGCCGGCACGGTCGTGACCAACGCCACCTTTGAGCCCTTCAAGGTCTATGGCCTCGTCGCCCTCATCTATTTCTGCCTGTGCTGGCCCCTGTCCAAGTCCTCCCAGATCCTCGAGAGGAAGCTCAATGTCGCTCATCGAAATCACTGAGGTGAAGAAGCGCTTCGGCGACAACGAAGTGCTCAAGGGCATCAATATCGACGTCGCGCCGGGCGAGGTGATCGCCATCATCGGCAAGTCCGGCTCGGGCAAGTCGACGCTGCTTCGCTGCATCAACGGGCTGGAGACCATCGACGAGGGCTCGATCTCCGTCGCCGGCGCGCAGCTCCTGCCGGACGAGTTGCACCTCAAGGCGCTGAGGCTGAAGGTCGGCATGATTTTCCAGAGCTTCAACCTGTTTCCGCACCTCACGGCGGGGCGCAACGTCATGCTCTCGCAGATGGTGGTGAAGAAGACGGCGAAGGCCGAGGCCGAAGCGATGGCGCGCCGCCAGCTGGAACGGGTCGGGCTCGGCCATAAGTTCGACGCCTATCCGGACCAGCTTTCCGGCGGCCAGCAGCAGCGCATCGCCATCGCCCGCGCGCTCGCCATGCAGCCCATCGCCCTGCTCTGCGACGAGATCACCTCGGCGCTCGATCCCGAGCTGGTCAGCGAGGTGCTCGCCGTGGTGAAGGAGCTCGCCGGCGAGGGCATGACGCTGATGATGGTGACGCACGAGATGCGCTTCGCCCGCGACGTGTGCTCGCGCGTTGTCTTCATGCACCAGGGCCGGGTGCACGAGATCGGCCCGCCCGAGGAGGTGTTCGCCGCTCCCAAGACGCCGGAGCTGAAGCAGTTCCTCGGCGTCCTCCACTAAGGCCTAGAACAACGCCTCCGGCCGGCGGCGATAGACGTTGCCGGAGGCGAAGAGCTCGGCCACCCAGTCGACGAAGACGCGCAGGCGGCTGCTCAAATGCCGGTTGGGCGCATAGACGACGTGCAGCACGATCGGCTCGCCGCGCCACTCCGGCAGGACCGGCACTAGCGTGCCGGCGGCGAGATAGGGCTGGATCATCGGCTCGACCGCATGGGCGATGCCGAGCCCGGTGAGGCAGGCGGCGAGATAGGCGGTGGAATCGTTCACCGCCACCGCATAGGGCAGATCGAGCTCGTAGGTCTCCTCGCCGCGGATCATGTCGAAGGCGAAGCGCCGCCCGGTGCGCGGGCTGAAATAGGCGATGACGCGGTGCCCGTCGCGCAGGTCGCGCGGGTGCTGCGGCATGCCGTGGCGCTGGATGTAGCCCGGCGTCGCGCACATCACGAGCTCCACCTGGCCGATGCGGCGGGCGATGAGGCTGGGGTCCAGGAGCTCGCCGCCGCGTATGGCGCAGTCGATGTTCTCGCCGACGAGATCCGCCGGCCGGTCGGAGACGCCGAGGTCGAGCTGGATGTCGGGATAGCGGGCGTGGAAGTCCGGCAAGGCGGGTATCAGCACGTTGAGCGCCAGCGACGAGCCGACATCGACGCGCAGCCGGCCGGACGGGGTGGTCTGCGCCTTGGTCATCGAGCCGTCGAGCTCGTCGAGGTCCGACAGCAGCGCCAGCGCCCGCTCGTAATAGGCGGCGCCGTCCGGCGTCACGCCGACGCGCCGCGTCGTGCGGTTCAGCAATTTGGTGCGCAGATGCGATTCCAGTTGCTGGATCAACTTGGTAATGGTCGGCTTGGGCATCTCCAGCAGGTCGGCCGCACGGCTGAAATTGCCCGCCTCGACGACCCGGACGAAGGCCCGCATGGCGGCGATCTGGTCCATGCCTGGGCTCCTACTGCCTGATTATTTCCGTATGTGAATAATGAAATCACCAGACGGGTATTTTTTCGGCACGGACAAGATACTAGTTTTCGCCGCACTGCAATAGGACGAAATCGGGTGGGCATCGGGCCTGCCCGTTTCGATGGTGGGCACCATGACCGCATTGTGGACCGAGGACAGGCTGGAGATGGACGGGACGGCGTTGCCGGTCCGCGTCTATCGTGCGGCCGCGTCCATGCGTCCGACGCCGCTGGTGCTGCACCTGCATGGCGGCTGCTTCACCGACGGCGACCTCGAATGCAGTGTCAAGGTGTGCCAGCTGATGGCCGAGGCAGGGGCGGTCGTCGTCTCCGCCGACTATCCGCTGGCGCCCGAGCACCCCTTTCCGGCCGCGCTCAACGTCTCCTTCGCCGCCCTCGGCCTGTTGCATGCGCAGCGGGCGAAATGGGCGGGCCGCGGGTCGCGCCTCTTCGTCGCCGGCGAGGAGGCCGGCGCCAATCTCGCCGCGGCGCTGGCGATGATGGCGCGCGACCAGGGTGCGCCGGCGGTCGCCGGCCAGATCCTGCTCTCGCCGATGATCGATCCCTCGCTGTGTACGGGCTCGATCCATGCGGCGGAAGCGGGCGCTGCCGGCTGCAAATGGGCGGATGGCTGGCACCGCTATCTCGGCTCGGCCGACAAGGCCGCGCACCCCTATGCGGCGCCGTTCGGCTCGCGCAGGCTCGCCGGCGTCGCGCCGGCGCTGATCATCACCTGCAGCGACTGCCCGATGCGCGACGAGAGCCTCGCCTATGCCCGCCGCCTCGCCGAAAGCGGCATCGCGGTGGAGACCAGCGTGCTCGAGACGCCGGCGGATTCGCCGGATGAGATCGACGCCAGCATGGACGCCAGCATCGACGCCAGCCCGCAATGGGAAGCGCCGCTGCGCGACCTCTTTCAGAATTTCCTGGCGGAGCATTCCGCCAGCCCCGTTCGCACTATTCGGGCCTGAGGGCCAGGAGACCGCCATGAGCAACGACAACCTCGGCAACGACGCTGGTTCGAGCCAGATCGTACACGTTGAGATCGCTCGCGACGTTGCGTCGCAGCATAAGCGCCACCGCTGGCGGGAGGCCGGCGTCGTCCTGACGCTGGCGGCGCTCGCTACCGGCGCGGCGGTGTTCCTGGCTTGGCCGAGCAGCAACGCGCTGGCGACCGATCCGGCGCCCGCCGCGGCCGCTCCGCCGGCCATGCCGGTCGCGGTGGCGGTGCTGGAGCCGCGCGACACCATGAAATGGGACGAGTTCTCCGGCCGCCTGCAGGCGGTGGAGCGCGTCGAGGTGCGCCCGCGCGTCGCCGGCGCGGTGAAGACCATCCATTTCCGCGAGGGCGCGCTGGTGAAGCAGGGCGAGCTGCTCGTCACCATCGATCCCGAGCCCTTCCAGGCCGAGCTGGACCGCGCCGAGGCGCAGTCCGCCGCCGCCGAGGCGCGGCTGCTGTTCACCAAGAACGAGCTCGACCGCGGCCAGAAACTGGTCGATTCCCGCGTCGTCTCGGTGCAGGACCTCGACCAGCGCACCAACAACTACAAGGAAGCGCAGGCCAATCTACGTGCCGCGCAGGCCGATGTGCAGACCGCCAAGCTGGACCTCGGCTACACCGAGGTGCGCGCGCCGGTCGACGGCCGCGTCGGCCGCATCGACGTGACGGTCGGCAACCTCGTCTCGGCCGGGCCCACCTCGCCCGTGCTGACCACGCTGGTCTCGGTCGACCCGATCTATGTCGGCTTCGCGGCCGACGAAGGTGCGGTGAGCGAGGCCCTCGCCACGCTCGGCAACGGCGACGTGCTGGGCGAGATCGACCGCATCCCGGTCGAGATCACCACCGCCACCACCGGCGAGAAGCCGGCGCGCGGCCATCTCCAGCTCGTCGACAACCAGGTCGATACCGCCACCGGCACCTTCCGCCTGCGCGCCGTGTTCGACAATCCGGACGGCCGTCTCGTGCCGGGCCAGTTCGCCCGCGTGCGCATGGGCCGGGCCAAGACCGAGCCGGCGCTCGTCATCAACGAGCGCGCCATCGGCACCGACCAGGACAAGAAGTACGTCTTCGTGGTCGATCCGGAGAACAAGGCCGTCTATCGCGAGGTCAAGCTCGGCCCGCCGAGCGAGGGCCTGCGCGTGGTGGCGAGCGGCCTGAAGGAAGGCGAGCGCATCGTCGTCAACGGCCTGCAGCGCGTGCGTCCCGGCGCGCTGCTGGCGCCAGAAATCGTGCCGATGAACACGACCGCCAGCGCGGCGAACCCCAACACTTCCGTCGCCGCGCGCTGATTTCTAGCCGCCGACTTTTCGCCTCCTAAAGGGGGAGGACGCTATGAATCTGTCCAAATTCTTCATCGACCGGCCGATTTTCGCCGGCGTCCTCTCCGTCGTCATCTTCCTCGCGGGGCTCCTAGCCCTGCGGGTGATGCCGATCTCGGAATATCCGGAAGTGGTGCCGCCGCAGGTCATCGTGCGCGCCACCTATCCCGGCGCCAACCCGAAGGTCATCGCCGCCACGGTGGCGACGCCGATCGAGGAGCAGATCAACGGCGTCGAGGACATGCTGTACATGTCCAGCCAAGCGACCACCGACGGCGTGATGACGCTGACCGTCACCTTCAAGCTGGGCACCGACCCCGACAAGGCGACGCAGCTGGTGCAGAACCGCGTCGCCCAGGCCGAGCCGCGCCTGCCGGAAGAGGTGCGCGCGCTGGGCATCACCACGGCGAAGAGCTCGCCGAACTTCATCATGGTGGTGCACCTTCTCTCCCCCAATGACCGCTACGACATCACCTATCTGCGCAACTACGCCGTCCTCAACGTGAAGGATCGGCTGGCGCGCATCTCGGGCGTCGGCCAGATCGACATCTTCGGCGCCGGCGACTACTCGATGCGCGTCTGGCTGGACCCGCAGAAGATCGCCGAGCACGGCCTCTCTGCCGGCGACGTCGCCAACGAGATCCGCGCCCAGAACGTGCAGGCCGCCGCCGGCATCGTCGGCGCCTCGCCGGCCGCCGAAGGTGTCGACCTTCAGCTCTCCGTCAACGCCCAGGGCCGCCTCGAGACCGAGGAGGAGTTCGGCGACATCGTCGTGAAGACCGGCACCGACGGCCAGGTGGTGCGCCTGCGTGATGTCGCCCGCATTGAGCTCGGCGCCGCCGACTACGCGCTGCGCTCGCTGCTCGACAACAAGCAGGCGGTCGGCATCGGCGTGTTCCAGGCCCCCGGCTCCAACGCGCTGGAGATCGCCGAGAACGTCCGCAAGACGATGGAAGAGGTGAAGAAGACGATGCCGGAAGGCGTCGACTACGCCATCGTCTACGACACCACCCGCTTCGTCGACGCCTCGATCGAGGCGGTGGTGCACACGCTGTTCGAAGCCGTGCTGCTGGTCGTCATCGTCGTGGTGGTGTTCCTGCAGACCTGGCGCGCCTCGATCATCCCGCTGCTGGCCGTGCCTGTCTCCATCGTCGGCACCTTCGCGGTGATGTATATCTTCGGCTTCTCGATCAACGCGCTGAGCCTGTTCGGCCTCGTGCTCGCCATCGGCATCGTGGTCGACGACGCCATCGTCGTGGTGGAGAACGTCGAGCGCAACATCGAGAACGGGCTGACGCCCCGCGCCGCCGCCTATCAGGCGATGACCGAAGTGTCGGGACCGATCATCGCCATCGCCCTGGTGCTGGTCGCGGTCTTCGTGCCGCTGGCCTTCATCTCCGGCCTGTCGGGCCAGTTCTACCGGCAGTTCGCGCTCACCATCGCCATCTCGACGGTGATCTCGGCGATCAACTCGCTGACCCTGTCGCCGGCGCTGGCCGCGCTGCTGCTGCGCGGGCACGATGCCCCGCCGGACATGCTCCAGCGCGTCATCAACGCCCTGTTCGGCTGGTTCTTCCGCGGCTTCAACTTCGTGTTCTCGCGCGGCTCGCGCGGCTATGGCAGCGGCGTGCGCGGCACGCTGAAGGTCAAGAGCCTCGTGATGATCTTCTACGCGCTCATGCTGGGCGCCACCTGGTGGCTGTTCCAGGCCGTGCCCTCGGGCTTCGTACCGGCGCAGGACAAGCAGTATCTGGTCGGCTTCGCCCAGCTGCCCGACGGCGCCACGCTCGACCGCACGGAAGAGGTGATCCGCAAGATGACGGAGATCACCCTCGCCGAGCCGGGTGTCGCCAGCGCGGTGGCCTTCCCGGGCCTGTCGATCGCCGGCTTCTCCAACTCGTCCAACGCCGGCATCGTGTTCTCGGTGCTCAAGCCGTTCGAGGAGCGCACCGACCCTTCGCTCAGCGCCGGCGCCATCGCCGCCTCGCTGAACCAGAAATACGGGGTGATCAAGGATGCCTTCATCGCCATGTTCCCGCCCCCGCCGGTGCAGGGCCTCGGCGTGGTCGGCGGCTTCAAGCTCCAGCTCGAAGACCGCGCCGGCCAGGGCTACGAGGCGCTGAGCGAGGTCACCAACGCCTTCATGGCCAAGGCCATGGCGGCGCCGGAACTGACCGGACAGTTCACCACCTACCAGATCAACGTGCCGCAGATCTTCGCCGCCATCGACCGCACCAAGGCCCGCCAGCTCGGCGTGCCCGTCCAGTCGGTGTTCGAGACGCTGCAGGTCTATCTCGGCTCGCTCTACGTGAACGACTTCAACAAGTTCGGCCGCACCTATTCGGTGCGCGTGCAGGCCGACGCGCCGTTCCGTTCGCGTCCCGAGGACATCGGCAAGCTGAAGGTCCGCTCGATCTCCGGCGAGATGATCCCGCTTTCCGCTTTGCTCAAGGTCGAGCAGACGGCGGGACCGGAACGCGCGCAGCGCTACAACGGCTTCCTCACCGCCGACTTCAACGCCTCGCCGGCGCCGGGCTTCTCGTCCGGCCAGGCGCAGGACGCGGCCAAGCGCATCGCCGAGGAGGTGTTGCCGCCCGGCTTCGACTATGAATGGACCGACCTGACCTATCAGGAGATCCTGGCGGGCAACTCGGCGACGCTGGTGTTCCCGATCGCCATCCTGCTCGTCTTCCTGGTGCTGGCGGCGCAGTATGAAAGCCTGACCCTGCCGATCGCGATCATCCTGATCGTGCCCATGGGCCTGCTAGCGGCGCTGTTCGGCGTCTGGCTCGGCGGCGGCGACAACAACATCTTCACCCAGATCGGGTTGGTGGTGCTGGTCGGCCTGTCGGCGAAGAACGCCATCCTGATCGTCGAGTTCGCCCGCGAGCTGGAGTTCGTCGGCCGCAATCCGGTGGATGCGGCGATCGAGGCGGCCCGGCTGCGCCTGCGGCCGATCCTGATGACCTCCTTCGCCTTCATCATGGGCGTGCTGCCGCTGGTGCTCTCCACCGGCGCCGGCGCCGAGATGCGCCACGCCATGGGCGTCGCCGTGTTCGCCGGCATGATCGGCGTGACCTTCTTCGGGCTGTTCCTCACGCCCGTCTTCTATGTGCTGCTGCGGCGGATCACGGGCAACCGCCCGCTGCGTCAGCACGGCGAGGTGCTCCCCGCGGCTCATCCCGCGGAGTGAGCGCTTGCGGCCGGCCGGAAAGCCGGACCCCACGTCGTCCCGCCCCCCTCGACGTGCGGCCCATAAAGCTTTCCGGCCGGCCCTCATCGACAATCCGGCCTCGCGATGCCACATGCGTGCGCGACAGAGCCGGGACAACCATGAAGCACATCAAGACCGACTGGACGGACGTCGTCCTCGTCTGCCGCAAATGCGCGAAGAAGCTCGGCGGCAGCTTCGGCCCGGACGGCGAGCAGTCGCTGCCCAAGGCATTGCGCAAGGAGATCGCCCGGCGCGAGGGCGGCAAGCCGATGAAGAAGCCGCGCCGCAAGGGCGCCCGCGTCGCCGTGGTCGAGATCGACTGCCTCGACATCTGCCCCAAGGGCGCGGCGGTGGTGGTTCCGGCGAGCGCGCCGAGCCGCTGGCGTTCCGTGCCGCGCGGCACGGATGTCGCGACGCTGCTGGACGAGATCGCCCCGGCCCGCGATCAGGACTGATCAGGCCGGTCCGTCCGCCACCTTCTCCGCCGGCTTCACCGAATTGAACGCCCAGACCAGCGTGGTCATGATGCTCACCCCGATGACGATGCCGACGAGGCGGTCGATCGGCGGCTCCAGCGTGGTCGGCGGGCCGGTGCCCACCAGCGTCACCAGATAGGCGATTGCCGACTGCGTGCCGATATAGGCCTGCGTCGTCCCGCCGAGATGGATGCGGGCGAAGGTGAACACGCCGAGGAACAGCATCGTCACCCACCACCACATGTCGGTGGCGTCGAGCCCGATCACGACCAGCCCGGCCGTGCCGCCGATGATGCAGCCGAAGATGCGCTGCGCGCCGCGATGGCGGCTCGCCACCGGGTCGTTGTCGATGATGATGAGGCTGGAGATCAGCACCTGCGGCAGCTGCGGCAGGTCGAACAGCGACCAGGTGACGATGATGATCAACGCGCCGACCGCCGCGACCATCGACTGGCGCTCGGCATTGACCTGGCTGGTCGCCGCCGCCTGCGCGACGAGGCGGGCGTGCAGTTCGCCTGCGCGCGGCCCGAGCGCCCAGCTCGCCAGCGTGCCGCAGACCACGCCGGTAACGATCTCGTAGCAGCGATACCAGGCGAAGTCGTAGAGCTGCTCGGGCTGCGTCATGGTGTAGAGCATGACGAGGGCGAAGGTCAGCCCGCCATAGAACCAGGCATAGCCATAGGCGCTGCGCTGGCGGCCATAGGTGCCGACCGCCGCGGCGATCATCACCAGCGCCGCCTGCAGCGCGTTCAGCCCCTCGGCCCACTGGCCGACATAGTAGCCGCCGATCACCCCGATGAAGGTGCCGGTGATGCGCAGCACGCCCTTGGTGAACAGCGCATCGCGGTCGACATTGGCGATGATCATTACGCTGAGCGCGGCCCAGTACGGGTCCTGCCATCCCATGGCCAGCGAGATGTAGACGGCGGCGAGCACCCCGGTGGCGGTGGCGAAGGCATGCCGCGTGACGTCGTCCATGGGCTTGAGCATGTTCCGCGAAAGTTGCCCGACTTTCGCGATTAGAACATGCTCCAGCTTATTGAATCTAGAGCACTTTCTTATCAATCAGGTGATTCCACCTGATTGGAAAGGGCTCTAGAACCAGATCAGCACGCGGGCATCGGCGCCGTTGAACAGGCCGACGCCCGCCGGCCAGTCGTCGAGCTCGATCTCGATCGGGAAGCGCCGGGGCAGACGCACCCAGTCGGTGGTCGGCTCGACATAGGGCACGATCTCGGGATTGTGCGGCGAGCGCGCGACGCCGGCGGCGATGCCGCTCACCCGCCCGAGATGCAGCTGCCAGGGATCGTTGCCGAGGGTCAGCAGCACGCGTTGGCCGATGCGGATGCGCTCCAGATGGCGCTCGTTCATGTTGGCGACCACGCGCCGGCGGCGATCGGTGATGATCGCCAGCACCTCGGTGCCCGGCCGCAGATAGTCGCCGAGCCGCGTGGTGAAGGGCGTGATCCGCCCCGCCTCCGGCGCCGCCACCACGGTCTTGGAGAGGTCGTATTCGGCCCGCGCCAGCTCCGCCTGGGTGGAGCCGATCGCCGCATTCGCCACGGTGACACGCTGGGTCGCCACGGCGAGTTGGGCCTGGGTGGAGGAGACGTTCGCGCCGGCGGTGGCAACGTCACGGGTGGCGACGTCGAGCTGCGCCTCCGGCGAGAAGCCCTCCCCCGACAGCGTCTTGATGCGGTTCAGCTGCTCCTGCGCATTGGCCTGGATCGCCTGGGCGGAAGCGATGTTGGCCTTGGCGGCGTTCACCTCGTCCTGCGCCAGGCCGAGATTGGCCTGCGCCTGCGCCAGCGACGCCTGCGCCTCCTGGACCTTCAGCGCGAAGGGCGTGCGCTCGATCTCGAACAGCAACTGGTTCGCCGCGACCGTCTGGTTGTTCTGCACCGCAAGCTTCGAGACCGGCCCCTCGATCTGCGAGGAGATGACGACGATGTCGCTCATCACATAGGCGTCCGCCGTATAGGCGAAGAAGCGCACGCTGATCTCGTAGATGACGAAAAGCGCGACCACCACGCCGACGATCAGCGTCACCGGATGGCGGAGAAGGCGACTCAACATGGACGGGCGCGTCTCCGCGGCGGGTCGGGCGGTGACGCATCATCGCGGCTTTGCCGCCCGCGCTCAATGGCTAGAGGCCGGAGAGCGTGCTCTTATCCCGAGCGTATGACCAGTCCCCGGCGACCGTTATGCCCGGGCTTGGCCCGGGCATCCACGCCTTGGGCGAGTACCGGCGAGAAGTCGTGGATCCCCGGGTCAAGCCCGGGGATGACGGTCAGATGGCGGCAGCCGCCCTCAGTGCCGGCGCTCCTCGATGGTCGGGAGCATCGGCTCCTCGTCCTCCTCGCTGCGCTCGCGCGCGCCGGGATGCTCCTCGATCAGCGGACCGGGCGTGCGGGCGGCACGGGCGGCCTCGGCCCGGCGGGCACGCTGGGGCGCGGAGAGGTCCTCTGGCCGCTGGCTGACGAGGCGCAGCGGCGGCGCCTCGCCCTTCTTGTCGGTGCCGAGATAGACGGTGCGGTGCGGGTACGGGATCTCGATGCCGCGCGCGTCGAACGCCGCCTTGATGCGGCGGTAGAACTCGCGCTTGACGTTCCACTGGCCGAGCGGACGGGTCTTGAAGCGGCCGCGCAGCCAGATGTAGCTCTCCTCCAGCGCCTCCACCCCCACCACCTCGAAGGGCGCGACGATGGTCTCGGCCAGCGGCCCCTTCGCCGCCATGTCCGCCGCCACCTCCGACATCAGCGCCAGCGCCTCGTCGATGTTCTCGCGATAGGAGACGCGCACGTCGATGACCGCATAGGCGAAGTCCTTCGACATGTTCTTGATGGTCTGCACCTCGCCGAAGGGGATCGAGTGCACGTTGCCGTCGAAGTCGCGCATGTGGACGGTGCGGATGCTGATCTTCTCCACCAGCCCGCTATGGGCGCCGACCTCCACCACGTCGCCGACCGAGATGGTGTCCTCCATCAGGATGAAGATGCCGGTGATCACGTCCTTCACCAGCGTCTGCGCGCCGAAGCCGATGGCGAGGCCGAGCACGCCGGCGCCGGCCAGCAGCGGGGCGATGTTGACCCCGATCTCGGAGAGCAGGATCAGCCCGCCCAATGTCAGCAGCACCACGCGGAAGGCGTTCTGCAGGAAGGGCAGCAGCGTCTTCAGCCGGGTGGAGCTGGGATTGCCGGCGCGCAGACGCTCGGAGAAGACGGTGGCAAGCTCCCAGGCGATCAGCCCGGCCAGCACCACCACGCCGATGGAAATGAGCCGGCCGACCGCGCCCTGGCCGTGGTCGGAGGCCAGCCATTCGAACGGCCTGGCGCCCCATATCTCCAGCAGCACCAGCGTGGCGACCGCGAGCACCAGCCCCTGCATGCCGCTGCGCAGCGCGGGCAGATAGCGGTTGGCGCGCGCCTCCAGCAGCGGGTAGCGCTCGCGCATCTCGCCGTTCAGCCGGAACACCTTGTCGAAGGCCCGCAGCAGCAGCGAGATCGCCAGCGCGGCAAGCGCGACGGTGAGGAGCGAGAGCAGCGTCGCCTGGGTGAGGAAGGCGAAGCCGCCGGCGACATCGAACACACGGACGATGTAGGCGGCGACGACGTAGGCGATCAGCAGCACATGCCAGAAGTCCGCCACCGTATCGCGCAGCCGCGCCGCGCGGCCTTCCCGCGCGCCGATGCGGCGCAGGCGCGCAGCGACGCCGGCGCGAATCTGCAGGATGAACACGATGCACATGCCGGCGACGAACAGGCCGAGCGCATGGCTGAGGAAGTGGTAGGTCGGCAGGGCGAGGCCGAGCACCCAGGCGGCGCGCAACAGGAAATAGCCGTAGACGACGGTGTATGCGAAGCGCCTGACCCACAGATAGCCATAGGCCGCGCTCTCATTCTCCAGCGGGAACAGCCGCAGATGCGGCGCGTCCGGCGTCAGCACGGCCCTGCCGGCGGCGAGGATGAGCCGCGCCAGCACATTGGCGTTGATCACTGTGACCACGGCGAGCCGGATGACGAAATTGAGCTCGACCAGCGCCAGCACGCCGAAGGACGCGGCGGCAAAGGCGGCGATGGGCAATATGTCGAGCACCGTGCGTATGCCGAGCAGCAGAGCCCGCATGGGAAGACCCCGCGCGTGGCGCGCTTCCACCGCCCGGCGCAGGCGGGAGAGCAGCAATTTGGCGACATATTCCGCCAGCAGCGCCGCCGCGAGGACGGTGATGACCATTATCGCCGCCCAGCCGACGCGCTGGAGCACCAGCGGATCGGATAGATCCTCGAAGAAGCGTTCGGCCTGTTCCGGCAGTTGCTCGATCTCGCCGACCAGGCCGAGGACCGAGTTGGAGAAGCTGCCGAGCGACCGGGTGGCGCCCGCCAGCCAGTCGTCGCGCTCCGGCGCCGCCGGTTCCGGCGCAACGGTGCCGCTCTCGACGAGCGCACGCAGCCGGGCGAGGAAAGCCGTCCGCGCCGCGTCGTCCTCCAGCGTGTCGAGCAGCGCGCGCAGATCCTGCCGCGTGCCCTCGGGCCGCGTGCTCTCGGGCGTCGTCTGTGCCGGCTGGGCCGGCGGGGAAGCGAGCGTCTGCGCCTTGAGCGGCGCGGCGAAGGTGACGCAAAGGGCGAGCAGCAGGATGCCGGGTATCGCGCGCAGCGGCATGAAGCATTCCGTCGTTCGCGGCCCATTGGCCAGCATCGACCGGCGGGCGCGCAGATTGGGACGAGGGGATGCGACCGGCAGATGCGGCCACGCGCCATTTAACGCTGCATTGCGGGAAAGGTTCCCCGGCCTCCACGCAGGAGAGCCGCGAGAAGCTCAGCGCATATAGGTGCGGATGACGTCGATCAGCTCGGCGGCGGCTTCCTCGCGGGCCTCGCCTTCGGCGCTCACCACATGCTCGCGCAGATGGTCCTCGATCAGTTCGGCGGTCAGCCCATTGATCGCGCCACGCACCGAGGCGACCTGGTTGAGGATGTCGGCGCAGGCGACCTCGCTCTCGAGCGCGCGCTCGATCGCCTCCATCTGCCCCTTCAGCCGGCGGACGCGGGCGATCAGCCGCGCCTTGTTGGTGACTGTGTGGCTCATATGATCGTGTGCCTCATGGGCGCTACCCTATAACCCATCGGGGCGCGACAGAATGTGCCAGCGGGCCGTAGGGCCTTGTTGCCGACAACTTCCTCGCCACATTGGGCAACGAAACGCGACAGTGTGGAAACATGGAAGCAATTGCTGCGGATTTGGCCGCCTTCATGCGCGGCCATGAATACCTCGTGCCTGTCGTCATCGGCCTCATCGCCTTCGCCGAATCCCTCGTCCTGGTCGGCCTTGTCGTCCCCGCCACGGCACTGATGCTCGCGATCGGCGGGCTGATCGGCTCGGGCATCCTCTCCCCGGTCCCGGTGATCAGTGGTGCCATCGTCGGCGCCGCGCTCGGTGACATTGTCTCCTACTGGCTCGGCCGCTGGGTCGGCCCGCGGGTGGTGCATCGCTGGCCGCTGCAGGGCTATCGCCACCAGGTGGCACAGGCGCGGCTGTTCTTCCGCCGCTTCGGCTTCGCCTCGGTGTTCGTCGGCCGCTTCTTCGGGCCGGTGCGCGCGACCATGCCGCTGGTCGCCGGCATGATGCGCATGGACCAGCGCCGCTTCCAGTTCGCCAACGTCTCCTCGGCCATCGTCTGGGCACCGGTGATGCTGGCGCCGGGCTGGATCGCCGGCAAGGGCGCCAACCAGCTCGGCGCCGCCAGCAGCGGCGAATGGCTGGTGCTGATGGTGGGGATCACCCTGGTCATGCTCATCGCGACTGCCGTCATCCTGCGGGTGGTGCAGGGGCGGATCGCCAAGCGCCCGCGCAACCGCCGCGCCGCGCGTACCTCCGCCCGCGCCTCGGCCGGCTGAGGACGCCGCCGGCTTCATCCGCTGACCGCCGCGGCCGGTAGATGGGCGAGGCCGGTCCAGCCGTGCCAGCCGACATAGAGTGCCACTGCCACCAGCAGCGCACCGGAGACGTAAGGCGCACGCCGCGCCAGTTCGCCGAACCACGCGATGCGCTTGGTCGCGTGCTGCACGCTCAGTGCTGCCACGACGCCGACCGCCACCAGCGTGAGCGCAAGGCCGACCGAGAAGCTCAGCACCAGCGTGAAACCCAGCGCCAGCTCGCGCAGCTGCAGGCAGAGCAGCAGCACGGTAATCGCCGCCGGACAGGGGATCAGCCCGCCGGTGAGCCCGAACAGCACGATCTGCCAGGTACTTACCTGACGGCCGGCGAAGCGGCGGCGGATGTCGTCGGCATGCGCCAGCTCATGCGCGTCCTGATAGCCCTCGGTCGCCAGCTCGAAGACGTGGTCGTCATTGCCATCGTGACAATGGTCATGGTGACTCCTGTCATGATGACTCTTGTCACCGTGAGCATGGTGACTCCTGTCATGATGGTGATGATCGTGCGCGGCCTCGGCGATCCGGTCCTGCCGGGTGCGCCAGATCATCCACGCGGCCATGGCGAGGATGACCGCCGCGGAGGCGAGCTGGAGATAGGGCTCGAAGGTCTCCGGCGCGACGCCCTGCCAGAGATAGACCCCGCCCAGCGCGATCGTCCACACCACCAGCGTATGCGAGACCGTGGCGGCGAGGCCGAGCAGCACCGCCTGCGGAACGCTGCCGCGCACGGCGATGATGAAGGCCGCCATCATGGTCTTGGAATGGCCCGGCTCCAGCCCGTGCAGCGCGCCGAGCAGGATGGCGCTGGGGATGAACAGCCAGGCATGGGCGGCGCCCTGCTGCAGGAGTTCGGCGAAGGCGGGCATGGCGGCCTCTGGTCGTTTCGCTGCCGCCTGCACGGTTTGCAGCCGGCAGCGCGACGATGTTGCAGCGCCGATGCAGCCGAGGCGGCAGGCTCCGCGTGCCGCCTTTATCGCTCCTGTCGCGACGATCTTCAATACATATAGGGGGTATATCTATAATAAAAATCCGCCGACCCTGCAGGCCGCGCCGGCACCACGGCCGGCGAGCGGCCCGCCCGCCCGCTAACCAAAGCGGCAGGTCGAGGTCGGCGGCGGTCGGCGGTTGCGATAAGATGCGTGGAAGTGGGCGTGCCGTTGGGCGGATCGGCGTCATGTCGTCCGCCCGAGTAGGAGCATGAGATGACGGATATGACCGAGCCATCGCCGGAATCGCCCGGACCGCGCCCGAGCGACGTCCCGACGGGGGCGAAGCCGTCCGGCCCCGCCGCGCCGGCAAGCCGCAGCAAGGGGCCGCCGCAGGATCCCGAAGCTTTCCAGCGCTGGATCGGCATCGAGCGGCTCAAGGTCGACATGCGCCGGCTGGAGCTCGAGACCAAGCGCATGGAGGCGCCGGAGACGATGCCGCCGCGCCGGCGTAGTCCGGTGCTGCCCATCCTCTACGGCGTGATCCTCGTCGCCTTGGTCGGGCTCACCGCCTTCCTCGCCTCGCAGGTCCTGGCGCTGCGCGGGGAGATCGGCGCGCTGCGCACGGCGCAGACGGAAATCGGCCAGCGCCTCGCCGCCGCGGAGAGCGAACAGACCGGGCTGCGCGAGGCGGTGGAAGCGGCGCAGACCAAGGCCAATGCGGCGGCATCGGTCCAGCCGGCGCCCCAGGCCTCATCGCAAACCCCAGCGGCACCGAGCGTCGCGCCGGCTGATGCGTCGAGCCAGGCGGCTGCGCCGGCCGCTCCGGACCCCGCTCTTCCCGGCTCCGGCTACACGGTGCGCATCTTCGCGCCGGTGAACGCCGTGGCGAAGGCGAAGATCGACGGCTTTGTCAATCCGCTGAAGGCGGCGGGTTACGACGTCGTGGTCTCGGATACCGGCGTGGTGCAGACGACGAGCAACAGCCTGTCCTATCACGCCTCGTCCGAGGAGATGGCCAAGCGCCTGTCGACGCTGATCCAGCAGAAGAAGCCGGCGCTCGCCATGGAGATGCGCGCCTCGCCCTCCATCCCGCCGAGCGCGCGGCAGATCCTCATCCTCAACCTGACCGAGGACGCCTTCAAATGAAGGCCTCCGGATCCTGCTGATATTGGCTCCTTGAGCGGCAGGGGCCACCCTCTCGCCCTCATGGCCGGGCTTGACCCGGCCACCCAGGGGCCATTTCGCGCAACCGCGGAAAGGCTGGATCCCCGGGTCAAGCCCGGGGATGAGGGAAGGTGGAATTGCCTTCAGGCGGCGGCGCTCTGCCCGCGCGCCGGCCGGCAGGAGCCGCGGATGGCGGCGATGTTGGCGGCGTAGGCGTCCGCTCCGCCCTTGAACACGGCCGAGCCCGCGACCAGCACATTGGCGCCGGCCTCCGTGCAGAGCGGCGCGGTTTCCGGAGTCACGCCGCCATCGACTTCGAGGTGAATAGGCCTGCCCCCTATCATGGCCCGCAGCCGGTGCAGCTTCGGCACCACGTCGGGAATGAAGGCCTGACCGCCGAAGCCCGGATTGACCGTCATCGCAAGAATGAGGTCGGTCTTCTCCAGCACATAGGCGAGCACGCTCTCATGCGTCGCCGGATTTAGCGCGACGCCGGCCTTCTTTCCCAGCGAGCGGATGAGCTGAAGGCAACGGTCGAGGTGATCCGTGGCTTCCGCCTGCACGGTGATGATATCGGCGCCGGCCTTGGCGAAGGCTTCGATATAGGGTTCGACCGGCGCGATCATCAGGTGAACGTCGAACACCTTGTCGGTGTGCGGGCGCATCGCCTTGATGACATCCGGGCCGAAGGTGATGTTCGGCACGAAATGCCCGTCCATCACGTCGAGATGAATCCAGTCGGCGCCGGCCGCATCGACCGCGCGCACCTCCTCGCCGAGCCGGGCGAAGTCGCTGGCGAGCATGGAAGGGGCGATGAGGGCCATAGGGGTCTCCTGACGTATGGACTGGTACGACGTCATCCCCGGGCTTGGCCCGGGGATACACGTCTTTCCTGCCGTTCCAAAGGCGTGGATGGCCGGGCCAAGCCCGGCCATGACGTTCAGTCAGCCGCACGCAGCGGCGGATAGCTGTCGATGCCGCCGGAGAACACCCGGCTGGCGAGGATGTCCTCCGCCTCGATGGTGGCGAGGTCGGCCGCCGTCACCGGCCGCTCGGAATTGAACAGCCGGTTCGCCTGCCGCAGCCGCGCGCGGTCGAGCGCGTTGCGGATCGAGCGGCCATTGGCGAAATGCGGCTGCTGCATGCGCAGATCGATGTAGCGCTGGAACGCCTCCTGCGCGCCCGCGCTCATGCGGTAGTTCATCGTCTCCAATATGCGCCCGCCAATGGCTTCCAGCTCCTCGCCGGAATAGTCGGGGAAGTCGATATGGTGCGCGACGCGCGAGCGGAAGCCGGGATTGGCCATGAAGAAGCGCTCCATCCGGTCGCCATAGCCGGCGAGGATGACGACGAGGTCGTCGCGCTGGTTCTCCATGACCTGGAGCAGGATCTCGATCGCCTCCTGCCCGTAGTCGCGCTCGTTCTCGGGCCGGTAGAGGTAATAGGCCTCGTCGATGAACAGCACGCCGCCCATGGCGCGCTTGAGCACTTCCTTGGTCTTGGGCGCGGTGTGGCCGATATACTGGCCGACAAGGTCGTCGCGGGTGACGGTGACGAGATGGCCTTTGCGCACATAGCCGAGCCGGTGGAGGATCTCCGCCATGCGCAGGGCGACGGTGGTCTTTCCCGTCCCCGGATTGCCGGTGAAGCTCATATGCAACGTCGGGCTGACCGCCTGCAGGTCGAAGCGGGCGCGGGCGCGGTCGACCAGCAGCAGCGCGCCGATCTCGCGCAGCCGCTGCTTCACCGGGCCGAGGCCGACCAGCTCGCGGTCGAGCTGCTCGAGAACTTCCGCGAGCCCGCTGCTCGCGAACTCGGCGCGCAGGTCGATGGCGGTGGGCTTTGTGGCGCCAGCGGCTTTCGGTTCGTCGATGACGGCATCCATGGCGGCCTCCATTCAGTCCTTCGTCATCCCGGAAGCGGCGCAGCCGCTATCCGGGATCGCCCGGGAATTGTGTTCGCGATCCCGGCTCTCCGCTGCGCTCCGGCCGGGATGACGAGATTGAGAAGAAAAGGGGGACCGGCTCCGGGCGCGGCATTCCGGAACCGGTCCCTCGCGGTCGGGGAGGAAACCGAGCGACCGCGAAAACCGTCGGGGGAGTGAAGGGAGACCGACGGGTTCCTGGCGTCTCCGGGCGAAGCGGGATCGCCCCGCCCGGAAGCGCATAATCCTCAGTAGCGCGCTCCCTCCGGCCGGTTGGCGGCATAGGCGCGCGTGGTGTAGCGGATCGACCGTCCATCCACTTCCTGGCGCTCCAGCGCGAAGCCGGGCTCCTCGGCGGGGCGGTCGGTGATGAAGGAGAGGCGCAGCGATTCCCACGTATGGGTGGAATCGAAGGCGCTGACGCGGATGTAGTGCCGGCCCGCATAGGCCTTGCGGCAGGCGTTCAGCTCGAACATGACGCCGGCGGCATCGCGCACGTCGAACATCGGCTGGCCCCACAGCTCCCAATAGGTGTTGCGGGGGTGCGGGTCGTCGGTGAACTCGATGTTCACCGCCCAGCCCTTGTCGATGCAGTACTGCACCTGCTTGGTGATCTGCTCGTCGGTCAGGTCGGGCAGGAAGGAGAAGGCTCCCTGGGTGATGCGCATGGTCTTGTCTCGCTCTGTTAGCTGTGACGGGCTCCGCCTTCCGCCGTCATCCCCGGGCTTGGCCCGGGGATCCACGCCTTTGACCTCCGGCAAGCGGGAAGTCGTGGATGGCCGGGCCAAGCCCGGCCATGACGTCGTGAGGCGGCACAGATCAATCACTCCGCCGCGGTGGCCTGCGGCACGAAGTCGGGCGTGTCGGTGGACGAGTAGTTGAAGGTCACGTCCTTCCACGTCTCCAGCGCCTGCTTCAGCGGCATGCAGTGGCGGGCGGCCTCGTTGAGGATGTCCGGCCCCTCGGCCAGGATGTCGCGGCCCTCGTTGCGGGCGAGGATCATGCATTCCAGCGCGACGCGGTTGGCGGTGGCGCCGGCCTGGATGCCCATCGGGTGGCCGATGGTGCCGCCGCCGAACTGCAGCACGACGTCTTCGCCGAGCAGGTCGATGAGCTGGTGCATCTGGCCGGCATGGATGCCGCCGGAAGCGACCGGCATCAGCTTGCGGGTCGAGGCCCAGTCCTGATCGAAGAACACGCCATGGGCGAGGTTCTGCGGCACGAAATCGTCGCGGCAGATGTCGTAATAGCCCTTGGTGGTGTGGGGGTCGCCTTCCAGCTTGCCCACCACCGTGCCGGCATGGATGTGGTCGACGCCGGCGAGGCGCATCCACTTGGCGATGACGCGGAACGACACGCCATGCGACTTCTGCCGGGTGTAGGTGGAGTGGCCGGCGCGGTGCAGATGCAGGATCATGTCGTTGCGCCGCGCCCACTTCGCCATGGACTGGATCGCGGTGTAGCCGATCACCAGGTCGATCATGACGATGTTGGAGCCGAGGCTCTTGGCGAAGTCGGCGCGCTCGTACATGTCCTCCATCGTGCCGGCGGTCACGTTGAGGTAGGTGCCCTTGATCTCGCCGGTCGAGGCCTGCGCCTTGTTCACCGCCTCCATGCAGTAGAGGAAGCGCTCGCGCCAATGCATGAAGGGCTGCGAGTTGATGTTCTCGTCGTCCTTGGTGAAGTCGAGGCCGCCCTTCAGCGCCTCATAGACCACGCGGCCATAGTTGCGGCCGGACAGGCCGAGCTTGGGCTTCACCGTGGCGCCGAGCAGCGGCCGGCCGAACTTGTCGAGCCGCTCGCGCTCCACCACGATGCCGGTGGCCGGGCCGTCGAAGGTCTTCACATAGGCGACGGGCAGGCGCATGTCCTCGAGGCGCAGCGCCTTGAGCGGCTTGAAGCCGAACACGTTGCCGATGATCGAGGCCGACAGGTTGGAGATCGAGCCCGGCTCGAACAGATCGAGGTCGTAGGCGATATAGGCGAACCAGGAGCCCGGCGAATTCGGCACCGGGTCGACCCGGTAGCACTTGGCGCGGTACTTGTCGCAGGCGGTGAGCCGGTCGGTCCACACGACCGTCCAGGTCGCGGTCGAGCTCTCGCCCGCCACCGCCGCCGAGGCCTCGATCGGGTCGACGCCGTCCTGCGGGGTGACACGGAACAGGGCGATGACGTCGGTGTCCTTCGGCTCGTAGTCGGGCTGCCAGTAGCCCATCTTGCGGTATTCCATCACGCCGGCGCTGTAGCGGCTGCGCGGCTTGTCGGCGGAAGCGGTCTTGTCGATCGCGTTCATCGATCCCTCTCCTGTGACGTTCCCGACGGCGCCCGATCAGCGCGCGCGGGGTGTTTGCGTGGTCTCGTTCATTCCGCCGCCGCCTGGGCGCCGCCGATCACCGGATCGAGCGCGCCCGAGGCGTAGCGCTTGGCCATCGCTGCCAGCGGCAGCACCTTGATCTGCGCGGCGTGGCCCGCCGTACCGAACTGCTCGAAGCGCTCGCGGCAGAGGTCGCGCATCGCGTCCATGGCGGGCTTGAGGAATTTGCGCGGGTCGAATTCCGACCTGTTGGCCTGCCCGACCTTGCGGAACTGCGCGGTCATGGCGAGACGGCAGTCGGTGTCGATGTTCACCTTGCGCACGCCGTGGCGGATGCCGCGCACGATCTCCTCGACCGGCACGCCCCACGTCTGGGGCATCTCGCCGCCGGAAGCGTTGAACAGGTCCTGCAGCGCCTGCGGCACCGAGGAGGAGCCGTGCATGACGAGGTGGACGCTCGGCAGCCGGCGGTGGATCTCCTCGATCACATGCATGGCGAGGATGTCGCCGTCCGGCTTGCGGGTGAACTTGTAGGCGCCGTGCGAGGTGCCCATGGCGATGGCGAGCGCGTCGACCTTGGTGCGGGCGACGAAGTCCACCGCCTGGTCGGGATCGGTGAGCAGCTGGTCGTGGCTGAGCGCGCCCTCCGCGCCGTGGCCGTCCTCCTGCTCGCCCGAGCCGTGCTCCAGCGAGCCGAGCACGCCGAGCTCGCCCTCGACCGAGGCGCCGACCCAATGGGCGGCGTCGACCACGCGGCGGGTGATGGTGACGTTGTAGTCGTAGTCCGCCGGGGTCTTGGCGTCCGCCTTCAGCGAGCCGTCCATCATCACCGAGGTGAAGCCGTGCTGGATGGCGGAGAGGCAGGTCGCCTCGTTGTTCCCGTGGTCCTGATGCATGCAGATCGGGATCGACGGATACATCTCGGTCAGCGCGTCGATCATGCGGGCGAGCATGATGTCGCCGGCATAGGAGCGCGCGCCGCGGCTCGCCTGCATGATGACGGGAGCATCGACCGCCTGGGCGGCGTCCATGATGGCGATGCCCTGCTCCATGTTGTTGATGTTGAAGGCGGGCACGCCGTAGCCGTGCTCGGCGGCATGGTCGAGGAGCTGGCGAAGGGTGATGCGGGCCATGTCCGTCCTCCTCAGGCGCAGGTGATGAGGTCGCAGGCAGCGGCAACGACCGCCTCCGGCGTGATGTTGAAGTACCTGTAGAGGTCGGCGGCCGGCGCCGAGGCGCCGAAGCCCTCCATGCCGACGAAGCGGCCGCGCTCACCGATCCAGCGGTCCCAGCCGAACCGGGCAGCCGCCTCCACCGCGACGCGCGGGGCGGTGCCGAGCACGGCGCGGCGATAATCCGCGCTCTGCTTCTCGAACAGCTCCCAGCAGGGCATGGAGACGACGGCGGCGTCGACGCCGCGCAGCGCAAGCATGTCGGCCGCCTTAAAGGCGAGCTCGACTTCCGAGCCGGTCGCCAGCAGCGTCACGTCGCGCCGGCGCTCGGGCTTGCGGGCGACATAGGCGCCGTAGCCGGTGAGGTTCTCCTCGCTGTGCGTGGTGCGGAAGGTCGGCAGGTTCTGCCGCGACAGCGCCAGCACCGAGGGCGTGCGCTCCGCATGCAAGGCGAGCTGCCAGGCTTCCAGCGTCTCCACCGCGTCGGCGGGGCGGAACACATGCAGGTTCGGCGTCGCCCGCAGCATGGCGAGGTGCTCGACCGGCTGGTGCGTCGGCCCGTCCTCGCCGAGGCCGATGGAGTCGTGCGTCAGCACATAGACGACGCGCTGGCCCATCAGCGCCGAGAGCCGCATGGCGCCCCGCGCATAGTCGGAGAAGACCAGGAAGGTCCCGCCGTAGGGGATGGTGCCGCGATGCAAGGCGAGGCCGTTCATCACCGCCGCCATGGCGTGCTCGCGGATCCCGTAATGCAGGTAGCGGCCGGCGAAGTTGCCGGGCGTCACCGGCATCAGGCCCTTGGTGTAGGTGAGGTTGGAATGGGTGAGGTCGGCCGAGCCGCCGACCGTGAGCTCGGTCTCGGCATTGATGACCCCGAGCGCCATCTCCGACGCCTTGCGGGTCGCGACCTTCGGCGCGCTCTGCGACAGCTCGCGCTTGTAGGCGTCGAGCTTCTCGTCGAAATCGGCGGGCAGTTCGCCTTCCATCGCCGCCTCGAAGGCGGCGCGGCGGCCGGAACCGGACAGGCGCCGCTCCCAGGCCTCGCGGGCGGTACGGCCGCGCGCGGCGGTATGCGCCCAGGCCTCGCGGACGTCGTCCGGCACCTCGAAGGGCGGATGGCTCCAGCCGAGCCGGGCGCGGGCGCCGGCGATCTCGTCGGGGCCGAGCGGCGCGCCATGGGCGCCTTCCGTGCCCGCCTTGGTGGGCGCGCCGAAGCCGATGGTGGTGCGGCAGGCGATGAGCGTCGGACGCTCCGTGCCGCGGGCCTCGGCGATCGCGTCGGTCACCGCGTGATAGGCGTGGCCGTCGACGCGCATCACGTCCCAGCCGGCCGCCTCGAAGCGGGCGAGCTGGTCGGTCGAGGTCGAGAGCGTGGTGCGCCCGTCGATGGAGATGCCGTTGTCGTCCCACAGGAGGATCAGCTTGCCGAGCTTGAGGTGCCCGGCGAGGTCGATGGCCTCGTGGCTGATGCCTTCCATCAGGCAGCCGTCGCCGGCGATGACGTAGGTGTAGTGGTCGACGAGGTCGTCGCCGAAGCGGGCGTTGAGCATGCGCTCGGCGAGCGCCATGCCGACCGCGGTGGCGAGCCCCTGGCCCAGCGGGCCGGTGGTGGTCTCGACGCCGAGCGTGTGGCCGTGCTCGGGATGGCCGGCGGTGACCGCGCCGAGCTGGCGGAAGCGCCTGAGCTGGTCGGTGCCCATGTCGGCATAGCCGAGCAGGTGGTTGACGGCGTAGAGCAGCATCGAGCCGTGGCCGGCCGAGAGCACGACGCGGTCGCGGTCGTACCAGTCCGGGCGGGTCGGATCGATCTTCACGAAGCGGCTGAACAAGGCGGTGGCGACATCCGCCATGCCCATGGGCATGCCGGGATGGCCGGACTTGGCCTGTTCGACCGCATCCATGGCGAGCGCGCGCAGCGCATTGGCCATGTCGTCGTGCAGCACTTCCGGCAGGTCTTGGGGCGGACGCTGGGACGTCGGGGCGTTTCGGGTGAGCATGTCGTCCTCCGGCTCAGGCGGCGCGCCGCTTCTTTTCGACGAGGTGAAGGATCATCGGCGTGAGGATGAGCTGCATCGCGATGTCGAGCTTGCCGCCCGGGATCACGATGGAATTGGCGCGGCTCATCCAGGAGCCCTGGATCATCGAGAGCAGGTAGGGGAAATCGATCCCGCGCGGGCTCTTGAAGCGGATGACGACGATCGACTCGTCCGCCGTCGGTATCCAGCGCGCGATGAACGGGTTCGAGGTGTCGACCGTCGGCACGCGCTGGAAGTTGATGTCGGTGTGGGTGAACTGCGGGCAGATGTAGTTCACGTAGTCCGGCATGCGCCGCAGGATGGTGTCGGTCACCGCTTCGGTGGAATAGCCGCGATGCGAGCGGTCGCGGTGGATCTTCTGGATCCACTCGAGATTGATCACCGGCACCACGCCGATCTTCAGGTCCGCATAGCGGGCGACGTCGATGTTGCCGCTCACCACCGCGCCGTGCAGGCCCTCATAGAAGAGCAGGTCGGTAGGCGTCGGGATCGGCTCCCAGGCGGTGAAGGTGCCGGGCGCGCCGCCATATTCCTCCGCCTCCTTGTCGTCGTGGACATAGTGGCGGAACTGGCCGGTGCCGGTCTGAGCGTAGGAGCGGAAGGTCTCCTCCAGCTCCTCGAACAGGTTCGAGTCCGGGCCGAAATGGCTGTAGTGATGGTTGCCGCGCCCCGCCTCCTCGGCCATGACGCGCTTCATCTCGGCGCGGTCGTAGCGGTGATAGGCGTCGCCCTCGATATAGGCGGCGGCGACATCCTCGCGGCGGAAGATCTGCTCGAAGATGCGCCGCACCGAGGTGGTGCCCGCGCCGGACGAGCCGGTGACGGAGATGATGGGATGGTGGATCGACATGGTTCCCCTCCCCTCAGGCGCGCAGCAGGCCGCGACGGCCGAACAGCGGCGAGCGCTCGGGCATGGCGGCGGCATCGTGGTGATAGCGGGCGATGCGTTCGACCTCGGCGCGCGAGCCGAAGACGAGGGGCACGCGCTGGTGCAGATGGGTCGGCTCGAGCTCGAGGATCGGGCGATGGCCGTCCGTCGCCGCGCCCTGCGCCTGCTCCATCAGGAAGGCGACGGGATTGGCCTCGTAGACGAGGCGCAGCCGGCCCTGCATGTAGCCGCGGCGCGCGTCGCCCGGGTAGAGATAGACGCCGCCGCGCACCAGGATGCGGAAGACGTCCGCCACCATGGAAGCGACCCAGCGGGTGTTGAAGTCCTTGGCCCGCGGGCCGTCCACGCCGGCCTGGCAGTCCTCGACATAGCAGCGTATGGCGAGATCCCAGTGGCGGGTATTGGAACCGTTGATGGCGTATTCCGCCGTCTCCGGCAGCACCATGGCCCGCTCCTCGGCGAGCAGGAAGTCGCCGCTCGCACGATCGAGGATGAAGATTTGCGTGCCCGCGCCGACGGTCAGCGCCAGCGCGGTCTGCGGCCCGTAGACGAGGAAGCCCGCGGCGAGCTGCGCCGAGCCCGGCTGCAGCAGCGAGGCGGGACCGATGTAGGGCAGGATCGAGAAGATCGTGCCCACCGTCATGTTCGTATCGATGTTGGACGAGCCGTCCAGCGGATCGACCGCGACGGCGAGCGACCCGGCCGGGTTCAGCGCCACCGCCTCCTCGGCCTCCTCGGAACCGAACAAGGCGACCTGCGTCCCGGCCAGCGCCTCGCGCACCAGCGTGTCGGCGACGACGTCGAGCTCCTTCTGGCTGTCGCCATCGGCATGGTGGCCGCGCACGGCAGCGAGCGCACCCGCCAGCGGGCCGGCGGCGAGAAGCTGCGAGATGCGGATGCCGGCGCCCGCAAGGGCGAGCACGGCGCTCGCGACGTCGCGGCGCGAATCATCGGCTTGCGACCACCTGTCGAGGTGGTCCTGCAAAGTCGGGCGTATCATGGCGTTCCCCAGTTATGTCGAGGGCTTCAGCCCTTTCGGCGTGTCGTTTCCGTAAGGCCTTCGAGCGGGGAACCCGAAGCGGCGGACGCCTTTTGTTGATGTCAGACTGCACGAATTGCGTGCGTAAGGAAATTCGAATAATCTTTCCTGGTAATTCAATTTAGCTGAAATGTAATTCCCCATGCGTAATGCCACGCTCAAGCAGCTTCGTGCCGTCGCCGCCGTCGTCGAGACCGGCAGCGTCACCGGCGCCGCCCGCAAGCTCAACGTCACCCCGCCCGCGGTGACGATGCAGGTGCAGCAATTGGAGGAGCATCTCGGCCTGCCGCTGCTCGACCGCGCCGGCGACCGCTTCCAGCCCAGCGCCGCGGGGCGCGAGGTGCTCGCCGCCATCGCCCGCATCGAGCAGGCGATGGCCGATTGCGGCGCCGCGCTCGACGCCATGAAGGGGCTGAAATCCGGACGCGTCTCGGTGGGGCTGGTCTCGACGGCGAAGTATTTCGTGCCGGCGGCGCTCGGCAGCTTCACCCGCGCCCATCCCGGCATCGACGTGGTGCTGACCGTCGGCAACCGCGAGGAGATCATCGCCGGGCTGCGCGGCGACAATATCGACGTCGCCATCATGGGCCGCACGCCGCTCGACATGGAGGTCGACAAGACGCTGATCGGCGATCATCCGCACGTCATCATCGCGCCGGCGGACCATCCCTTGCTCGGCCGGCGCCTGCCGCCCTCGGCGCTGGCGACTTCGACCTTCATGTCGCGCGAGCCGGGCTCGGGCACGCGCGGGCTGATGGAGCGCTTCTTCGAGGAGAACGGCATCGCCCCGCGCATCGGCATGGAGATCGGCTCGAACGAGACCATCAAGCAGGCGGTGATGGCGGGGCTCGGCCTTGCCTTCATCTCCGGCCACACCATCGCCGCCGAGGTCGCGGACGGGCGCCTCGCCGCGCTCGACGTCGAGGGGCTGCCGGTGGTGCGGCAATGGTTCGTGGTGAAACGCACGGCCAAGCGCCTGACCCCGCCGGCGGCGGCGCTCACCGAGTTCCTGTCGCGGCGCGGGCCGGAATTCCTGCCGTCGACGCCTTATGTGCATGTCGAGGCGACGGCCTGATAAGCAGAACGCCCTCATCCCCGGGCTTGACCCGGGGACCCAGCCTTTCCGCATGCACCCGGTCACTGGGTGGCCGGGTCAAGCCCGGCCATGAGGGCCGTGTGGGGTGCTACGCGTAAATCGGAAAGCTCGCACAGAGCGAGGTCACCTGCGCCCGGACGGCGGCGATCGCCGCGGCGTCCGCCGGCGCCTTCACCACGCGGGCGATCCAGCCGGCGATGGTCTCGAACTCGGCGATGCCGAAGCCGCGCGCAGTGCCGGCATTCGACGAGAGCCGAAGCCCCGAGGGCGCTTCCGGCGGGCGCGGATCGAAGGGGACGAGGTTCTTGTTCACCGCCAGCCCGGCCTTCTCCAGCGCCTTGGCGGCGATGTCGCCGGTGACGCCGAGCGGCGAGAGATCGACCAGCATCAGCCCGCAATCGGTGCCGCCGCCGACGATGCGTAGCCCCTCGGTTGCCAGCGCCGCCGCCATGGCGCGGGCGTTCGCCAGCACCGCCTCGTTATAGGCGTGGAACTCGGGCTTGAGCGCCTCGCCGAAGCAGGCGGCCTTGCCGGCGACGGCATGCATCATCACCGAGCCCTGCACGCCGGGGAAAATGCCGTAATTGATGCGGTCATTCAGCGACGCGTCGTTCCACAGCACGATGCCGCCGCGCGCACCGCGCAGCGACTTGTAGGTGGTCGAGGTCACCACATGCGCATGCGGGAACGGGTGCGGGTAGAGCCCCGTCGCCACCAACCCGGCGAAATGCGCCATGTCGACCATGAACAGCGCGCCCACCTCGTCGGCGATGGCCCGCATGCCGGCAAAGTCGATGGCGGGCGGGTAGGCCGAGCCGCCGGCGACGATGAGCTTCGGCGCATGGTCGAGGGCGAGCGTACGCAGTTCGTCGAGCTCGATGCGCTCGGTCTCGCGGCTGACGCCATAGGGCACGATCCGGTAGTCGCGCCCGGTCAGCGTCGCCGGATGGCCGTGGCTGATATGCCCACCGGCCGCCGTGTTCATCGACAGGATGGTGTCGCCGAGCTTCAGCAGGCCGAGGAACACGCCGGCATTGGCGTTGGAGCCGGAGTGCGGCTGCACATTGGCGAAGCGGCAGTTGAACAGCTTCTTCGCCCGCTCCACCGCCAGCGCCTCGATGGCGTCGGCGAATTCCGCGCCGCCATAGTAGCGGGCATAGGGCAGCCCCTCGACGGTCTTGTTGGTCAACACCGAACCCTGCGCCTCCAGCACGAGGCGGGAGACGATGTTCTCCGAGGCGATCAGCTCGATGCCATCCTGCTGGCGCTTCAGCTCGCCACGCAGGGCAGCGGCGAGCTCGGGATCGGCGTCGAGCCCCTCGGTGAAATAGCCGGCGTGCAGCGTGGACATGGCTCGCGGGTGGGCGGTCTGGAGATGAGAAGTCCGCAGCCGGTCAGCTGCGCTTGCCGGTCAGCCAGGACAGCAGCGGGTTGAGCGTGTCGCCCGAGCCCGGCATCGATTCGACCACCACGAGTTCCTGCACCTCGCCCCGCTTGAAGGCGGCGAGGAAGGCGTCGTAGTCGGCGACGGAGACGCAGCCATTGGAATCGCCGCGCGGCCCGAGCAGGTACGGGTGCAGCAGGAAGCCGTTGCGGCCATACATCTTGCCGTCGCCGACCGGCGTCATGCGGACCGCCTCGGTCCCATGGAACAGCGCCTCGCGCATCTTCAGCGAGTAGCGGTTCGGCGGGGTCACGCCCTCCATCCGGACATGGACGTAGCGGACGTTATCCATCTTTGCGCCATACCCCGAATGCGCCTCTAGCTTCTTGCCGCTCGGCAGATAAAGCTTCTTGGCGCGGATGTCGTAGACGGCGAACTTGTCCTCGCGCGTGGGGTAGCGCAGTTCGTCCTTCGGCGCCTCGGTGACGGCGGGCGCCGGGGCCGGCTCGTCCGGCGCGACGTCCTCCTCCATGGGAGGCGGCAGCGCGGCGATCTCGGCATCGAGCTTCGGCTTCTTCGGCGGCCGCGGCGCGAAGGTGAGCGCGTCCTCCGGTTCGTTGCCCGCCATGACGCGGCCGGCGGCAAGCGGATTGGCAGCCGGCAGCGGCACGGCACTCACCGTCTCGACGGTCGGCTCGGCCGTCGGGGCCGGCACCGGCACGGCGGCGACCACCGCCGGACGGATCGGCATCACCGCCGGGTCGAACAGCCAGTTCGAGGGCTGCGGGATCTCGCCGGCGGCGTAGAAGTTGCGCACGTCCATGACGGTGCGGGCCGGCCGTGCGGAGGGCTCGTCGACGACGGCGCTCGCCGTCTCGGGGGCGGCCGGCGCCATGCGGAACGGCGGAAGATCGGCGCGGGCGGCATCGGCCGGCGTCGGCAGGGAGGCGTTCGACACCCATGCCACAGCGACGGCAACGCCGACGAAGCCCGCTGAGCCGATGAGGAACGATCCGATAAGCCGCATCAAGCATCCCTGCACAGAGGACGGGCGTACGCGCCAACGGCGTGGCCGCCACGCGCGTCTGTTCCGTCTTCGGTTGCGATCAGGTCCGCGGCGCCCAAGCCATTGTCGCCGAAGACCCCCAAGCCAAATCGGTTAGTAGCCCACGTTTAGGTAATATTTCATTAATGTCGCTCGGACAACCCGCCGATTTGGTGGGATGCCAACCCGCCAACAGCTTCCCGGCATGGCGGGCCGAGGCGTGGCGCAGCGCCTTCTAGGCCGTGAGCGGGCGCTTGGCCGGCGGCGCCATGAAGGTCGGCGCGATCGGCTCGGGGACGTGGCGGGCGAGGATGGCGTCGATCTCGCCCTTGGTCGCCTCGTCGATGGTCCAGCCGGCGATTTCGCCCACCGGGTCGAGCTGGTCTGGACGGCGCGCGCCCCACAGCGCGATGGTCGGCCCCTGGTCGAGCACCCAGCGCACGGCGAGCGCCAGCACGGTCTTGCCGAAGCGCTCGCGCGCCAGCGTGTCGAGCTCGGCCACGGCGGCGAGATAGCGCGGGAAGCGCTCGCCGGTGAATTTCGGGTCGAACTTGCGCAGGTCGTCGCCGGTGAAGGTGGTGTCGGCGCGCATGCGCCCGGAGAGCAGGCCGCGGCAGATGGCGCCGTAGCTCAGCACGGTCAGCCCGGAGCGCGCCGCATAGGGCAGCACGTCCTTCTCGATGTCGCGCTCGAAGAGATTGTAGGGCGGCTGCACCGCGTGCAGCGGCGCATGCGCGCGGAAGGCGTCCATCTGTGCCGGCGAAAAGTTGCTCACGCCGATGGCACGGATTTTCCCCGCCTGGCGCAGTTCCTCCAGCGTGCGGGCGGTCTCGTCGAAGGGTGTCTCGAGGTCCGGCCAGTGGATCTGGTAGAGGTCGATGACATCGGTGCGCAGCCGGCGCAGCGAATCCTCGACCTCCTGCCTCAGCCGCGCCGCGCGCGAATCGCGATGCACCTTGCCGTCCACCCAGGCAAGGCCGGCCTTTGTGGCGATCTGCGCCTTTGCGCGCAGGCCGCCCTCGGCCAGCGCCTTGCCGACGATCTCCTCGGAATGGCCGAAGCCGTAGACCGGCGCGGTGTCGATAAGCGTCACACCGCGCTCCACCGCCGTGCGGATGGTGGCGATAGCCTCGGCCTCGTCCGAGCCGCCCCACATCCAGCCGCCGATGGCCCAGGTGCCGAGGCCGATGCGCGAGGTCTTCACCCCCGAGGAGCCGATGTCGATCTGTTCCATGTCCTGTCTCCAATACGGCGGTCAGACGACCCCGCCGGCGTCCTTCGCGGCGAGGCGGCCGATGGCCGACCAGTCCTGCCCCTCGCCGCCATTGGCGAGGAGGGTGAGAAAGCGGTCGCGCAACAGGCTGCCGACGGGGAGCGGCACGCGCAGCTCCTCGGCGGCGGCGAGCGCGAGCCGCATGTCCTTGAGCCCGAGCGGAGCGGCGAAACCGACCGGCCGCGGCGTGGTGTCGACGATGAGGTTGCCGTAGTTGCGGTAGACCGGGGCGCCGAACAGGGTCGAGGTGAGGAAGTCGAGATACTGCTTCTGGTCGACGCCGCCCTTGCCGACCAGCGCCAGCGCCTCGCCGAGCGTCTCGATCACGCAGGCGATGAGGAAGTTGCCGCTCAGCTTGACGAGGTTGGCCTTGGACGGCGTGTCGGAGAACACGAAGGTCTGCCGGCCGATGGCGTCGAACAGCGGCTGGGCGAGCGTGAGCGTGTCCGCCGGACCCGCGGCGGCGACGAAGAGCTCGCCCGCCGCCGCCACTTCGGGCCGGCCGAAGACGGGAGCGGCGGCATAGAGCTGGCCGGCCTCGGCATGCGCGGCGGTCAGCTTCTCCGACAGTGCCACGCTGATCGTGCTGGCAGAGACGTGCAGCGCGCCGGGCGCGAGGCTGGCAAGGATGCCGCCCTCGCCTTCCGCGACCGAGGAGACGGCCGCATCGTCGGCGAGCATGGTGATCACCGCCTCGCCCTTGCAGGCCTCCGCGACGCTCGATGCGGCGACGGCGCCGGCTTCCACCAGCGGCGCGGCCTTGGCCGGCGAGCGGTTGAACACCGTCACCTCGTGCCCCGCCTTGAGAAGGTTGCGCGCCATGCCGGCGCCCATGCTGCCCAGTCCGATGAAACCGACCTTCATGATGTCTCTCCATCTCCATTCGGGCCCGCGCCCGCCGCGGCAAAGATCGCGATCCGAAGCCTCGTGCACCATGGGACGATGCGATTGATCTTTCAAATTGAATGTCGAGATGGCATTAATCTGATGGAGACATGAATAGCGAGGCCGCCATGGAACTGCGCCATCTCCAGCACTTCATCGCCGTCGCCGAGGAGCAGCACTTCACCCGGGCGGCGCAGCGCGCCAACATCGTCCAGTCGGCGCTGTCCTCCTCCATCCGCGCGCTGGAGGAGGAGCTGGACGCGCGGCTGTTCCTGCGCACCACGCGGCAGGTGCGCCTCACCGCGGCGGGCGAAGCCTTCCTGGAGAAGGCGCGGCGCGTGCTCGACGCGGTGCGCGAGGCGCGCGAGGCGGTCTCCTCCGCCGCGGCGCTGGAGCGCGGCACGCTCGACATCGGCGCGGTGCCGAGCCTGCCGGCCTTCATCGACCTGCCGGCGCTGCTCGCCGCCTTCCACGCCCTCTATCCCGGCATCGAGGTACGGCTCAGCCAGGGCGGCTCGGAGCCGCTGACGGAGAAATTGCGCGCCGGCACGCTCGATCTTGCAATCCTGCCGCTGTGCGAGCCGGTGCCCGACATCGCCGCCTCGGTCGTCGCCTGCGAGGGGCTGGTGCTGGTCTGCGCGCCCGCGCACCCGCTCGCCGGCCGGACCGAGGTGACGCTGGCCGAGCTGGCCGGCGAGCCCTTCGTCGACTTCCAGCCCGGCTGGGGCACGCGCCGGCTGGTCGACAAGGGCTTCGGCCAGGCGGGTCTGGAGCGGCGCATCGCCTTCGAGGTCAGCGACCTCGACAGCCTGCTGGCCCTTGTGGCGCGCGGGCTCGGCGTGGCGCTGGTGCCGGAGACGGTGGCCGAGGCGCGGCGGGACATGCTGGCGGTGGTGGACATCGCCGGGCCGGACCTGTGCTGGGAGCTGGTGGTCGCCCATCTGGCGCCGGGCCGCGGCGGGATGAGTGCGCTCGACGAGGCGCCGCGCGCCTTCCTCGACCTCATGCTGTCACGAGCCGAGCCGGCGAAGACGCAAGCCGCCTGACGGCGCCGCGCTAGGATGCGCCCGCCTCCCTAGCGTGTGGCATTTCTGCACCCATATGAGCGTCGCGGGCCCCAGGGATACGTCCCACCGGCCTGCCCCAGGAGATGCCCATGAAGAAGACTGACCCCCGCCTCTGGATGTGGTCGGACGCCATCGACATGCTGAACCGCGCCGAGCGCATGCACCGACAGATGTTCCAGCCGGCCTCGCGTGCCGACGCGGTATCGCCGCGCCGCCACGCGCCGTGCTGGGAGCCGCCGGTCGACATGATCGAGACCGAGCGCGAGCTCATCGTGCTCGCCGCGCTCCCCGGCGTCGATCCCGAGCGCATCAGCGTCGCCATCCAGAACGGCACGCTCGCCATTTCGGGCGAGCGCGTGCTGCCGGCGGAGCTCAACCGCGCCACCATCCATCGCATGGAGCTGCCGCAGGGCCGCTTCGAGCGCCAGCTCGTGCTGCCGCCCGGTCGCTACGAGGTCGCCCATCCGCGCGTCGTCAACGGGTGCCTCGCCATCGTGCTGCGTAAGGTTTGAGGAAGGGGGACAGAACCATGACACACCCCGATTTCGAAAGATTCGATCCGGTCCGCATGGCCGATGCCGGCGGAAACAACGGCGCCTCGGGCGCCACCAACGGCAATGTGCCCGCCGACCAGCTGATCGTCCTGCCGGTGCGCAACTTCGTGCTGTTCCCCGGCGTCGTGCTGCCGCTCAGCGTCGGCCGCGCGGCCTCCATCGCCGCCGCCCAGCAGGCGGTGCGCGAGGGCCGTCCCATCGGCATCTTGATGCAGCGCGACGCCAGCGTGGAGGAGCCGAGCCCGACCGACCTGCACCGCATGGGCGTCGTCGCCAACATACTGCGCTACGTCACCGCGCCGGACGGCACGCATCACCTCGTGCTGCAGGGCGAGCAGCGCTTCCATGTCGACGAGTTCGTGCGCGAGAAGCCCTTCGTCACCGCCCGCGTGAAGCGGCTGGAGGAGAGCGAGGAACGCTCCTCGGAGATCGAGGCGCGCTTCGTCCACCTGCAGGGCCAGGCCACCGAGGCGCTGGAGCTGCTGCCGCAGGTCCCGGCCGAGCTGGTCGCCGCCGTGCGCGGCTCCAACTCGCCGGCCGGCCTCGCCGATCTGGTCGCCGCCTATATCGACATCTCGGCCGACGAGAAGCAGGAGCTTCTGGAGACGGTCGACATCGTCGCGCGCATGAACAAGGTCTCGCGGCTCTTGGCGCACCGCATCGAGGTGCTGCGCCTGTCGCAGGAGATCAGCAAGCAGACCAAGGCGTCGCTGGACGAGCGCCAGCGCGAGGTGCTGCTGCGCGAGCAGATGGCGGCGATCCAGAAGCAGCTCGGCGAGGATGACGGCAACAGCCAGGACATCGCCGATCTGGAGAAGGCTATCACCGATGCCGGCATGCCGGAGGATGTGGAGCAGATGGCCCGCAAGGAGCTGGGCCGGCTGCGCCGCATGCAGGACGCCAGCGCCGAATACGGCATGGTCCGCACCTATCTGGACTGGCTGATCGCCCTGCCGTGGAAGCTGCCGGAAACGGCGCCGATCGACATCGCGGAGGCCCGCAAGATCCTCGACGAGGACCATTTCGGCCTCGACAAGATCAAGCGCCGCATCGTCGAGTACCTCGCCGTGCGCAAGCTGGCGCCCGGCGGCAAGGCGCCGATCCTGTGCTTCGCCGGCCCTCCGGGCGTCGGCAAGACCTCGCTCGGCCAGTCCATCGCCCGCGCCATGGGCCGCAAATTCGTGCGCGTCTCTCTCGGCGGCGTGCATGACGAGGCGGAGATCCGCGGCCACCGGCGCACCTATGTCGGCGCTCTGCCCGGCAACATCATCCAGGGCATCCGCAAGGCGGGCACCCGCGACTGCGTGATGATGCTGGACGAGATCGACAAGATGGGCTCCGGCATACAGGGCGACCCGTCGGCGGCGATGCTGGAAGTGCTCGACCCCGAGCAGAACGGAACGTTCCGGGACAATTATCTCGGCGTGCCGTTCGACCTGTCGCGCGTGGTGTTCATCGCCACCGCGAACATGCTCGACACCATACCGGGGCCGCTGCGCGACCGCATGGAGATCATCCAGCTCACCGGCTACACCGACACCGAGAAGCTGCAGATCGCCAAGCGCTATCTGGTCCGCCGCCAGCTGGAAGCGAACGGCGTCAAGCCGGAGCAGGTCGAGGTCGACGACGAGGCGCTCAAAGCCATCATCCGCGCCTATACGCGGGAGGCGGGCGTGCGCAACCTCGAACGCGAGGTCGGCCGCGCCGTGCGGCACGTCGCCGTCGGCATCGCCGAAGGCAGCGTCAGCCATGCGCGCATCAGCGTCGACACGCTGCCCGAGATGCTCGGTCCGCCGATCTTCGAGGACGAGGTGGCGCTACGCGTTTCGGTTCCGGGCGTCGCCACCGGCCTCGCCTGGACCCCGGTCGGCGGCGACATCCTCTTCATCGAGGCGACCCGCGTCCCCGGACGCGGCGGGCTGATCCTCACGGGCCAGCTCGGCGACGTGATGAAGGAGAGCGCGCAGGCCGCGTGGAGCCTGGTGAAGAGCCGCGCCGAGGAGCTCGGCATCGATCCGGAGCTGTTCGCCAAGAACGACGTGCACGTCCATGTGCCCGCCGGGGCGACGCCGAAGGACGGGCCGAGCGCGGGCGTGGCGATGTTCACCGCCCTGGTCTCGCTGCTCACCGGCCGCACGGTGCGCAAGGACACCGCCATGACCGGCGAGATCTCCCTGCGGGGTCTTGTCCTGCCGGTCGGCGGCATCAAGGAGAAGGTGGTGGCGGCGGCGCGCGCGGGGCTGACCCGCGTGATGCTGCCCGCCCGCAACCGGCGCGACTATGAGGACATCCCTCAGGACGCGCGCGACCGGCTGGAGTTCGTCTGGCTGGAGCGGGTGGACGAGGCCATGGCCAATGCGCTGGAACCGCGCGAGAGCCCGGACCAGCCGGCTTTGCCGCTGAAGGCGGCGAGCTGACACCACAAACCGCCCCGGAAGCGTTTCCGGGGCGGTTTCTTTTTCCGCTCACCACGATGCCATCTGCCGTTACGTCAGTCTGGACGGCGCGGGGATGACGCTGCGCCGATTACCGGCTAGAGACGGTGCATCCATAGGCCGTCCTCATGCTTCGTTTCCTGTCGGAATACTGGCCGCACATAACGCTCGTCACGAGCGCCGCCATCGGCGTTGTGGCGGCGATCCATGCGGCGATGACGAAGGACGATGTGCGCGCCGCCATCGGCTGGGTCGGCGTCATCCTGCTGTCGCCCTTCGTCGGCGCCTTCCTCTATCTGGTCGCCGGCATCAACCGCATTCGCCAGAGCGCCGCCGGCCGCCGCCGCGCCAGCCAGGACCGCCGGCGCCACCATGAGCGCCCGCCCATCGCCATCGCCCTCTCGCCCAGCCTCTCGGCGATGAAGCGGCTGGGCGACCGCGTCGCCGCCTTCCCGCTCACCACCGGCAATGCGGTCGAGCTGCTCGACAGCGGCGATGCCGCCTATCCCGCCATGCTCGACGCCATCCGCGCGGCGAAGCGGCATGTCGCGCTCTCCAGCTACATCTTCGACAACGACCCGGTCGGGGTGCAGTTCGCCGATGCGCTGATCGAGGCGCACAAGCGCGGCGTCGCCGTGCGCGTGCTGATCGATGCCATCGGCGCGCGCTATTCGCGCCCCTCCATCGTCGGGCGGCTGATGGAGGGCGGCGTCACCGTCGACCTTTTCATGGGCAATCTGATCGGCCTGCGCCTGCCCTACGCGAACCTGCGCAGCCACCGGAAGATGCTGATCGTCGATGGCGGCCTCGCCTTCACCGGCGGCATGAATATCCGCGCCCAGTTCATGGCCGCGTTCGGCGGCGACGATCCCGCCCGCGACACGCATTTCCGCGTCGAGGGGCCGGCGGTGGAGCAGTTGCTCACCGTGTTCAGCCAGGACTGGTCCTTCACCACCGACGAGTTCCTCGACGGCCCGGCCTGGGCGGAGGCGCCGCAGGGAACTCATGGCCCGGTGGCAGTGCGCGTCGTGCCCTCCGGCCCCGACCGCAACCTCGCCAGCGCCCACAACATGATCATGGGCGCGCTCGCCGTGGCGCAGAGCCGCGTGCATGTCTGCTCGCCCTATTTCCTGCCCGACCAGCAGCTCATCGGCGCGCTCACCGTGGCCGGGCGCCGGGGTGTCGAGGTCGACATCGTCATCCCCTCCGCCAACAATCTGAAGCTGGTCGACTACGCCATGACCGCCCAACTCGACCAGGTGATCGCCGGCGAGTGCAGGGTGTGGCGGGCAGAGGGGATGTTCGACCATTCCAAGCTGATGGCGGTGGACGGATGCTGGGCCTATGTCGGCTCGTCCAACCTCGACCCGCGCAGCCTGCGGCTCAATTTCGAGCTCGACCTCGAACTCTACGATCCGACGATCGCCACGGCGATCGAGACGCGCGTCGCCGCGATGATGGCCGCGTCGCGGCCGGAGACGCTGGGGACACTGGCGCGGCGCCCCTTCCTGGAGAAGCTGCGCAACCGCGCCATCTGGCTGGCCTCGCCGTATTTGTGAGCTGCCTCGCCATCTCCGGAGCGCGGCATCCACCCCACGCTGTCGTCATGGCCGGGCTCGGCCCGGCCATCCACGACTTCGGGGACACCCAGCAGCCCAGTCTCAAGTCGTGGATGCCCGGGTCAAGCCCGGGCATGACGTCGTGATGATTGCCGACGTCTCGCGCGGCCAAAAACAAAAGCCAGCCCCGCGGACGGGACTGGCTTGAGGGAGACGGTCGGCCCGTCTCAGGAGGCAGCGGCGGCGGGCGGGAACCCGAAGGCCCGGCCCGCCGCGCAATTCCTCACGCCGCAGCGGCGGCCTTTGTGTCGACTTCCGAGATCGTCTTCAGGACCTGGGAAGCGATCTGGTAGGGGTCGCCCTGGGAATTCGGGCGGCGATCCTCAAGATAGCCCTTGTAGTCGTTGCGGATGAACGAGTGCGGCACGCGGATGGAAGCGCCGCGGTCGGCCACGCCGTAGGAGAACTTGTTCCACGGCGCCGTCTCATGCTTGCCGGTCAGGCGCATGTGGTTGTCCGGGCCGTAGACGGCGATGTGGTCGTCGAGGTTCTTGGCGAAAGCCGCCATCAGGGCCTCGAAATAGTCCTTGCCGCCCACTTCACGCATGAACTTCGTGGAGAAGTTGCAGTGCATGCCCGAGCCGTTCCAGTCGGTATCGCCGAGCGGCTTGCAGTGGAACTCGATGTCCACGCCGTACTTCTCGGTCAGGCGGAGCAGCAGGTAGCGGGCCATCCACACTTCGTCGGCGGCCTTCTTGGAGCCCTTGCCGAAGATCTGGAATTCCCACTGGCCCTTCGCGACTTCCGCGTTGATGCCTTCGTGGTTGATGCCGGCCTCGAGGCAGAGCTCAAGGTGCTCCTCGACGATCTCGCGGGCGATGTCGCCGACATTCTTGAAGCCGACGCCGGTGTAGTACGGGCCCTGCGGGGCCGGGTAGCCGTGCTCGGGGAAGCCGAGCGGGCGGCCGTCCTTGTAGAAGAAGTACTCCTGCTCGAAGCCGAACCAGGCGCCTTCGTCGTCCAGGATGGTGGCGCGCGCATTGGTGGCGTGCGGGGTGACGCCGTCCGGCATCATCACTTCGCACATCACCAGGGCGCCGTTCTTGCGGGCCGGATCGGGATAGATCGCGACGGGCTTCAGCACGCAGTCGGAGCTGCGACCCTCGGCCTGCTCCGTGGACGAACCGTCGAAGCCCCACAGCGGGAGCTCCTCAAGCGAGGGGAAGTGGTCGAATTCCTTGATCTGCGTCTTGCCGCGCAGGTTCGGGGTCGGCTTGTAGCCGTCGAGCCAAATGTACTCGAGCTTATACTTCGTCATTGCGTGTCTCTCATGAGCTGATGGACCGGAGCCGAGGCCCCCGTCGCTGTGCCGGCCGTGCGAGAAAGTCGACCGCCAACCGCTACCGCTCGTAGAAGCATTTACCGTGCCAAATGGAGAGACGGCGCGCCGCCACAGGCGCATTCCTTTGCCGGCATCAGCGGGTGGGCGCGCTGCGGGAGGGCGCGCGGCGGCGTGATTCGCCTGTCGCCAGCACGGCTTGGCCGAAACCGGCACGATTGCGGACGACATTGCGGCGCACGCGCGCAGGCAACCAAAGCGGCGCTATGGCCGTTGATGCGTCAGCATCGGCCGTGGCGTTTGGCGCTGCACAATTTCTGCCCTCATTGTGATCGCAAAATGTGCATATTGCGCAAACGCCATGCAGAAGGTGCTATATAGGCTTAAACGCTGACGCAGGAACGCGCAGCGGGAAAGGAGAAATGTGCAATGCGTACCAACATCCAGCGCGCAAGCGCGCAGATCGTCCAGTTCCCTGTCGGTGGCCGCGCGGGTCTTGCCGCCCGTCGCGCCGAGCTTCGCGCTTCCGAGCCGCTCAAGGTAAACCCGGCCGTCATCTTCGGCAGCTGGTACCACGAAGAGGCCATTCGGGAAGACGCTGGCCCCAAGAACTGACGTCGACCCGTGCCTTCACGAGCGAGACTTCCGTTCTGCGCATCGCGCATCATCCACGCCTTACCAAGAGGGCCGCGACCGACCGTCCGGCCCTCTTGTCGTATCTGACGCGCTCTAGGCTGCCTCAGCCGAACACCGACCAGCCGAGCCGCTGGGTCAGTGCCTCCAGCGCGATGCGGCCGAGATGCGAATTGCCGCTGGCGTCGAGCCCCGGCGACCACACCGCGATCGACGCCTTGCCCGGGGCGATGGCAAGGATGCCTCCCCCCACCCCGCTCTTTCCCGGCAGGCCGACGCGGTAGGCGAACTCGCCCGAGCCGTCATAGTGGCCGCAGGTGAGCATGATGGCGTTGATGCGCCGCGCCCGCTCCGCGGACACCACCGAGAAGCCGGTCGACGGATTGCGCCCGCCATGGGCGAGGAAGCGCGCGGCCATGGCGAGCTGCCGGCAGCTCATGGCGATGGCGCAGTGGTGGAAATAGACGCCCAGCGTGTAGTCGACCGGGTTCTCCAGCACGTCGAACGACTTCATGTAGTTGGCGAGCGCCCGGTTGCGGAAGCCGGTCCGTTGCTCGGAGGCGGCGACCGCCTCGTCGATGCCGATCGAACTGTCCTCAGCGAGGAAGTGCATGAAGCGCAGGATCTCGCCCAGCGCCTCGCGCGGCTGGTGGCCGGAAAGGATGACGTCGGTCACCGCGATGGCACCGGCATTGATGAAGGGGTTGCGCGGGATGCCGTGCTCGGCCTCCAGCTGGACGATGGAGTTGAACGGGCTGCCCGAGGGCTCGCGCCCCACCCGCTTCCACAACAGGTTGCCGATCTTGCCCAGCGCCAAAGTGAGCGTGAACACCTTGGAGACGCTCTGGATGGAGAAGGGCACGTCGGCGTCGCCGCCCACTGCCACCTGCCCGTCCGCCGCGATGACGGCGATGCCGAAGGCATTGGGGTCGGCACGGGCGAGCTCGGGGATATAGGTCGCGACCTCGCCGCGGTCCGGGCGGGCGCGCATCTCCTCGGCGATGTCGCTGACGATGCGTTCGAGATCGGGCACGGGGTTCGTCACCTTCGGCTGCGGGATGGCGGGGATTACCGCATCCGGCCCGTGCAACGCCAGTGCCGCGCGCTCACCCGCTGCCGAGGTCGATGAGCGAGATGCCGAGGCCGGGGCGCTTTCGGCGGTGCAGATGCGCCGGGGTCTCGGTGATCATCACCTCCAGCGTCGGCCGGACAATGCCGTCGAGCAGGTGCCCGCCGCGGGTCGAGCCGTCGGACAGGCCGAGTACGGCGTGCAGATGCAGGCTCGCCTTGCCGTCGTCGTCGCGGGCGATGTCGCCGAGCGCGCTCAGCACCTCGCACTGCTCCTCGACCGGGATGCGGCGATAGTCCCTGGTGTCGAAATCGAACCAGCCGACCGTCGCCCGCGAGAAGGCGCCGATGGCGGTGACGGAGGCGGCACTGATCCCCTCCTTCGCGGCGAAGTCGCGGATGGCGGCGAACGCCTCTTCGCCGGGATCGAGCACGAGCGCGAACAGGCGACCACCCTCGCCTTCGCCGAGCAACTTGGATTTCATCTCAGACCGACCCTAGTTTCCTGCCTGAACGGGGAACGGCAGGGCCGCCGGCATGGTTCCGCGGGAGACGGATCGTGGACGATCCCTATGACCTCAAGCGCTTCGTCAGCGCGCAGGAGACGGTCTTCGACACGGCGGTCGCGGAGCTGCGCGCCGGGCGCAAGCGCAGCCACTGGATGTGGTTCATCTTCCCGCAGCTGCGCGGGCTCGGCCGCTCGCCGACGGCCGAGTTCTACGGCATCGGCTCGCTGAAGGAGGCGCGGGCCTATCTCGCCCATCCCGTGCTCGGGCCGCGGCTGGAGCGCGCCACGCAGGCGGTGCCGTTGGAGAGCGGCCGGTCACTGCACGACATCTTCGGCAGCCCGGACGACATGAAGTTCCGCTCGTCCATGACGCTATTCGCGCTAGCCTGCGATGCGCCCGACAGCGTGTTCCGCCGGGCGCTCGACCTCGGATGCGCCGGCGACATGGACAAGGCGACGCTGGCGCTGCTGGACGAGGAGAGGGCCTGAGCCCTCACTCCAGCCCGCGCGTCAGCACCGCCAGCCAGTCGGCCTCGGTCACCACGCCGATGGGCTTGCGATCCTCATCGACCACGAAGACCGCGTGGACGCGGTCATGGGCGTAGCGGCCCAGCAGATCGATGGCGTGCGCCTCCGGCGTCGCCGTCGCGGCAGGCGTCATCAGTGCGCGGACCGTCGCCGCGGGACGGATGAGATCGCGCAGGCCGACGGCGCCGACGATGCGGCCGTCAGTGTCGAGCACCGGCAGCCGGCGCACGTCGCTCGCCACCAGCTTGGCGCGCGCCTCCTCGGGCGCGGCCGAAGCGGCGACCGAGATGAGGCCGGTGGACATCAGCTCGCGGCAGGTCAGCTGCTTGTAGGAACGCGCCAGCGCCCGCTGCTCGATGGTGCGCAGCAGCGTCTCCAGGTCCGCGGTGTCGATGTCGAAGGTCTCGCCCATCTCCTCGAGGGCGGAGGCGACATCGGAGCGGCTGAAGGTCCAGGGCAGTTCCTGCGTCGGCTTCGGCGCCGCGGCCGGGGCGGCGGGCGCGTGCGGGTAGGTATGGCCCGACATCCGGTGATAGACCCAGGCGCTGGCCGTCAGGATGACGGCGTTCACGCCCACCGGCATCAGCGGGAACCAATAGCTCGAGGACGCGCCGGCGAAGAGGCCGACCAGCGCCGCCGCGCCGCCCGGCGGGTGCAGGCAGCGCAGCAGCGACATGGCGGCGATGGCGCTGGCGACCGCGATGCCGGCAGAAAGCGCCGACAGCGGCATGAAATGGGCGACCGCGATGCCGATCAGCGCCGAGATGACGTTGCCGCCGATGGCCGGCCAGGGCTGCGCCATCGGGCTCGCCGGCACGGCGAACAGCAGCACGGCCGAGGCGCCCATGGGCGGCACGATCCACAGGAGATCAGTCACGTTCCCCGCCGCCACGGCGCTGACAAAGGCGGTCAGCGCGATGCCGACGAGGGCACCGAGGCAAGCGAGGATACGGTCGCGCAGCGTGGCGCCGGCGAGGATCGGACGGAACAGTCTTATGCGTGCAAAGGCTGACAAGGCCCACTCCAAATGCATCGCCAGGGGGGATGGCCGCGGACGCGCGCCCGCCACGCAGGCGACGAGCAGCCCGGCCGATGACACCAGGACGAGGGCAGTGGTGGAAACGGCCATCACGCCAGTCCGGGCTGAATCCGGCCCATGCCGGAATCGAGGGAAAGCAGCAGGCTCTGGAAGCCCTGCCGCCGGTCGATGAGGTCCGCCAGCGTGTAGCGGTCGAGCACGGCGAGGAACGCCATCAGCGCCTCGTCCAGCACCGAGGATAGGCCGCAGCCGCGCGACAGCACGCAACGCGGGCAATCGACGAGGTCGAGATCGTCCTCGGTGTGCCGCAGCAGGTCGCCAACCACGATCTCGTTCGCCGGCCGCGCCAGCCGGAAGCCGCCATTGCGCCCGCGCGTGCTCGCCACATAGCCGGCCCGCCCTAGGTCGTTCATGACCTTCATCAGGTGGTTCTGCGAAATACCGTAGGCTGCCGCCATCTCCGATATGGAGCACGGACGGTCGCCGCGTGCCGCGAGATAGAGCATCACGCGCATGGCGTAATCGGAGTAGCGGGTCAGTCGCATGCGGAACTGTCTGGAGCTTTTCTAGTTCGCCAAATCATGCATACTCTATACATGATTTCTGCAGAGGCCAACACCATGACCGATACCGCCGCGGCAACAGCGCAGCCCGCTCATGTGGATCAGCGAGGCCCCCGCGCCTTCGTCGTCGAGAGCCGCCACAAGGAGAGCGAGGTCATCACCTCCTTCGTGCTGCGCCCGGCGGATGGTCGCCCGCCGGCGCCGCACGAGGCGGGGCAGCACCTCACGTTGTTCGCCGAGGTGCCGGGCCATGGCCGGCAGAAGCGCAACTTCACCATCTCCTCGGCGCCGAACGGCGAGACCTACCGGATCACGGTGAAGCGCGAGCCCGCCGGCACGGTCACCAAATGGCTGCACGATTCAGCTGAGCCCGGCACGCGGCTCGACATCGCCCGGCCGGACGGCAGCTTCGTGCTGCCGCGCGGCGACGAGCGACCCATCGTCATGGTGAGCGCCGGCGTCGGGCTGACGCCGATGGTGGCGATGCTGGAGGAATTCGTGCGCGAGAAGCGCCACGTCCGCGTGCAGTTCGTCCACTGCACCCAGAACGGCGGCACGCATGCCCTGGGAAAGCACGTCCGCGACCTCGCCGCCGCCTCGGACGGGATCGAGACGACCTTCCTCTACACGCGGCCCGAGAGCGGCGACGTGGCCGGGCGCGACTTCGACATTTCCGGCCATCTGAGCCTCGACTGGCTGGCCGCGCATACGCCGCTCAATGAGGCCGAGTATTTCGTCTGCGGGCCGCTGCGCTTCCTCAGGGACTTCGTGCCGGGGCTGGCGCAGCGCGGCGTGCCAGTGGAGCGGCTGAACTACGAGTTCTTCGGGCCGGTCGAGGACCTGTTCGGTGACGCCACCGATGGCGGGACGACCCCCTCACCGCAATCGGGCACGGTCGCTGCGCGAACGGCGCGCGCGGTGCACGGCTTCAGCCGCGAGCAGATCGGCGACGCACTGCTCGACAGCGCCGCCGACGCCATCATCGCCAGCGCCACCGACGGCACCATCGTGCTGTGGAACGCCGGCGCCGAGCGCATCTTCGGCTTCACCGAAGAGGAGGCGCTGGGCCAGTCGCTCGACATCATCATCCCCGAGCCGTTCCGCGCCCGGCATTGGGAAGGCTATGACGAGACGATAGCCTCGGGAGTCAGCCGCTATGGCGCCGGCGACCTGCTGGCGGTGCCGGGCCTGCACAAGGACGGACGGCGCATCTCGATCGAGTTCACCATCGTGCTGATGAAGGACGAGACCGGGAAGGTCACCGGCATGGTCGCCGCGCTGCGCGACGTCACCGCCCGCTTCGAGGAGACCAAGGCGCTGAAGAAGAAGCTGGCGGCGCTGGAGGCTGCCACCGGCGGGAACTCCTAGCCGAGCGCCGGCTCGGTGCGCGCCAGCAGGCGCCGCAGTTCCGGGATGCAGGAGCCGCAATTGGTGCCGGCCTTCAGCGCCGCGCCGATGCCGGCGAGCCCCGCCGCCGGATTGCCGGCGATGAAGGCCTCGATGCTGTCCTGCGCCACGCCGTGGCAGGCGCAGATGACCGGGCCGCAGGCGCCGCCGCTCTCCGCCCGGCCCGAGAGCACCTGACCGCGCCGGGCAATATCCCGCTCCTCGTCGGCGAACCACGACAGCGCGCCGGACCAGTCGAGACGACGGTCCGAGCGCTCGACGAAGGCCACGAGGCGGATGCGGCCGGCCTCGTCGAAATCAGCGAAGCGGTAGCGCCCGGCGCCGGCATCGTCGAGACGCACCGCCCCTGTCTCGTCCCCTAGCCATGCGTGCAGCCAGTCCTGCGGCGGGCGGTCATCGGCGAGGATGTAGGCGATGGCGCCGTCGAGCGTGGCGCGCGCCCACCATTGCGCCGGCGGCGGCGTCATCGCCTGCCGCGACAGCACGAAGCCGCGGAACGGCATCTCGACAGGCACGAGGGTCACTGGTGTCGCCTTCGCCTCCGGCTGGCCGGAGGCAGGATCGGTATCGCCCGCGACCAGCGCGCCGAGACGGCCGCAGGAGGAGGTCGCCTCGCTCCAGTGGATCGGCACGAAGACGGTGCCACGCGGCTGGCCGGCGGCGAGGCGCGCCTCCACCGCCAGCGCGCCATGCGCCGACGCCACCCGCACCATCGCCCCGTCCGTAATGCCGAGACGTGCGGCGTCCTCCGCATTGATCTCGGCGAAGGGCACCGGCAGATGCGCGCCGAGCCGAGGGCTGAGACCGCTACGGGTCATGGTGTGCCACTGGTCGCGGATGCGGCCGGTGTTGAGGAGGAACGGATAGGCCTCGCTCGTCGCCCGCGCCAGTTCGGGACGCCGGGGCGGCACGAAACACGCCTTGCGGTCGGACGTATAGAAGCCGCCCTCGGCGAAGAAGCGCTTGCTCTCCCCCGCCCCGCGCACCGGCCACTGCACCGGCGCGAGGGCGTCGAACGCCGCATCGTCGAGGCCGGCAAGGCCCGACAGGTCGAAATCGCGCGTGCCGCCATTCTCAAAGGCGGAGAGCGCGGCATGCTCGCGAAACACCTCGGCAGCGGAGCGCCATTTGAAGGCGGCGGCATGGCCCAGCCGCTTGCCGACCTGCGCGATGGCCCACCAGTCCGCCTTCGCCTCGCCCGGCGGCGACAGGAAGGCGCGCTGGCGCGAGATGCGCCGCTCGGAATTGGTGACGGTGCCGTCCTTCTCGCCCCAGGCGAGCGCCGGCAGCACCAGATGCGGCCGGCAGCCCAGCGTGTCGTTGGCCGCGACATTGTCGGAGACGGCGAGGAAGTCGAGCCCGCGCAGTGCCTCGCGCACGCCGTCGGCGCGCGGCAGGCTGACCGCCGGGTTGGTGCCCATCACCCACAGCGCCTTCACCTTGCCGGCGGCGATGGCATCGAACAGCGCGACGGCCTTAAGCCCCTCGCGTGTCGCCATATGCGGCGCCTGCCAGAAGCGGCCCACCCGGTCGACGCTCCCGGGCGAGAAATCCATATGCGCGGCGAGCTGGTTGGCGAGGCCGCCGACCTCGCGCCCGCCCATGGCGTTGGGCTGGCCGGTGAGCGAGAACGGCCCCATGCCGGGCCGGCCGATGCGGCCGGTGGCGAGATGGCAATTGATGATGGCGTTGACCTTGTCGGTGCCCTGCGCCGACTGGTTCACGCCCTGCGAATAGCAGGTGACGACGCGCTCCGTCCGCTCGAACAGGCGGTAGAATTCCTCCAGCGCCTCGGCCTCCACGCCTGCCGCCCGTGCCGCCGTGGCGACATCCGGCGCCAGCTCGCGCGCGGCGGCCAGCGTCGCCTCGAAGCCGCTCGTGTGGGCGGCGATATAGGCGTCGTCCAGCGCGCCGTGCTCTGCCAGCCGGACCAGCAGGCCGGAGAAGACGATCGAATCCATGCCTGCGCGAACGGGGAGGAACAGGTCGGCCTCGTCGCCGGTGGCGGTGCGGCGCGGGTCGATGACGACGACGCGCGTGCCGCGCCGCGCCCGGGCCGCCTCGATGCGGCGGAACAGCACCGGGTGGCACCAGGCGGCATTCGAGCCGACCAGCACCACGAGGTCGGCCTCGTCGAGGTCCTCATAGCAGCCCGGCACCGTGTCCGAGCCGAAGGCGCGGCGATGGCCGGCGACCGAGGAAGCCATGCACAGGCGCGAATTGGTGTCGACATTCGCCGTGCCGAGGAAACCCTTGGCCAGCTTGTTGGCGGCGTAATAATCCTCGGTCAGCAACTGGCCGGAGAGATAGAGCGCGACGGAATCCGGCCCGTGCCGGTCGATGGTGTCGCGGAAGGCGCTCGCGATGCGGTCGAGCGCCGTCCCCCAGCCGATGCGCAGCAGCGGGCCGTCGCCCTCGCGTGCCATGGGATGGAGCAGCCGCGTCTCCAGCCCCAGCGTCTCGCCGAGCGCCGAGCCCTTGGAGCACAGCCGGCCGAAATTGGCGGGATGCTCGGGGTCGCCGGCGATCAGCGCCCCGCCCTGCCCGTCCAGCGTCGCCAGCACGCCGCAGCCGACGCCGCAATAGGGGCAGGTCGTGCGCACCGCCGGCCTGCCGGACGATGCAGCGGCGACCACTTCGCCGAGCGGCGGGGGCACCGGCGCGTTCATCAGTAGACGTCCGCCTGATAGCGGCCGGCCTTCTTCAGTCCGGCGACATAGGCGAGGGCGTCGTCGGTGGTTCTGCCGCCATGGGCGGCGACCACCTCGACCAGCGCCCGCTCGACATCCTTGGCCATGCGCTTGGCGTCGCCGCAGATGTAGAAATGCGCGCCCTCCTCCAGCCAGGCGAACAGGTCGGCGCCGACCTCGCGCATGCGGTCCTGCACATAGACCTTCTCGGAGCCGTCGCGCGACCAGGCGAGCGTCAGGCGCGCGAGGTGGCCGCCGGCACGCATGCCGGAAAGCTCGTCCTCGTAGAAGAAGTCGCAGTCGCTGCGTTGATGGCCGAAGAACAGCCAGTTGCGGCCCTTGGCGCCGCTCGCCATCCGCTCCCACAGGAAGGCGCGGAACGGCGCGACGCCGGTGCCCGGCCCAACCATGATGACGGGCGTCGCGGGATCGGCCGGCAGGGCGAAGCCGTGCGCCTTCTGCACATAGGCGCGCATCGGCGTGCCCGGCTCCAGCCGGCCGGACAGGAAGGTCGAGCCGACGCCGAGCCGGGTGCGGCTGCCGAGCTTGTAACGTACCGTGTCGACGGTCAGCGACAGCCGGCCGGGCGTCGCCTTCGGGCTCGACGAAATGGAATAGAGGCGCGGCTGCAGCGGCTCCAGCGCCTCGACCAGCACCTCGGCGGCGATGGCGGGCCGGCCGAACTTTTCCAGCGCGGCGAGCACGTCGAGGCCGGCCGCGTCGCCGTCCGGGTCCTCGCCGGCCGCCAGCGCTCGGGCGCGCCGCCGCGCCTCGCCGCCGGTCAGGTAGGTGAGGAGCTGGAACAGCCCGTCCGGCGCGCCGCCGAGCGAGACATCGCGGGCGAGGATGTCCGCGACGGTGCGGCCCTCAATCTCCTCGCTCCCGTCGGCGCCGATCGCGGCCAGCACGGCGGCGACGAGGGCCGGATCGTTCTCCGGGAAGATGCCGAAGCTGTCGCCCACCGTGTAGTCGAGCCCGGCGGCGGCGAGATCGAACTCGACGTGCCACGTCTCCTTCTCCGAGGCGCCCTTGTTGAGCCGATGGCGGGAGACGAGGGTGACGAGGGCCGGGTTGTCGCGCGAGGTGCCGGGGGCACCCACAGGGGCAGCAGGTGCCGACGTCGCCGGCACGGCGGCGGGCGCGCCATCCAGCTCGGCGGCGAGCGCCTTCAGCATGCGCGCCGTCTCCTTGCCGCCGGGGGCGCAGAGATTGAGCTTGGCCTCGGTGCCGGCGGCGAGCGCGGCGGCGTAGCTCTCGCAGACATAGCCGCACTGGCCGCAATCCTGCTGCGCCATGGCGGCCATAAGACGCCGCGGCAGCGGGCGGCCCTCGGCCAGCTTCATGCGCTCGTCCAGGGGCATGGCGGGATCGTGCCAGGGCGCGCCGTCGTCCTCGATGGCCGGCGCGGCGGGTGCGTCGAGCGCCACCGGCGTGCCGGTCGGCGGGGCGAGGACGGCGGCGAAGAAGCCGTTCAGCCAGGCGCGCTGTTCCTCGCTGAAGGGCGCGGTTTCCGGCAGGTAGGAAACGGCCGGCATCGGCTGCAACATGGGTGCATTCATGCCGAAATCTCCGCTGCCATATCGACAAGGGAGCGTAGAGCCTCGGGCTCATGACGACGGGTGAAGCGGGCGAGCGTCTCGGCGTCGTCCATGCGGTTGGCGAGCCAGGCGCGCAGCAGCGCCTCGACCCGAACTGGGGCCTCCTCCTCGCGCACGTCGCGCCAAAGCTCACGGCCGATGGCGGCATCCGGCCCGAAGCCGCCGCCGACCACGACATGATAGCCGGCGACGGTGTCGCCCTCCTCGTTCAGCGGCACGCGCGCGCCGACGAGGCCGATGTCGCCGATGTAATGCTGCGCGCAGGAATGGTGGCAGCCGGTGACATGGATGTTCACCGGCAGATCGACCGCGACCCGGCCCTCGCAATGGCGGGCGATGGCCTCGGCGGTGGCCTTGGTGTCGGCATTGCCGAACTTGCAGCCGGCCGCGCCGGTGCAGGCGACGAGGCCGGCGCGGATGGCGGTAGCGCGGGAGGTGAGGCCGAGCGCCTCCAGCGCCGCCTCGACCAGCGCGACATTGGCGTCGGCAACGCCGGAGAGGATCAGATTCTGCCAGACGGTGAGGCGCAGCTCGCCATCGCCGAGGTCGCGGGCGATGCGGGCGAGTCCGCGCATCTGCTCGACGCTCATCTTGCCGACCGGCAGCACGACGCCGACCCAGTTCAGCCCCTCCTGCGTCTGCTTGTGCACGCCGACATGGGCGAGGCGGTCGGGCTCGGGACGCGGCGCCACCGCCTCGGCTGGCACGCGCGTGAGCTTGGCCCCGAGCTTCTCCTCGGCGGCGGCGAGGAACTTCTCGAAGCCCCAGGCATCGAGCAGGTACTTCAGCCGCGCCTTCTTGCGGTCGGTGCGGTCGCCATGGTCGATGAACACCCGTACCATGGCGTCGGCGACGGCGGTCGCCTCTTCCGGGCGCACGATCACGCCGGTGTCGCGGGCGAGGTCGAGATGGCCGGTGATGCCGCCCAGCACGACGCGAAACCACACGCCGGGCGCCACACCGAAGCCGTCCGCCACTTCCACTGCCTGGAAGCCGATATCGTTGGTCTCCTCCAGCGCTCCGATGCGCCCGCCACCATCGAAGGCGACGTTGAACTTGCGCGGCAGGCCGTAGAGCGAACGGTCGGCGAGGATGTGGTGATGCCATTCCAGCGCATAGGGCCGCGTGTCGATCAGCTCCTGCGGATCGATGCCGGCGGCCGGCGAGCCGGTAACGTTGCGGATATTGTCCGCCCCGGCGCCGCGCGAGGTGAGGCCGAGCCCGACCAGCCCTTCCAGCACGGCCGGGCCTTCGGTGACCGGGATCTCGCGAATCTGCAGATTGGCGCGGGTGGTGATGTGGCTGTAGCCGCCGGCATGGTGTTCGGCGAGGTCGGCGACGCCCTCGAACTGCCAGTGCTTCAGAATGCCGTTCGGGATGCGCAGCCGGCACATATAGCTGTCCTGCGTCGGGGCGACGTAGAACAGGCCGTGGAACTTCCAGCGGAAGACGTCGCCGCCCTTTGGGAAGGCGCCGTCGCGGGCATGCTGCTTCATGCGCGCATAGGAATCGAGGCCGAGCTCCTCGCGCTTGATCTTCTCCTCATTGACCAGCTTGCGGCCCTCGGCCTCGAAGCGGGCCATGGCCCGGTGCGCGGCGGCGTCGGGGCCGGTCGGCTCGGCAGCGACGACCGGCGCCGACGCGGCGTTCGCGGCGCTTCCGGTGATGCCGCCGGAAGCGCGGGTGGCGGCGATGCCGGCGACGAAGCCTTCAAGATAGCGCTTCTGCTCGGGAGAGAAATCGGAGCCCATCACGCGGCCTCCCTGGCAAGGTTCGGAAGGGGAAGGTCGGGACGGCCAAAGGCGATGTCGGCGCGCTCAGCGGAGATGTCGCGTCCCGAACGGATCAGGTCGAGGTAATAGAGGCCGTCCGCCGTGTCGCCGAACAGCACCGCGCCGACGAGCCTTGTGCCGGCGGCGTCCGGGCGCAGCACCAGCCGGCGGTAATGCTCGGCGCGGGCATCGAACAGCACGATGTCCTGCGTGTCCGCGCCGCCCATGAAGTCGCCGGCGGAGAACACCTTCACACCGGAGACCTTGAGGTTGGTGGCGGTGACGCTGCCCTCGTAGCGGGCCGAGCCGCCGGCGAGCCGCGCCGCCAGCACCCGCGCCTGCTCATAGGCCGGCTCGACGAGGCCATAGACCTGCCCGCGATGCTCCGCGCATTCGCCGAGCGCGTAGACGCCGGGCATATCGGTGGCGAGCCCGTCATCGACCAGCACGCCGCGCTGGCAGGCGATGCCGGCGGCGCGGGCGAGTTCAGCATTCGCCCGCACGCCGCAGGCGACGATGACGAGGTCCGCCGGCAGGCAACGGCCATCGGCGAGGCGCAATGCCTCCACACGATCGGTGCCCTCGATGCATTGCGTCGAGGCGTTGAGATGCACGGCGATGCCGCGTGCCTCCACTGCGCGCTTCAGCAGGCCGGCGGCGCGGGCATCGAGCTGGCGCTCCATCAGCCGGTCGGCGAGATGGATCACCGCGGTCTCGATGCCGGCGCCTGCGAGGCCGGTCGCGGCTTCCAGGCCCAGCAGCCCGCCGCCGATCACCACCGCCCGGCGGCCGGGGCTGGCCGAGGCGAGGATGGCCTCGACATCGGCCCGGTCGCGGAAGGTCATGACGCCGGGAAGCTCCATGCCGGGCACCGGCAGGCGGATCGCCTGCGAACCGGTGGCGAACACCAGCTTGTCCCAGCCGAGCACCGTGCCGTCGGCGAGCACGGCGTGGCGCGCCTCGATGTCGATGGCGGCGACCGGGCAGCCGGTGCGGACGGTGACGCCCTTGGCGCGCCACCAGGCGGCGGAGTGCAGTTCGATGTCCGGTGCGCCGATCTCGCCGGCGAGCAGGCAGGAGAGCAGCACGCGATTATAGGCGAGGTGCGGCTCGGCGCCGACGACAGTGACGTCGAAGCGGCCGTGGGCGGCGCTGTCGAGCTCCTCGCAGAGCTTCGCCGCCGCCATGCCGTTGCCGATGATCAGCAGGCGCTCGCGCGGGAGACGGATGGCGGGGTTCATGGCTGCACCCCGACGATGCGGCCGAAGGGCGATTCCTGCACCGGCGGCGCCGCCGACTTGAGGGCATCGATCATCACCGTAGCGAGGACGTGATAGGCCTCGGTCCAGGCCATGCGGACCTCGGGCGTGAAGCCCTCGCCCAGCCCCTTCTCCAGCGTCCACAGCAGCGCCGCGCCGACCGGCGCGAAGTGCTCGCCGGTCACGCCGTAGCCGGCATGGCGGGCGCCGAGCCGCTGCACCACCGGCAGCAGTGCCGGCAGGTCGTCCAGGCTATTCACGACCACCGCCAGTGTGGTCATCAGCTTGCGGCCCTGCTCGGTGAGGTCGGCCGGAAACAGCGGACGAACCTCCGGCGCGATCTGGAACAGGCGGCCGTAGAAGAGGGCGGCGGCATCATCGGCGATGGGGCGGACCTTGGCGAAGCTCTCGCGGACGAGAGCGATGCGCTCGGGCGTCATGGCGATCTCCTCAGGCGGCTTCGACGAAGCGGTGGCGCTCGTAGAGGAACTTCAGCACCGCCTCGCGGCAGGCGAGGTAGGTGGGGTCGGTCACCAGATCGAGTCGGCGGCGCGGGCGCGGCAGCTCGACGTCGAGCACCTCGCCGATGCGCGCCGAGGGGCCGTTGGTCATCATCACGATGCGGTCGGAGAGCAGCACCGCCTCGTCGACATCGTGGGTGATCATCAGCACGGTGTTGCCGATGGCGGCGTGGATCTGCATGACCGAATCCTGCAGATGAGCGCGGGTGAGCGCGTCGAGCGCGCCGAAGGGTTCGTCCAGAAGAAGAACCTTGGGCTCCATGGCGAGCGCGCGGGCGATGCCGACGCGCTGCTTCATGCCGCCGGAAATCTCGGCGGGGCGCTTGTCCTTCGCGTGGACCATCTGCACCAGTTCGAGATTGTGCAGGGTCCAGTCGTGCCGCTCGGCGCGGTTCTTCACGCCGGAGAACACCTTGTCCACGGCGAGGCGGACATTGTCGTAGACCGACAGCCAGGGCAGCAGCGAGTGGTTCTGGAACACGACGGCACGGTCGGGGCCGGGGCCGTCGACCTGCCGGCCTTCGAGGATGACGCCACCCGTGGTCGCCGGGGTGAGGCCGGCGACGATGTTGAGCAGGGTGGACTTGCCGCAGCCGGAATGGCCGATGATGGAGATGTACTCGCCCCTGGTGACGTCGAGCGAGACTTCCTTCAGCACCTCGGTGACATTGCCGCCGCGGGCGAAGACCTTGTCGATGTGGTCTAGCTTGAGATAGGCGGTCATGGGAGCCTCCTCAGGCGGCGGTGCCGCGGGTGACGAAGGCGCCGATGCCGGCGACGAGGCGGTCGAGCACGAAGCCGACCACGCCGATATAGACCAGCGCCACGATGATGTCGGACAGGCGCGAGGAGTTCCACGCGTCCCAGATGAAGAAGCCGATGCCGACGCCGCCGGTGAGCATCTCGGCGGCGACGATGGCGAGCCAGGACAGGCCGACGCCTATCCGAAGGCCGGTGAAGATGTACGGCGCCGCCGCCGGCAGCATGATCTTGGCGAAGAACTCGAACGGGTTCAGCCGCAGCACCTGCGCGACGTTGCGGTAGTCCTGCGGGATGTTGCGCACGCCGACCGCGGTGTTGATGATCACCGGCCAGATGGCGGTGATGAAGATCACGAAGATCGCCGAGGGGTTGCTGTCGCGGAAGGCGGCGAGCGCGATCGGCAGCCAGGCGAGCGGCGGCACGGTGCGCAGCACCTGGAAGATCGGGTCGAGCCCGCGCATCGCCCAGACCGACTGGCCGATCAGCACGCCGAGCAGGATGCCAACGCCAGCCGCGAGGCCGAAGCCGATGGCGACGCGCTGCAGCGACACCAGCACGCGCCAGCCAAGGCCGATATCCTGCGGCCCGTTGACGAAGAACGGGTCGACGATGAGGTCGTAAGAGTCCTGCCAGATCGATGAAGGTGGCGGCAGGGTGGCGCCGGGCCCGGCGCAGAGCAGCTCCCACAGCCCGAGCAGCAGCATCAGCACGACGAGCGGCGGCACCAGGGTGACGGCGAGCGAATGACCGAGGGTCGCGAAACGCCCCGGCGCGGCGGCCGGGCGGGCCGGGAAGACGAGGCGGACGACCTTGGCGCCACTCTTGCCGCCGGCGGCGGGCTTCGGCGGCACGGTCGTCTCGCTCTTCAGGGCGGTGAGGGACATGGGTTGCTCCGAATTCGGGGTGTCGGGTCGAGGCGGGAGGACGCGGCGCGTCCTCAGGCGACCCGCTTGATCTCGAGGCTGGCGAGGTAGGCGGAGGGATCGCCCGGATCGAAGACCTTGCCGTCGAAGAAGGTCTCCTTGCCGCGCGAGGTGGAGGACGGGACGTCCGCCGCCGCCACGCCCAGCGCCTTGGCGGCGTCGCGCCAGAGGTCCTCGCGGTTCACCTTGTCGACCAGCGCCTTGACGTCGGTCGTGGGCTCGAACTTGCCCCAGCGCATGTCCTCGGTGACGAACCAGGCGTCATGGCTCTTGAAGGGATAGGAAGCCTGGTCCTGCCAGAACTTCATGTACTGGTCGGAGCCCTTCACCACCCGGCCATTGCCGTAGTTGATGTCGCCCTTCGCCCGGCCGAGGATGTCGGCGACCGGCACGTTGAACCATTGCCGCTTGCCGACGATGGTCGACATCTCCTCCTTGTTGGCCGGCTGGTCGCACCATTGCTGGGCTTCCATCACCGCCATCAGGATGGCGCGGGTGGCGTTCGGGTTCTTCTCGACGAAGTCGGCGCGCATGCCGAGCGCCTTCTCCGGATGGTGCTTCCAGATCTCGCCGGTGGTGCAGGCGGTGTAGCCGATGCCCTGGTTGACGAGCTGCTCGTTCCACGGCTCGCCGACACAGAAGGCGTCCATGTTGCCGACCTTCATGTTCGCCACCATCTGCGGCGGCGGCACCACGATGGTGGAGACGTCCTTGTCCGGGTCGATGCCGGCGGCGGCGAGCCAGTAGCGCAGCCAGAGGTCGTGCGTGCCACCCGGGAAGGTCATGGCGACCTTCACTTCCTTGCCCGCCGCCTTCTTGGCGGCGAAGGCGGCCTTCAGCGCCGAGGCGTCGGTGGTGACCTTGAGGTCCTTGTATTCGTTGGAGACGGAGATCGCCTGCGCGTCGAGATTGAGCCGCGCGAGGATGTACATCGGCGTCGGCACGTTGTTCTGCGTCACCTTGCCGGTGGAGATGAGGTAGGGCATCGGCGAGAGGATGTGGGCGCCGTCGATGCCGTTGGCGGCGCCGCCGAGCACGAGATTGTCGCGGGTGGCGCCCCAGGAGGCCTGCTTCACCACCTCGACGTCGGGTACGCCGTGCTTGGCGAACAGGCCCTTCTCCTTGGCGATGACGAGCGGGCTCGCATCCATCAGCGCGATGTAGCCGAGCACGGCCTTGGTGGTCTCGGGCCCCGCGGCGTAGGCGGAGGGCACGCCGCCGGGGAAGGAAAAGCGCAGCGCCTCGACGAGGCTGGCCGTGCCGAGCGTGGCGGCCGACACCTTGAGGAAGGAGCGGCGGGACAGGCGGGAATCGCTACGGGACTTACTGCGGCGGGACGGCGTATCGGTCATCGGCTGGTCCTCGAAAGCTTGTCTCGGTCGGCCGCGCGGGAAGCCCCTGACACGGCGGTGAAACGCAAAAAGCCACGGACCCGCGAAGGCGAACCTCGCGCGGTGTCAGCGGCTTTGCCAAGGGCCCGTCGGTGGGCGGAATTCTGGAAACGCGCGGTCATCGTTGGCCGGCGGTGCAATAAGCAATGCACAGCGCGTGCCAACTGCGCGGGTAGCCGCCAGTCGAGAACCGATCCAAAGAGAAATCAGCGACTTGGCGGATTTGGCCGGTTACGGCCGCAACAGCCGCCGCAACAACCGGTTGCGCTTAATTTCTGCGCAGCTGACGCCCTTATGTGCAACGCAGCGGAAGCTTGGCTTTCACTTTCCCTCATCCCCGGGCTTGCCCCGGGGACCCAGGGAACTGGGCGCACCCGGTCACTGGGTGGCCAGAACTCGGGCTTGCCCGAGTTCTGCATTAAGAAGACCGAAGTCGGCAGATGCCGACTTCGGGTCAAGCCCCGCCATGAGGGTGGGGATGGGGTTATCGCGGGGCAAAACGAATCTGGCGCCTAAACGCGGTCGACCTCGGCCAGATAGCCCTCGATGTCCTCGGGGCGGAACGGCATGCCGAAGCGGGTGCCGACGGGGTCCGGCTCCACGGCGGGAGGAGTGCCGTGCGTGCCCAGCGCGGCGTCATAGAGGGCGGGCTGGTAGACCTGCATCGCCTCATGTGCGGCGTCGGTCGAGAACTGCGCCTGCCGCGCCCGTACCATCTGGCCGTAGATCCACAGCGCCTGCGCCGGATCGGGCCGGTTGGCGCCGTTGCGGTGCATCACCAGGAAGTCGACGTCGGAGCGGGGAACGGCGTCGCCCGTACCTTTGAGCCGGCCCGCCAGCGCCCGCGTAAGCATGTCGCGCGGCAGGCCGAGATGACGCGGCTCGGCGAGCAGGGCGGCGAGTTCCTCATGCGATTGCGGCTGGTCGCACCAGCGCGCCGCCGCGTCGAGCGCGCGCACCAATTGGGCCAGCACGTCCGGCTCGCTATTGGCGAAGCGCGCATGCACGCCGAGCACCTTCTCCGGTGCGCGGGCGAAGATTTCCGAGCCGAGCAGCAGGACACGCCCCACCCCGGCCTCGACCGCCACGCTGTTCCACGGCGAGCCGACGCAGAAGCCGTGGATCAGCCCGCTACGCAAATTCTCCACCGTGTAGGGCGGCGGCACCACGACGAGGCGCACGTCGCGGTCGGGGTCGAGCCCGGCGGCGGCGAGCAGATGGCGCAGCATGTAGGTGTGGGTGGAGAAGGGATAGACCGTGGCGAAGGTCAGCGGGTCCTGCCCGTCCTTCAGCCGCTGCCGCGCCACGAGGCCGAGCGCGCGGGCAGCGCCCTCGGCGCTGGAAAGATCCTCGCCGGTCGCCTGCATCGCCTCGTGCAGGGCGTTGGCGACGGTGATGGCGTTGCCGTTGAGGTTGAGCGCGAAGGGCGCGACCAGCGGCACCCGCACATGGCCGAGGCCGAGCGAGGAGGCGATGGCGAGCGGCGCCAGCATGTGCGCGCCGTCGAGCAGGCCGACATTCACCTTGTCGCGGATGTTGGCCCAGGAGACCTCGCGGTGCAGGTCGAGGCGCAGCCCCTGCGCGGCCGCAAAGCCGCGCTCGGCACAGGCGATCACCACCGCCGCGTCGGTGAGCGGGATGAAGCCGATCGACAGGCGCCTCATCGGAATGACCTCATTTCAGCAGCTCCGCCGCGGTGATGACGGATTGGGCGATGTCGACGAGGCGCCGCTTCTCGTTCATCGCGGTACGACGCAGCAGGGCGTAGGCCTGCGGCTCGTCCAGCCCCTTCATCTTCATCAGGATGCCCTTGGCGCGGTCGATGGTCTTGCGCTCCTCGAGCTCGGTGCGGGTCTGTTCGAGCTCCTCGCGCAGGCGGGCGAAGGCGCGGAAGCGGCTGATCGTCATGTCGATGATCGGCTTGACGCGCTCCTTCTTCAGCCCGTCGACGATGTAGGCGGAGACGCCGGCGTCGATCGCCGCGGCGATGGTCGAGCTGTCCGACTGGTCGACGAACATGGCGATGGGCCGCTTCACCTCGCGGCTGACCTGGAACATCTGCTCGATGACGTCGCGCGAGGGGTCTTCGAGGTCGATGACGATCACGTCGGGATCGATGGCGTGCAGACGCGCCAGCAGATCGTGGCGCTCGGGCAGGCGCAGCACGTTGCGGTAGCCCGCCTCGCGCAGGCCCTCCTCCAGGATGGCGGCCCGCAACGGGCTCTCGTCGACGATGACGATACGAAGGGCGGGGTCGGCCGTCATCGCGCGACGCTGAAGCGGGTACGGGGAATGCAACTCATCGGCGAGGAATATGCAATCCGAGGACCACCTTCACCGGCGCGAGATGACGCACCCGCCCTGCCTGAACGATCGCCCGGCGCCGCTCAGGCGGCGTCGGGCAGGCGGTCGAGATATTTGTCGAGCGTGATCGGATAGTCGCGCACGCGCACGCCGGTGGCGTTGTAGACGGCGTTCGCCACCGCCGCGCCGACCCCGCATATGCCGAGCTCGCCCACGCCCTTCGCCTTCATCGGCGAGGAGAGCGGGTCGGTCTCGTCGAGGAAGATCACCTCCTGGTGCGGGATGTCGGCATGCACCGGCACCTCGTAGCCGGCCAGGTCGTGATTGACGAAGAAGCCGCGCCGCGTGTCGACGGCGAGTTCCTCCATGAGCGCCGCGCCGGCGCCCATGGTCATGGCGCCGATGACCTGGCTGCGCGCGGACTTCGGGTTGAGGATGCGCCCGGCGGCGCAGACCGCCAGCATGCGGCGGATGCGCGTCTCGCCTGTATAGGCATCGACCGTCGTCTCGACGAAATGCCCGCCGAAGGTCGACTGCTGGTAGCGTTCGTCGAGGTCGCCATACTCGATTGCGTCCTCGGCGATGATGTCGCCTTCAGCCGCCGCCGCGCCGAGCAGCACGGAGCGGTTGCCCGCGCGCACCTGCCCGTCAGCGAACACCGCGTCCTCGGAATTGAAGCCGAGCCTTTGCGTGACCTCCTCGCGCAGCTTCACGCAGGCGGCATAGACGCCGGCGGTCGCATTGTTGGCGCCGAACTGGCCGCCCGAACCGGCGGAGACCGGAAAGCTGGAATCGCCGAGGCGCACCGTCACCTTCTCGATCGGCACGCCCATCATCTCCGCCGCGGTCTGGCCGATGATGGTGTAGCTGCCGGTGCCTATGTCGGTCATGTCGGTCTCGACCGTCACCCGCCCGTCGCCGTCGAGTCGGACGCGGGCGCCCGACTTCATCAGCAAATTGTTGCGGAAGGCGGCGGCCATGCCGATGCCGACGAGCCATTTCCCCTCGCGCCACTGGCCGGGACGCGGATTGCGCGCATCCCAGCCGAAGCGCTCGGCACCGAGGCGCAGGCATTCGGCGAAGGCGCGGGCGGAGAAGGGCCGCTCCGGCTTCTCCGGGTCGACCTGAGTGTCGTTGCGGATGCGGAACTCGATGGGGTCGATGCCGAGCTTCTCGGCCATCTCGTCCATGGCGATCTCCAGCGCCATCATGCCCGGCGCCTCGCCGGGCGCGCGCATGGCGTTGCCCTCCGGCAGGTCGAGCACCGCGAGCCGCATCGCGGTCATGCGGTTGGCGCCGGCATAGAGCAGGCGGGTCTGGTTCACCGCCGTCTCCGGGCCGCCGCCTTCGAGGTCGCCGGACCAGCTCTCATGGCCGATGGCGGTGATGACGCCCTCGCGCGTCGCACCGATGCGGATGCGCTGGATGGTGGCTGGGCGGTGGGTGGTGTTGTTGGCGATCAGTGGGCGCTGAAGCGCCACCTTCACCGGCCGTCCCGCCGCCCGCGCGCCGAGCGCCGCCAGCACGACATCCGCACGCAGGAACAGCTTGCCGCCGAAGCCGCCGCCGATGAAGGGCGAGATGACCCTCACCTTCTCCGTCGGCACGCGCAGGGTCTTGGCGAGATCGCCATTCGCCCAGGCGATCATCTGATTGGAGGTCCACACGGTCAGCTTGTCGCCCTCCCAGGCGGCGAGGGTGGCGTGCGGCTCCATCATCGCGTGGGAATGGTCCGGCGTGGTGTAGGTCTCGTCGAGCGTCACCGGCGCCTGCGCGAAGGCGCCGGCGAAGTCGCCGACATGGGTCTCCGGCGGACCGGTGATCTCGTTCTCCTCCGGCGGGAAGGCGGCGACGCGGGCGGCGTGCAGGTCGAAGCTGCCGGCCTCGGTGGCGTAGTCGATCTTCACCAGCGGCGCGGCGGCGCGGGCCTGCTCGAAGGTCTCGGCGACGACGAGCGCCACCGCCTGGTGGTAGTGCTCGATCTCCGGGCCGCCCAAGAGCTTGGCGGTATTGTACTTGCCCTTGTCGAGCAAGCCGGCATTCTCGGCCGTGACGACGGCGAGCACGCCCGGCGCGCGCTGGGCGGCCGAGACGTCCATACGGGCGATCCGCCCTTTCGCAATGGCGGAGCCGACGACGTAGCCATAGGCGGGAGCGGCGGCGACGTCGTGCCGCTCATAGGCGTAAGGCGCGGTGCCGGTGGTCTTGAGCGGGCCGTCGATGCGGTCGAGCGGCTGACCGACCACCTTCATCTGGTCGATCGGATTGGTGGTGGCGGGGGTGTCGAATTTCATGGCTCAGCCCCTCGCCTCGTTGAGAACCGCAGCGAGCGTGCGTTCGACCAGCGCGACCTTGAAGGCGTTGTCGCGGGTCGGACGGGCGCCGGCGAGCAGCCGCGTGGTGAAGGCGCGGGCGCCGTTCGCCAGCTCGGCCTCCGCCTCCTCCACCCGCCAGGGCTTCGGCGCGATGCCGCCGACCGCGATGCGGCCGGTGCCGTCGTGCTGGAGGACCGCGCCGACCGAGACCAGCGCGAAGGCGTAGGAGGCGCGGTCGCGCACCTTGCGGTAGATCTGCGTGCCGCCGACCGGCGCCGGCAACACCACCGCGGTTATGAGTTCGCCCGGCTCCAGCGCGGTCTCGACATGCGGCGTGTCGCCCGGCAGACGATGCAGCTCGGCGACGGGAATGCGCCGCGTCGCGCCGTCCGCCCTCACCGTCTCCACCGTGGCGTCGAGCGCGCGCAGCGCCACCGCCATGTCGCTCGGATGGGTGGCGATGCAGGCATCGCTGGTGCCGATCACGCCGAGCTGGCGGGTGACGCCGCCGATGGCCGAGCAGCCGCTGCCGGGATGGCGCTTATTGCAGGGCTGGTCGGTGTCGTAGAAATAGGGGCAGCGTGTGCGCTGGAGCAGGTTGCCGGCGGTCGTCGCCTTGTTGCGCAGCTGGCCGGAGGCGCCGGCCAGCAGGGCGCGGGCGAGCAATCCGTAGTCGCGGCGCACCCGCGCATCCGCGGCGAGGTCGGTGTTGCTGACCAGCGCGCCGATGCGCAGCCCGCCCTCCTGCGTCGGCTCTATAGTGTCGAGCGCGAGGCCGTTGACGTCGATGAGATGGGCTGGCGTCTCGATCTGCAGTTTCATCAGGTCGAGCAGGTTGGTGCCGCCGGCGATGAACTTGGCGCCGGGCATCTGGATCGCGGCCGCGGCGGCCTGCGCCGGTGAGGCGGCGCGCTCATAGGTGAAGGGTTTCATGCCGCCCTCCCCGCCACCTCGGTGATGGCCTCGATGATGTTGGAATAGGCGCCGCAGCGGCAGATATTGCCGCTCATGCGCTCGCGGACCTCGTCGACCGAGAATTCCGGCGTCGCGGTGATGTCGGCGGTGACGTGGCTCGGAATGCCGGCCTTGATCTCATCGAGCACCGCCACGGCCGAACAGATCTGGCCGGGCGTGCAATAGCCGCACTGGTAGCCGTCATGCTTGACGAAGGCGGCCTGCATCGCGTGCAGCCGCTCCGGCGTGCCGAGCCCCTCGATGGTGGTGACCTCGGCGCCCTCGTGCATCACCGCCAGCGTCAGGCAGGAATTGATGCGCACCCCGTCGACCATCACCGTGCAGGCGCCGCACTGGCCGTGATCGCAGCCCTTCTTGGTGCCGGTGAGGTGGAGATGCTCGCGCAGCGCGTCGAGCAGCGAGGTGCGGGTATCGAGCTCCAGCGCCTGCGCGCGGCCGTTGACGGTGAAGCGGACGGGAGCGTGGATCGGCGCGCGCGGCGCGGTGTCGACGGACGTCGTGCTCACCGCATCTTGAGCGTGCGCGGGACCCACAGCCGCACTTCCGGCGACGGTCGCGGCACCCGCGGCGAGCAGGTCGCGGCGCGAGAGCCCGGGTTCGGAATGGCTATGCATATCGTGATCCGATCGTTGTAGGGCCTGGATTTGGCGGATGTTCGGACGGTCCGGTGCCGCGGGGGATCGGCTATCGCCGCGGCGGCTGTCATGGGCTGAATGCCCGCCGGGCCGGATGGGTTCCCGCGCAGCATCTCCGAAACCCGGTCTCGCGGATCACCGGCCGGAACGGCGGGAATCCCGAACTCTTCGCACAAATCATTCGCCCTGCCCGCACCGTCCACACGAGTACGGGCAGAAAGACGAAGAACAACGATATCGCGGCGTGAAGCCGGTCGGTTACGACAATGCACGCTTGAATGCGAGGAGGGCCGCTGAAGCGGCTCCGCTTCACACGGCGGCCATCGACCGCTTCTGGCCGACGGCGCGGCCGGCGCCCTCGGGCGCGTCGAGCTGGGCGTGCGCCGTGGCGATCGGACGAAGCCGGGCGAGGATGATCTCCGGCGCGGGCGTCGCCCGGCCGGCCCTGGTGTCGACATGCAGCAGCATCTGCTCGGCGGTGGCGACCTCGCGGTTCCCCGCGCCGGCGAAGAGCCGGTGGAAGATGTGGATGCGCTTCTCGTCCACCGACAGGATCTGGCAGGTCGCGCGCAACGCCTCGCCGAGATGCGCCTCGTCGAGGTGCCGCAGATGCGTCTCCACCGTGTAGTAGGAGTGGCCACCCTCGACATAGGCGAGGTCGGCGCCGATGAGGCGCAGCAGCGCGTCGGTGGTGTCGCCGAACACCTGCAGATAGCGGTGTTCGGTCATGTGGCCGTTATAGTCGATCCAGGCCGGCGACACGCGGGTCTCGACCAGCGGCAGCGGCGCATGGATGTCGACGGCGTCCGCGTGGCCCGCGCTCTCGCGCAGCCGCTGCTCAAATTCGGCGAGCAGCTTGCCCGCACCCCAGCCCTCGCCGCCCTGTCCTGCCTTCAGTGCCTGCAATATGCCGACGAGGTTCTCGTCGCGGATGCGCTCGAGCTGGCGGATCGAGAGGCCCTTCGCCTGCGCATCCGATTGGGCGCCGATCTTCTCGACCAGCGCCTCGTCGAGGTCGACGACATCGGTCAGCTTGGTCCACGGCCATTGCAGGCACGGGCCGAATTGGGCGAGGAAATGGCGCATGCCTGCCTCGCCGCCGGCGATGCGGTAGGTCTGGAACAGGCCCATCTGCGCCCAGCGCAGGCCGAAGGAATAGCGGATCACGTCGTCGAGCGTCTCGACGTCGCAAATGTCGTCCTTGATCAGCCACAGCGCCTCGCGCCACAGCGCCTCCAGCAGCCGGTCGCCGACGAAGGCCTCGATCTCGCGGGCGATGACGACGCCCTTCATGCCGATGGCGTCGAGCGCATCCTTCGCCCGCGCGATGGTGGCGGCGCTTGTGGCCTTGCCGCCGACGATCTCGGCGAGCGGCAGGAGATAGACCGGGTTGTAGGGGTGGGCGACGAAGAGGCGCTCGGGATGACCCAGCCCCTCCTGAAGGTCGGAGGGCAGGAGGCCGGAGGTGGAGGAACCGATGAGCGCGTCCGCCGGTGCGGCGGCGTCGATCTCGGCGAGCACCCGGCGCTTGAGGTCGAGCCGTTCCGGCACGCTCTCCTGAATCCACTCAGCATCCGCTACCGCCTCGCCGACGCTGGCGCAGAAGGTCAGCCGGCCGCGCGGCGGCAACGGCACGCTGGTCAGCAGCCCATAGGCGCGCTCGGCATTGGCGAGCACCTCAGCCACAATACGCTCGGCCTCAGGATGCGGGTCGAACACCTTCACGTCGATGCCAGCGAGCAGGAAGCGGGCGACCCAACCGCCGCCGATGACGCCGCCGCCGATGCAGGCGGCGCGGGAGATGGGGGCAAGGCTCGTCATGTCGATCCCTCTCAGCGCTTCACCAGCTTGAGTTTTTCGCGGACCTCCTGCGGTCCAAGGATGCGCGCGCCCATATTCGTCACCACGGTCGCGGCCTTCTCGACAAGCTGCGCATTGGTGGCGAGCTGGCCCTTGCCGGCATAGAGGTTGTCCTCCAGCCCGACGCGGACATTGCCGCCCGCCAGCACCGCCGCAGCGGGATAGGCCAGCGCGTTGCGGCCGATGGAGAAGGCGGAGAAGGTCCAATTCGCCGGCACGTTGTTGACCATGGCCATGAACGTATTCAGGTCGTCTGGCGCCCCCCACGGAATGCCCATGCAGAGCTGGATCAGCACCGGGTTCTCGATCAGCCCTTCCTCGGCCAGCTGCTTGGCGAACCAGAGGTGGCCGGTGTCGAAGGCCTCGATCTCCGGCCGCACGCCCAGCGCCGTCATCTGCCGCGCCATCGCGCGCAGCATGGAGGGCGTGTTGGTCATGACGTAGTCGCCGAGGTTGAAGTTCATCGTGCCGCAGTCGAGCGTGCAGATCTCCGGCAGGCACTCGGCGACATGGGCGACGCGCTCGGTGGCGCCCGCCATGTCGGTGCCGGCCGCGTTCACCGGGAACGGGGCCTCGACGCTGCCGAAGACGAGGTCGCCGCCCATGCCGGCGGTCAGGTTGAGCACCACGTCAACCTCGGCCGAGCGGATACGATCCGTCACCTCGCGGAACAGGTCGCGGCGGCGCGACGCGGCCCCCGTCTCGGGATCGCGCACATGGCAATGCACCACCGCCGCCCCCGCCTTCGCCGCGTCGATCGCGCTCTCGGCGATCTGCTGCGGCGTCACCGGCACATGGGACGAGCGCCCCACCGTGTCGCCGGCGCCGGTCACGGCGCAGGTGATGAAGACCTCGCGATTCATCGACAACGGCATGTCGTGCCTCCCTGCTGATTGGGCGGAGCTTGACGTGATCGCGCTTCCGTGACGCAACTATTTGCGTAGACGATTTTCCATTCTACGAAGCCGACCGGTGCGCGATGATCTTCGCCCATTCCGACGAGCCGCTCGACGTCACGCTGCTGCTGTTCTCCGGCCTGTCGCTGCTGTCGCTGGCGGCGACGCTCGACCCGATGCGCGGCGCCAACCGCGTGCTCGGGCGCGCCGCCTATCGCTGGAAGCTCACCTCGATCGACGGGCAGATGCCCGTGGCGAGCTGTGGCTTGCCGATTCCGGTTGACGGAGCGTTCGACCCGTCGATGCAGCAGGACGCGTTGATCGTCGTCGCCGCCTTCGACGCGGTGCATCATGCGACGCCGCGCATCCTGAAAAGCCTGCGCGCCGGCGCCACCCGCTCGAAGATCGTCGGCGGCATTGAATCCGGCTCCTGGCTGATGGGCTTCGCCGGACTGCTCGACGGGCGCCGGGCGACCACGCATTGGGAAGATCTGGAGGATTTCGCCGCCCGCTTCCCGAATGCGGATGTCGAGCCGGACCGCTTCGTCGTCGACGAGCCGGTGTTCACCACCGGCGGGGCGACGCCGGCGCTCGACTGCATGCTGTCGCTGATCCGCGCCCGCAACGGCTATTCCGCCGCGCTCGACGTCGCCAGCCTCTATATCTACGAGGAGGTGCGCACCGGCTCGGACGTGCAGCCCATCGTCTCGCTCGGGCGCATCCGCCAGCACGAGCCGCGCGTGGCGGAGGCGATCCGCATCATGGAGACCCATATCGACCGGCCGCTCACCATCGCCGCCATTGCGCGCCGGGTGGGCGTATCGACGCGGGGGCTGGAGACGCTGTTCCAGAAGACCGTCGACGTGTCGCCCGGCGTCTACTACGTGACGCTGCGGCTGAATGCGGCGCGGCGGCTGGTGCTGGACACGAATCTGCCCATCGCCGACATCGCCGAGCGGACGGGCTTTTCCGCCATCGCCTCGCTTTCGCGCGCCTATCGACGGCAATTCGGCGCGCCGCCCTCGGCCGCGCGCCGAACCAGGTCGTGAGATCAGAGGCCCAGCCCGCTCTTCACCGCGGTCACGCTGGGCTTGCCGTCGAAGGTGGTCACGCCGGCGAGCCATTTGTCGAGCACGGCCGGGTTCTCCTTCAGCCAGGCACGCACGGCGGCGTCCGGCGTCATCCCCTTGTCGAGGATGTCGCTCATCAGCCGGTCCTCCATGGCCACGTCGAAGACGAGGTTGGTGAGCAGCCGGCCGACATTCGGGCATTCCTTGACGTAGCCCGGCCGGGTCAGCGTCACCACGGTGGCGCCGCCGTCATTCGGGCCGAAGACGTCGTTGCCGTTCGAGAGATAGGCGATCGGCAGGTTGACGTTCATCGGGTGCGGCCGCCAGCCGAAGAACACCACCGGCTGCTTCATGCGAATCTTCTGCGATACCTGGGCCAGCATGCCCTGCTCGCTGGATTCGACGAGGTCGAAGCCCTTCAGGCCGAAGGTGTCTTCGGTGATCATCTTCGAGATGGTGTTGTTGGCGCCGCTGCCGGCCTCGATACCGTAGAGCTTGCCGCCGAGCTGATCCTTGAACTTGGCGATGTCGGCATAGGTCTTCAGGCCGGCGTCATGGGCCTCCTTCGAGGTGGCGAAGCCGATGCGGGCGTCCTTGAGGTTGTCGACGACGACGTCGACCTTGCCGGCCTTGACCAGCGGCCCCTGCGTCGGCTCCTGCAAGGGCATCCAGTTGCCGAGGAAGATGTCGCGGTCGCCATTCTCCAGCGCCTTGAAGGTGATGGCGACGGAGAGCACCGAGACCTCCGGCTTGTAGCCGAGGCTCTGCAGGATCTGGCTGGCGATGGTGGTGGTGGCGGTGATGTCGGTCCAGCCGACATCGGAGAAGCGCGGCTTGGCGCACGCAGCCGGCTCGCTGGCGAAGGCGGGCGAGCCGAGCAGCGTGGCGGACAAGCTGAGGCAGGCAACGAGACTGCGTAAAATCATTGCTGTTCCCCGTGTTGGCGATCATGCCGCTGGCGGCACCGCAAGGGAAAGCCTACGCCCGGCAACCTCCGCTGCTTGACCAATTCCGCACGCCGGATAGCCGAATACGAAGCGCGCGAGCACGCGCCACGGCGCGGAGCCCGCTCGGCGCGGAAACCGGATCACCAGCCGCGGGAAGCCTCTAATGGCGAGGCGCTACTGCATGATCTGCGGCGTGCCGCAATTGGGCGGAGCGCAGTCCGGCAGCTTGAGATCGGCTGCGCCGCCCACCGGCGGCGGGCCGGGCAGAGGCACCAGCTCCCCGGTGAGGGGCTGCGGCGCGTCGGCGCCGGGGTTCAGATTGTCGGGGTTGCCGGGCGGAATCACCGGCTGGTTCAGGTTGTTGAGGTTGCCGGGCATCGTGCCCGCATCCTGGGCGAATGCCGGCGCCGCGGCGGATGCCGCCAACATAATGACGGCCAACAGGGTAGCTGGAACTCTCGACATTGCTACCTCTCCTTCACAAACGGACCGCGGCGACACTAGCACCGTGCGGCGCCGCGAAAAAGCCCGCGACGCGCCACATTGCCGTTTGCCACGATCCGGTGCCTACGTCGTGCCACCTTACGATTTATCAATATGTGAAAATATCAGCATATGAAATTCTCATTATGAAACATCGTTGACGCGGTCGGCGGTTGCGTGGTCGGCTACGGATATCCAAGGAGTCTGGAGCCTGCCCCAGCAGCAACGACCATGAGCAAGTTCTCCCCCTTCGCCACCACCCTCTGGTACGCCACTGCCGCGCCGGCACCACAGACGACACGGCTCGAAGGCCGCGTCAGCGCCGATGTCTGTGTCGTCGGCGCCGGCTTCACCGGCCTCACCACCGCTCTGGAACTCGCACGGCAGGGGGTGAAGGTGGTGCTGCTGGAGGCCGAGGAGGCCGGCTTCGGCGGCTCTGGCCGCAATGCCGGCCACTGCACCCCGACCTTCAGCTATTACAGCCTGCCGTCGCTGCGGAAGATCCTCGGCGAGCCTTGGGCCGAGCGCCTCATCCACCGCCAGACGCGGGCGAACGACCGCGTGGGGGCGATGATCCGCGACTACCAGATCGACTGCGAATGGCGGCAGAACGGCTATGTGATGGGCGCCCTGCGGCCCGGCGCGGTCGAGCTGCTGAAAGGCAAGGTCGAGCAGTACAACGATGTCGGCGCCCGCACCCGGCTGCTCGGGCGCGACGAGGTCGAGACGCTCACCGGAAGCCCGCGCTTCTATGGCGGCTGGCTCCACGAGGAAGCCGGGCACATGAACCCGCTCGGCTATGCCCGCGGCCTTGCCCGCGCGGTGATGCAGGAGGGCGGCACGCTCTACACCGCCTCGCCGGCGGAGGATGTCGAGCCGGAAGGGCTGCGCTGGAAGGTCAGGACGCCGCAGGGCGAGGTCGTCGCCGACAAGGTGATCTTCGCCACCGGCGCCTATACGGTGAAGGCGTGGCCCAAGCTCGACCGCAGCTTCAAGATCCTCAGGGTCTTCGTCTGCGCCACCCAGCCGCTCGACCCGGATGTGCGCCGATCCGTGCTGCCGCAGGACACCACGATGCATGACGGGCGCGGCGACATCTACGTCTACAAGTACAATGCCGAGGGCCGCATCGTCGCCTCCATGTTCCCGATGGGCGCGCGCGGCAGCGACATCCCCTACACCCACCAGGTGATGGCCGACCGGCTGAAATGGCTGCACCCGCAGATCCGGCAGCCGATCCGCTGGGAATATTTCTGGTATGGCGAGCTCGACATGCAGGTGCGGACGGTGCCGCGCCTCTACGGCCTAGCGCCGGGCGTGGTTGCACTGACCGGCCTGTCCGGCCGCGGCGTGCCGACCGGCTCGATGCTCGGCGGCATCCTTTCCGAATGGGCGATGGGCGTGCCGGAGAAGGACCTGTCGCTGCGCGTCGAGCCGCTGAAGGCGGCACCCTTCTACATGGACTACGCGCCGAAGCTGCGGCTGCGCTATTTCCGCTACGCCGACACCCGCGCCGCGCGGCGCGAGGGTGCCGAGCTTCCGCCTCACGCCTGAGAGGTTCGCCATGACCGCACGCACCGTTCTCATCTCCGGCGGCGGGCGCGGCATCGGCGCGGCCACCGGCCGCGTCATGATGCAGGCCGGCTGGAACGTCTCGCTCGGCATGCGCAGCCCGGCTTTGCCCGACTGGGCGGAGGAAGGTCCCGGCCAGGTGCAGGCCTGCGCCTATGAGGCGACCGATCCGGCCGCGGCCGAGCGCTGGGTGGCGGAGGCGCGCGCCCGCTTCGGCGGCATCGACGCGGTAGTGGCCAATGCCGGCATCATGATCCGCAAGGACGTGATCGCCGCCGAAGACGAGGAACTTGCGCGGCTGATGGAGGTGCATGTCGCCGCGCCGCGCCGGCTCGCCAAGGCGGCCTGGAACGACCTTGCCGCCAGCGGGCGGGGACGGGTGATCATCGTTTCCTCGCTCTCCGGCAAACGGGTGAAATCGGCGATCTCCAGCCTCTATTCGGTGTCGAAATTCGCCGCCACCGGGCTCGCCCATGCGCTGCGCCACACCGGCTTCGAGCTCGGCATCCGCGCGACCGCGGTCTGCCCGGGCTTCGTCGCCACCGACATGGGGCTGCCGCTCACCACCCGCACGGCCGAGGAACTGACCGACCCGGCCGATATCGGCCGCGCCATCCGCTTCCTGATCGAGCTGCCCAACACGTCGAGCGTCGCCGAGTTCGCGGTCAACTGGACGCTGGAAGAGTCGTTCTGACCCGCGGTCAGCTCCGCCTCTCGATCAGGTCGATCTCGGCGCGCAACAGGGCCGCATAGTTCTCCACCAGGCCGGGCACGATCTTGGCGCAGAGGAAGGTGAAGCCGAGCGAGGCGACCGGCACGCCGGTCTCGTCGAGGATCGGCATGGCGACGCCGGCAATGCCGGGGATGAGTTCACCGATGTCGACCGCGTGGCCGCGCGCCCGCGTCTCCTCGATCAGCCGCCACACCTTGTCCGCGGCGAGGTCGCGGAAGGCGGCGAAGCGCGGCTCGTTGGCGCGCAGGATGAACTCCTGCTCCTCGCGGTCGAGGAAGGCCAGCATGGCGATGCTGCCGGGCCCGGCGCCGAGCGGCACGGAGCCGCCGATGGAACCGGTCAGGGTCTGCACCACGCATTCCCCGTCGCGACGATCGAGACAGAGGGAATCGTGGTTGTGCCGCGCCATCAGATGCGTGGTCTCGCCGGTCTTCTTGCGCAGCCGCGACAGGCTCATCTCGCAGCGGCTGATGAGGCCCGGCCCACGCGCGGCCCGCGCGCCATAGATGAACATCTTGGCCCCGAGCCGATAGCGCTTGCGCTTGTCGTCACGGGCCAGCAGCCGGTGCCCGACCAGCGTGTTGAGGATGCGGTGGCAGGTCGCGGTGTTGAGCCCGGACCTTTCCACGAGCTCCTTCAGCGTCGCTCCCTCCGACGTTCCATCGGCGATGAGATCGAGCAGCAAGGCCGCCCGATCGAGGAGTTGCGAACCGCTCGCCGTGGGAGCTGCCATCGGGAATTTCTACATAGTGATAAAAACGCCGTCCCAAGCTTATAGTGTGAGAAGTTCTGATAATCAATGTCCAAAAAACAAGCAGACAGGGGGCGGGTCAGTTTTTGATCAGACCTGCTGGTGCAGCCGGCTCATTGCGCGGCCTCGCTACCTTCGCGCCACGCGACGTAATGCTCAACCAGAACCAGAGGGACGTAACGTGAGAACTTCCATCCTGACCATCGCCGCCTCGCTCGCGATGACGCTGGGCATCGGTGCGGCGAGCGCCGACACGCTCGCCGACGTCAAGGCCAAGGGCACGCTGACGATCGGCGTCAAGAACGACTACCCGCCTTACGGCTTCCTCAACGACAAGGGCGAGATCGTCGGCTTCGAGGTGGATCTCGGCAAGTACATCGCCAAGGAACTGCTCGGCCCCGAAGGCAAGTTCGAGCTGGTGCCCGTGGTCGCCGCCAACCGCATCGAATTCCTGAATTCCGGCCGCATCGACATCATCCTCGCCACGCTCGGCGTCACCGAGGAGCGCGGCAAGGTGATCGACTTCTCGGAATATTACGTCTCGGCGCCGGGACCCTCGGTCATCGCCCCCAAGGCGGCGACCTTCAGCAAGTGGGAAGAGCTCAAGGGTCTCACGCTCTGCGGCATCCAGGGCTCCTACTACAACAAGCACCTGTCCGGCGACCTCGGCATCCAGCTCACCGCGTTCAAGACGCAGCCGGAGGCCTACCGTGCGCTCAAGGACAATCGCTGCGTCGGCTTCGTCTTCGACGACATGACGCTGCGCCAGAAGACCGAGGAGGCCGATTGGGCGGGCTACAAGATCGCCGTCGACCCCTATGAGTACATCCCGCAGGCGGCCGGCATCCGCAAGAACGACGTGGCGTTCCGCGACGCGGTGAACAAGGCGATCACCAAGGCCGAAGCCGAGGGCAAGCTGATCGAGTGGGAAACCACCTACGGCATGCCCCCTGCCAAGTACATCGCCGAGCGGGCCAAGGCCGCCGCCGCCAAGCTGAAGCCGTGATCCACCGTCCCGCGGAGCCTACCTCTTGTTCGGTCTCGACTATTCCTGGCTGAGCGACCCGGTCTATCAGGACTGGCTGCTTCGCGGGACGCTCACCACCATCGGACTGGCGCTCGCCTCCTCGGCGATCGCCATCCTCATCGGCGCGTTCGGGGCGCTGGCGCTGAGCCTGCGCATCGCCTGGCTCGACGCGCTGATCGAGCTCTTCGTCGAATTGTTCCGCAACACTCCGCCGCTGCTGCAGATGCTGTTCTTCTACTTCACGCTCAGCACCATCGGGCTGCGCGTGACCGACCCGGCGACGGGGCTGAGCGTGCCGCTGCTCTCGGCCTTCGACTGCGCCCTGGTTTCGCTGAGCCTGTTCGGCGGCGCGCTGTGCATCGAGGCCTTCCGTTCCGGACTGGAGAGCCTGCCGCACTCGGTCACCGAGGCGGCGCGCTCGCTCGGCTACAGCCGCTGGGCCCGCTTCCGGCGCATCGAGATGCCGATCGCCAGCCGCATCTGCCTGCCGGCGCTCACCAATATCCTGACCAACCTGTTCAAGACCACCTCGCAGGCCTCGGTCATCACGGTCCCGGAGCTGATGTACTACGCCGGCCAGATCTACAACGACACGTTCCGCACCGCCGAGGTCATGCTGCTGGTGTTGCTGATCTACGTGTCGCTGGTGAGCCTTCTGTCCTGGGGCATGTCGCGCATCGAGCAGGCGCTCGCCTTCCCCGGCTACGGCAAGGGCCACTGAGATGCAGTGGCCCCTCACCTATCACGAGAAGAAGCGCGCGGTGCAGCTCGCCATCGTGCTGGCGCTCGTCGCCTGGCTGGCGGCGGATGCGCTCACCGGCGGCGCCGCGAACTGGCAGCGCGTGTGGCTGCGCCTGCCGCTGCTGCTCACCGGCAGCGGCTCCGGCTGGCCGCTCACCGGCGGCTTCGTGCTGAACATCTTCCTCGGCCTTTGCTCCATGGTGCTGGCCGCGGTGATGGGAACGCTGCTCGCCTTCGGCATGATGGCGAGGAACCGGGCGATCCGCCTGCCCTGCTTCTTCATCATGAACTTCCTGCGCAACTCGCCCTGGCTCGTGCTGCTGTTCGCGATGCTCTACATCATCCCGTTCAACGTCCGGCTGTTCGGGTTCAGCATCGCCGTGCCGGCCTTCGTCAAGGCGGTGATCGGCCTTGCCCTGCCGACCGGGGCGAACTTCGCCGAGATCATCCGCGGCGCCGTGCAGTCCATCCATTCCGGCCAGTGGGAGGCGGCGCGCGCCTTCGGCTACATGCCGATGGCGATCTATTGGCGCATCATCCTGCCGCAGGCGCTGCGCCGCATGATCCCGGGCTGGATGAACCTCTACGCCCTGCTGATGATCGCCACCTCTCTCGCCACGGTGACAGGTATTCAGGACGTCATTACGACGCTGAATACGCTTCTTTCCATGGAGAACGAGCGGGTCATCGTCTATTTTTACATTGCCACCCTGTTCCTGTTCTTCGCCTATTGCTACCCGATCGCGCTGCTGGCGCGGCGGATGGAACAGTCGGTCAAGGGAGACGCCCTATGAACCGCGCCGACACGCTGATCGAGCTCGACGGGGTCACCAAGAGCTTCGGTTCGTTCCAGGTGCTGAAGGGCATCTCGCTCTCGGTAAAGGATGGCGAGGCGGTGTGCATCATCGGCCCTTCCGGCTCGGGCAAGTCGACCATCCTGCGCTGCATAAACGGACTGATCCCGATAGACGGCGGCAGCATCCGCGTGGGCCAGCACGAGGTCCACAAGCTGAAGACCGAGAAGGAGATGCGGCCGCTGCGCCATCAGGTGTCGATGGTGTTCCAGCAGTACAACCTGTTCCCGCACCGCACGGTGCTGCAGAACATCATGATGGCGCCCGTCCAGGTGCTCGGCCACGACGCGAGGGAGGTCGAGGCGCGGGCCCACCGCCTCCTCGCCAAGGTGCGGCTGTCGAACAAGGCCGATGCCTATCCCGGCCAGCTCTCCGGCGGCCAGCAGCAGCGCGTCGCCATCGCCCGCGCGCTTGCCATGGAACCGCAGGTCATCCTGTTCGACGAGGTGACGGCGGCGCTCGACCCGGAGACGGTGAAGGAGGTGCTCACCGCCATCCGCGAGCTGGTCGACGACAGGCTGACCTGCATCCTCGTCACCCATGAGATGAAATTCGCCCGCGAGGTGGCGGACCGGGTCTGCTTCACCGATCACGGCCGCATCGTCGAGAGCGGGCCGCCGGCGCAGATCTTCGATGCGCCGCAGGATGCGCGCACGCGCGAGTTCCTAGGACAGGTGCTCTAGGGACAGGTGCTCTAGGCCCCCTCCCCCGATTTCCGAACGCGTCGGCGCCCCTCGAGCCCACGCGTTCATTCAGCAGAGGCAGTGCAATGTCGGCAGCAGACATTTTCGCGGAGGGCTTCAAGGCCCAACCTTATTGGTGGGACGCCGCCGAGCCGGAGACCGACCTCGACCCGCTCCCGGCCCGCGCCGACGCGGTGGTCATCGGCTCGGGTTATGCCGGCCTCAACGCCGCGACCGAGCTTGCCCGCGCCGGGCTCGACGTGGTGGTGATCGATGGGGAACGCATCGGCGAAGGCGGCTCGACGCGCTCGGGCGGCATGGTCTCGAGCGGCCAGAAGCTGGTGGTTGGCGGCGCCATCAAGGGCATCGACCCCGAGCTGTTCAACCGCATGATCGGCGACAGCATCTCCTCCTTCGACTATCTGCAGAACCTCATCCAGGGCGAAGGGCTCGACGCCGACCTGAAGATCACCGGCCGCTTCTTCGGCGCGCATGCGCCGTCCCTTCTCCAGCCGACCTGGCACAATGGCCGGATCCTCGCCGAGAAGACCGGCGTGACCGTGCATCTCTACGACCGCGCCAATCAGCGGCATGCGATCGGCTCGGACTACTATCATGGTGGCATCGTGGTCGATGAGTATGGCGGGCTGCATCCCGGCAAGTACCATCAGGCCCTGCGCCAGCGGGCGCGCGCGAGCGGCGCGAAGCTGCGCTCGCACGCCAAGGCCGGCCCCGTGCAGGACGCCGATGGCGGGCTGAAGCGGGTGCCGACGACGCGCGGCGACATCCTCGCCCGGCACGTGGTCAGCGCCACCAATGGTTATACTCGCAAGGACGGCCATCCCGACCTCGCCCGCCGCGTGGTGCCGGTGAAGAGCTACCAGATCGCCACCGAGCCACTGCCGGCCGATCTCATCGAGACGCTGATTCCCAGGGCCCGGATGATCTCCGACACGCGGCGCGACGTGATCTACAGCCGGCCCTCGCCGGATGGCACACGCATCCTGTTCGGCTCGCGCCCCGGCTTCTTCGAGCGCGAGGACCGCGACGCCGCGCCGGCGATCTATGAGCGGATGACGGAGATTTGGCCCGAGCTGAAGGCCTACAGGATCAGCCATGCCTGGAGCGGCTTCGTCGCCATGACGGTGGACAAGGTCGCCCATATGGGCCGGCGCGACAATTCCGACTTCGCGGTCGGCTGCAACGGCAACGGCGTCGCGCTGATGTCCTATCTCGGCTACCAGACGGCGCAGAAGATCCTCGGCCGGCAGAACCGGACGACCGCCTTCGACCGCGAGCAGTTCACCGCCGTGCCGCTCTATTCCGGCAATCCGTGGTTCGTGCCGATCGTCGCCGCCTGGTACCGGCTACAGGACTGGTACGAGCGCCGCTGAGGCGCTCGGTCGGGCACTCGCCGCGGCTCAGGCAAGCTCGCCGAGATGCTGCCGGACCCATCTGGCCTCCTCGGAGGCCGTGCGCCGGAAATGGCGCTTGAAGTCGCGGCTGAACTGGGCGGGGCTGGCATAGCCGACGCAGGCCGCGACCTCCGCGATCGTCCTGTCCTGCCGGGCGATCATCAGCCGCGCCTCGTGGAGCCGCATCGCCTTCACATACTGCATCGGCGTACTACCGGTCAGGGCCTTGAAGTGGACGTGGTAGGAAGGAACGCTCATCCCCGCCTCGCCTGCCAGCGCGGCGACGGAAAGCGCGGAATCGTAGGTTTCGCGTAGCCGGGCGAGGCTTTGCACGATCCTCCCGCTGGTGCCGCGCTGCTGCAGGGCCGCGATCATCGCGCCGCCCTGCGGGCCAACCAGGACGCGGTAATGCAGCTCGCGCGAGATGGCGGCGCCTAGGACGGCGAGCTCGACCGGATCGCGCAGCGCCCGCAGCAATCGCAGCACGACGTCCTCGATAGCCGGCTCCATGCGGCTCGACGCCAGGCCCCTCATCTTGCCGGCTGCCGGCTCGGCACGCCTCACCCCCACTTCCGAGGCGATCTCGGCGGCGAGGCGCATGTCGAACTCGACGTAGACGGCAAGCAGGGGGCGTTCGGCGCTGGCGATGGATTGCATCCGGAACGACACCGGCACCGACACCGCCAGATAGTGTTCCTCGTCATAGAGATAAACCTCGTCCTCCAGCAGGCCTTGCTTGCGGCCCTGCAGCACGAACACCGCGCCCGGCCGATAAAGCACGGGAATGTCGTGGAGGACCGCCTCGGTCCTGAGGAGGCGAACATTGTCGAGCCCGGTCGGATTGTAGCCATGGCGGGGGGCAAGACGTTCGGCCAGCTCCACCAGCTCTCGCCGCGCCGACCGCTCCTCCACCGCCTTCATAGGATCTGGCAAGACATTCATAATTTTCAGGATCGATGATCGCCTCGAGGAAGATTATTGGTCATGGACCGTCCCATCAAGGAGAGAACGGCGCTCATGTCAGGCAAGACCTTCTTCATCACCGGCGCGAATTCCGGCTTCGGCTTCGCCATCGCCGCGGCCGCCCTCCGCGAGGGCCACCAGGTCATCGGCACCGTCCGCTCGGAGGAGACGCGGGCAGCGCTCGCCGAACGCCTGCCGGCGGTACGCCCGGTCCTGTGCGACGTGACCGAGTTCGACCGCATCGATGACGTGGTCCGGCAGGCCGAGGACGATCACGGACCGGTCGACGTGCTCATCAATAATGCCGGCTACGGGCACGAGGGGGTGCTCGAAGAGTCGCCGCTGGAAGAGATGCGGCGCCAGTTCGACGTGAACGTCTTCGGCGCCGTCGCGGTTGCGAAAGCCTTCCTGCCGCGGTTTCGCGAAAGGCGCCGCGGCTTCATCGTCAACGTGACCTCGATGGGCGGCATGATCACCATGCCCGGCATCGCCTATTACTGCGGGAGCAAGTTCGCGCTCCAGGGCATCTCGGAAGTCATGCGCGCGGAGATGGCACCCTTCGGCGTCCATGTGACGGCCCTGTGCCCCGGCTCCTTCCGGACGGATTGGGCCGGACGCTCGATGGTCCGCACCGAGCGGTCGATCCCAGACTATGACGCGCTGTTCGATCCGATCCGGCAGGCTCGGCAGGCCAGGAGCGGCAAGCAGCTCGGCGATCCCGAGAAGCTGGCGGCAGCGGTCCTGCGCCTCGTCGAATCCGACACCCCTCCGCCACAGCTCCTGCTCGGCAGCGACGCCCTCGGCCTCGTCTCGGACCGGATCGAGCGCCTCAGGCAGGAGATCGAGGCCTGGAAGCCCGTCACCATTTCGACCGACGGCTGACGGCTCAGCCCCGATCCGGGAAGAGACGCTTGCTGAGGATGGCGTGGACGCCCCAATTGCCGTCCACCACCTGGGTGATGCCGAAATCGACCGCCGCCGACATGAGCGCGATGGCTTCGTCCTCGCTCAGGCCCTTCGTCGTCATCAGGAAGCGCCGCACCTTGCGGAAGGCGTCGCGCATGGCGAGGTCGAGCGACGACTTGGCGTAGACCTCGCTCTGGCCGTCGGCGCCGAACTCGGCGAGATAGTTGGGGTGGCTGAAGCCGGTAAGCACCCAGTCGTCGGTGGTCTCGATCAGCGGATAGGTCAGGTCGGCCAGCAATGTGCCGGCGGTGTCGGCCTTCCTGTGCAGGATCACGCGAAACGTGCCGGTCATCGAGCATTCGATGGCTGTGCCCGAGAGCTCGCCGTCGCCCTGCGCCGCGTGCGGGTCGCCGACCGAGAGCAGCGCGCCGGGCACCGAGACCGGCAGGTAGATCGTCGCGCCCTTGCCGAGCCGCCAATTGTCGAGATTGCCGCCGAAATAGGCCGGCGGCACGGAATCGACGAGGCCCGTCTCGCGCGGCGCCACCGCGATGACGCCGAAATGGGGACGCAGCGGGATGCGCACGCCCTCCAGCACCCCCTTCTTCGGCGTCACCGTGCCGGGACGGACGGGCACGCCGGGATAGTCGTAGAGCAGGTGCCGGACGCCGGAGGGGTCCGTTTGCGGCTCCCAGCGATAGGCGTGCACCGCCTTCGCGTGGGGCTCGTCCGCATCGGCGAGGATTTCGTAGATCGTCACCGTCTCGCGCGGATGCGGCTCGCTGAGGAACTCCGAATAGTGGAAGCCCCACCAGGCCGCGACGCTGCTGCCGAAGACGCGGCCGGCATGATCCGGGTGGCGGGAGGGACGCGGCTCGATATCGAGAATCTCGACCTCCAGCACATCGCCGGGCTGGGCACCTCTTATCGCTATGGGGCCGGTGCAGATGTGCACGCCGAAGCCCTCGCCGGCGCCGCGGCCGAACACCGAGGCGTCGAGCGGCCCCGCGCCGCGCCGGTCGACCGCCTTTGCCGCGCGGGTCCAGTGGAACACGCTCTCGGCGCCCGGATCGCCCTCTATCATCAGTTCGGGCGCGTCGGAGGCATGCTGGGTCAGTGTCTCGACCGTGACTATGTCGCCGGAATCGATCTCCAGCAGCGGCTTCAGCGAGCGGCTGAAGAAGCCCCAGTGCACATGATGGGCGTTGACCGGAAGATAGTGGTGCGCCGGAGATTCCGGGGCATCGGCGGGCGGGTCGCTGCCGAGCACGACGCCGCGACGCGCATCGGGCTCGGCTTCCGTCTGGCGGGCGCGCAACTGCACCAGCGCCTCCTGCGGCCAGCCTCGCTGGCCGCTCGGCAACGCGTCCTGGCCATGCCGGCCGGCCTCCCGCCGGCGCAGCTCCCGCGGCGGCAGCCCGAAGCGCTCGCGGAAGAGGCGGCTGAAATGGGCGGAATCGGCGAAACCGTAGCGATAGGCGACCTCCGAGATCGGCACCGTCGCCTCGCCCGGATTGGCAAGGTCGTGCCAGGCGCGCTGCAGGCGCCGCTCACGCACATAATGACTGAAGCTCTCACCCGTGCCCTCGAACAGCTTCTGGAGGTAGCGTTCGGAAATGCCCTCGCCCCGCGCTATCTCGGCGATCGAAACGTCCTCGCTGCCGATGTTCCGCTCGATCGCGGCGTAGATCCGCTGGAGCAGCGCGGCGCGGCTGGAGGACGGGTCGGCCCTGGTCGTCGCCAGTTCCGCCGACAGCGCGAGCAGAAGCTCGGCGGCGCTCTGCGCCACCGCTTCCCATTCCGCATCCGAGAGCCGGTCGAGCGCGCCGCTGCCCGACTGGACGGTCCGTGCCAGCACATCCGCCAGCCCGTCGGGCGCGAAGACCCGGGGCGGGCAGGCCGCGAGCGGGGCCACCTTGCGGCCACGGAAGGCCTCCGCCGGCACGGAGAGCGCGAGCGCACGCACGCCGCGCTGGAACTGCACCTGCCAGTCCGCCCCGCGCGGCCCGAGGACGACATGGCCGGCTGGCACGATCTGCGAGTCGCCCGCGATGGTGAGCACCATCGTGGTCTCGACCGGCAGCAGCAGCAGCGGCAGCCCCCCGCGCCCGGAGAGCGGGCGGAGCGTCTGTGCGTCGGCCGCGAGGGTCCCGAGCCGCACCCCGAGCGAGGAGAGCCGCGACAGCGCGCTGGCATGGGCGGGCGTGCCCTGGCGCCCACCCAGCGAATGCAGCCCGAAGCCGCCGAGCACCTCCTGCCAGGCGCGCTCCCGCGCGCCCTCGGCATAGGCCTCGCTAGTAAACGGCTCGGCATTCATGCTTCGGACCTCGTCATGGAGGCCCGGTCAGGCAAGGATCATGCCCGGGACGCGGCGGGTCGCGCGCCGGCCGAGCAGGACCCGTCCGTGCCAAGCGGTCTCAGCGGCCGGCGAAGATGCTCTTGCGGATCGAGCCGGTGAGGCCCCAATTGGCGTCCACCACCTGCGTCACCGCGAAGTCCGCGGCCACCGACATCAGCGAGATCGCCTCGTCCTCGGAGAGCTTCTGCGTGGTCATGAGGAAGCGGCGCAGCTTGCGGAAGGCGTCGCGCATCGCGTTGTCGAGGCTGCCGCGCTTCAGGATCTCCGTCTGGTGGTCCGGGCCCAGCTCGGTCAGATAGTTGGCGACGCTGAAGCCGTAGACCGACCAGAGCTCGTCGTTCTCCAGCAATGGGTGGTTCAGCCCCTCGAGCAGCGTGCCGTCCAGCTGCTCCTTCTTGTGCAGGATGAACTCGAACTCGCCGGTGAGCGAAATCTCGATCGCGGTGCCGGAGAGCTCGCTGTCGCCCTGCGAGGCATGGGCGTCGCCGCAGGAGAACAGGCCGCCGGGCACGGCTACCGGGTAGTACATCCGTGCGCCCTTGGCGATGCGCCAGTCGTCCATGTTGCCGCCGGTGTAGTTCGGCGGGATGGTGGAGACGAAATCCGCCTCGGCCGGGGCAAGGCCCATCGTGCCGAAATGCAGCCGCGCCGGCACCTTGATGCCCGGCAGGATGCCCTCCTTCTTCACGATGGTGCCGTGGTCGACCCGCACGCCCGGATAGTCGATGGTCGGGTGCACGATGCCGTCCGGATCGGTCTGCGGCGTCCACCGGTAGGAATAGAGCGCCTTCACCGCGGCTTCGCCCATGTCGAGCTCGTAGATGGTGACGACCTCGCGGGGCTTCGGCTCCTCGATCAGGTCCTTGTACTGGAAGCCCCAGTTGGCGGACGGGTTGGAGCCGAAGAACCGGCCCTGATAGGCAGGATTGGCGCTCGGGCGGGGCCAGGCGTCGATGATGCGCACCTCGATCACGTCGCCCGGCTCTGCTCCCTCGACCGCGATCGGGCCGGTGAGCAGATGCACGCCGAGCCCCTCGCCCGAGCCATAGGTGAACGGCCCCTCGGTCGCGCCCGCCCCGCGGCGGCGCAGGGTCTTCGCCTCTTTGGTCCAGAGGAATATCTCCTCCGCCGCCCGGTCGCCGGCGATCATGCGCTCGTAATCGTCATTGGCGTGGTGGGTGATGGTCTCGATCACCGCCCGCTCGCCGGACTTGAGCGTCAGCACCGGGTCGAGGGTCCGGCTGAAATAGCCCCAATGGACGGTGTCAGGAGTGGCGGGCAGATGGTGCTTGGTCATAGGGAGCCTCGTTGGAGGAAAGGTCGGCGCCCGGCCTGCGTTGCCGGAGGCACGGGTAGAGCCGCCGTCAATCGGCGGCCATGGTGCTGAGGAAGCGGGCGGTGAGCGGATGGCGCGGCTCGCGCAGAACCTGCTGGGCCGGGCCCTCCTCGACGATCGAGCCGCCGGCGAGGAAGACGATCCGGTCGGCCACATCGCCTGCGAAATGCAGCTGGTGGGTGGAGATGATCATGGCGAGCCCGTCCTCCACCGCGAGGCGGCGGATCACCTCCAGCACCTCGCCCACGAGTTCGGGATCGAGCGCCGAGGTCGGCTCGTCGAGCAGCAGCACGCTGGGACCGGGCGCCACGGCGCGGGCGATGGCGACGCGCTGCTGCTGGCCGCCAGAGAGATGGCGCGGCAGCGCATCGGCGCGGTGGGCAAGGCCGACGCGTTCAAGCAGTTCCTGCGCCCGACGGCGGGCATCGAGCCGCGACAGCCCCTGCACCCAGCGCAGCGGCCCGGCGATGTTCTCCTCCGCGGTCAGGTGGCCGAACAGGTTGAACTGCTGGAACACCATGCCGACGCCGACGCTGGCGCGCATCTGCGCGGTCGTTCGCGGTGAGAGCGGGCGTCCCGCCTCGTCGCTGCCGAGGAAGCGGCCGCCGACGCGGATGGTGCCGTCCTCCCAGCCTTCCAGCCGGTTGATGCAGCGCAGCAGCGTCGACTTGCCCGAGCCGCTCGGGCCGAGAAGCGCGACGACCTCGCCGGCGCGCACTGTCAGGTCGATGCCGTCGAGCACGGTCTGGTCGCCATAGCGCTTGCGCAGCCCCTTCACCTCGACCGCAACGTTATTGCCGGCAAGGCGGCGGGCGCGGGCCTCCCGATCCGGCCGCGCCAGCGCGGCCTTCGGCGATGCCGGCGGCAGCGGATCGACGGCGATTTCTTCAAGGATTTCCTTCGCGACGTCGGGCGGGACGGCACCGGCGGCGTCTGCCGGCACCGGTTCGGCGCGGCCCGGCAGCATCGCCCGCAGAAATCGTCGCAACTGTTCCTTGGGCGGCGGACGGTCGAGGTCGAGCAGCATCTCGACCACGATCTGGATCACCGCGATGGCCCCGGTGAGGATCAGGTACATCAGCCCCGAGGCGAAGAAGATGGAGAAGAAGTCGAAGGTCGCCGAGGCGAGCTGGGTCGAACGCAGGGTGAGCTCCTGCACCGCCACGACCGACGCGAGCGACGAGTTCTTCAGCGCGCTCACCGCCTCGTTGCCGAGCGCGGGCACCATGGAACGGATGGCCTGCGGCGCGATCACCCGGCGCATGATGGCGGCCGGCGTCATGCCGAGCGCCTGGCCGGCACTCACCTGGCCCCGGTCGACACCTATGACGTTGGAGCGCAGGATCTCGGCGATGAAGGGCGCCTCGTTGAGCGCCAGCGCGAGCCCCGCGGCGGAGATCGCAGTGAGCTTGATGCCGATCAGCGGCAGGGCGTTGTAGCAGAACACCATCTGCAGGATCAGCGGCGTGCCGCGGAAGATGATCGAATAGCCTCGGGCAATGATGGCGAGCGCCCGGAAGCGGCTGAGCTGCATCGCCGCGAGCACCACGCCCATCAGGAGCCCGCCGAGGAGCCCCAGCACCGTGATCAGCAGCGTGTAGCCCACGCCGTCGATCAGGTACGGCATGCTCAGATAATGCAGGAAGAGATCCATCGGCCTTTCCGGGCTATGGCACGGGACATCGAGCAGACGGGACCACGGGCGGAGAGCCCGCCCGTGGCGCCTGACGGATCGCTCAGTCGGCGAGGACGAGCTTCGGGCTTTCCAGCTGCTCGGCGGGCAGGTTCCACTTCTTCATCAGCTCGGCCTGCAGGCCGGACTTCTGGATCTCGGTCAGCGCAGCCATGACCGCGTCGCGGAACTCGACCTTGTTGCGTGGCACGGCGATGCCCACCGAATAGGGCAGCGTCACCGCCGTCGCCTTCGCCAACTTGTCCGGATAGGCCTTCACGGCGCCGTCCACCGTGTTGACGTCATTGATGTAGGTGTCGGCGCGCCCGGCCAGGATCGCCTGGATGCAATTGGCGTTGTTGTCGAAGAGCAGGATTTCGGGCGCCGGCTTGCCCGCCTTCTTGCACTCGGCCTCCAGCGCCTGGATCAGCGGCACCTCGACATAGCCGGTGTTCTCGGCGGCCACCGCGCCGCACAGGGACAGGTTGATGCCGTCGATGCCCTTCGGATTGCCCTTGGCGACCAGCACGCCGTCGAACACCTTGAGATAGGTGATGAAGTCCGCGGCCTTGGCGCGCTCCTTGGTGGCGTAGATGTCGGAGATGACGATGTCGGCCTGTTCCGCCTGCAGCGTGGTCAGCAGCGCAGCGAAGGTGACCGGCTTGTAGGTCAGCTTGAAGCCGAGGCATTCCCCGATGGCCTCGCCGAGATCGATGTCGAAGCCGATATACTTGGTCGGGTCGGCGGGATCGATGGTCTCGTAGCCCGGCGTGTGCGGGTTGATGGCGTTGATGAGGGTCTTGCCCTTCAGCGAGGGATATTTCGCCTGAAGCGCGGCGCAGGCGGCCGGCATGGAGGCTTCGGCCTGCTGCGGCAGGGCGGTCGCGAGCCCGCCGGTGGCGAGTGCGAGGCCCAGAACGCCAAGGAGCGCCGAGCGCAGCCGCGCGCCCATCGGGCCGCCTTTCGCACGGGAATGCGTGTCGAGATCGAGTGCCACTGAACCTTCTCCTCTGCTTCCGCGTGCGAATGGCGCGGTGACCGGAACTGAGGAGCGGAGTGTTGCGCAGGGTGCCCTGGGAAGACTTGTCTGCGGACGTACCGATTGTTGGATGCCGGGCTACCAACAATCGGGCAGGTGCTGCCCACCAGATGGGCATATCCGGCGCCGGCCCAATGCGGGGAGCACCTTAGGCGAAGGATCCGCGAGCCTTGATCGCAGCATCTATCGCGATGAGGCGTTTCGCGGACATCGCATGCAGCCGCTCGACCATCTTGCCGCCGAGCGTGATGACGCCCTTGTCCGCGTTCTCCGGCAGGGCGAAGGCTTCGACGATCGTGAGGGCTTCGGCGACGTCTTCGTCCGCGGGGGCGAAGAGGCGATTGGCCAGAGCGATCTGCGAGGGATGAATGAGGGTCTTGCCGTCGAAACCGAGCTGGCGGCCCTGGGCGCATTCGCGCACGAACCCGTCCATGTCCGTAAAGGCGTTATAGACACCGTCGAACACCGAAAGCCCGTGAGCGCGCGCGACCAGCACGGCGTTCAGCAGCCACGGCACCATGGCCGCGCGATCGTCACCCGCCAGCACCCCGGTATCCTTGGCGATGTCATTCGTGCCGAGCACGAGGCCCGCGAGCCTGTTGTCGGGCTGCTTGCGACCCTCCCGCACGATCTCGCTCAGGTCGAGCAGGCCAAGCGGCGTCTCGATCATCGCCCAGAGCTGGAGGCCCGGCGCCGCCCCCGCAGAGCGGAGAAGGCGATGGGCCTCGCCAATGTCGTCGGGCGCTTCGACCTTGCTGAGCACCACGATGTCGGGACCGGCCGCCGCCACCGCGGCGAGGTCGTCTTCGAACCACCGGGTTCCCCGCGAATTCACGCGGATCGCGACCTGGCGGAAGCCATAACCGCCGGCCGACACCGCGCGGCAGGCATTCTCGCGCGCCTGCGGCTTCATCTCGGGCGCAATGGAATCCTCGAGGTCGATGATGAGAGCATCGACATCGAGCTCGCGTATCTTCTCGAGCGCCCGCTCCCTGATGCCGGGCACGTAGAGGACGCTGCGCAGAGGCCGCTCGCCGTTCATCGCGACACCTCCGTGTCGGCGCCCGGCCGGATATCCAGTTCGCCGCGCCGGCGTCGCCACGCCAGCAGGTTCTGCAACAAGGGCGCGACGAAGATGATCGCCGCCAGGACGAGGCAGACCGCGGAAATCGGCTCCCTGAGGAACACGCCCATGTCGTCGCCGGACATGACGAGGCTGCGGCGGAAGTTCGATTCCATCATGTAGCCCAGCACCAGAGCGAGCACGATGGGAGCCGGCTCAATGTCGACCTTGGAGAGAAGATAGCCGACGATGCCGAAGCCGACCGCGACCCCGATCGCGAAGATGTCGTTGGATTCCGAATAGGTGCCGAGCAGGCAGGTCGCAGCCACTATGCCGGTCACGACCGAAGCCGGGATCGTCGTCAGCCGCACCCATAGGCGCGAACCGAACAGGCCCAGCAGCACCATGAAGGGCATGCCGACGAGCAGCGCGATATAGATCGAGTAGGGAATCTCCGGGTGCTGCGTGAAGATCAGCGGCCCCGGCCGCACGCCCTGGATGGCGAGCGCCCCGACGAGGACGGCCGTGCTCGCCTTGCCGGGAATGCCCAGCGCAAGCATCGGCGCGAGCGCGCCGGGCATGCAGGCATTATTGGCGGTTTCGGCGGCGACGACGCCTTCCGGATTGCCCTTGCCGAAGGTCTCGGGCGATTTGGACAGGCGCTTCTGGACCGAATAGGCGGTGATGGACGCGATCGTTGCGCCGGCGCCGGGGATCACGCCCAGGATGTAGCCGATGAAGGTCGAGCGCACGAGATTGCCGGCGTGCGGCTTCAGGAGACCGAACTGGGCGGTGAGGCCGGGCAGTTCCTTCAGCGGGGTCACGCGGTCGCCCGGCGACTCCAGCATGCGCAGCACCTCGGACAGCGCGAACAGGCCGATCAGTGCGGCGATGAAGGGGAAGCCGCCGAGCAGGTTGTCGGTGAAGACGTAGCGCATCACGCCGTCCACGGGATCGGCGCCCACGGTGGTCAGCAGCAGTCCGAAGAGAAGCGCGATGAAGCCGCGCAGGATCGAATGGCCGGCAAGCGTCGAGATCAGGCTCAGGCCGAGCACGGCGAGGGCGAAATATTCCGTCGGGCCGAAAGCCAGCGCGATCTTTGTCATCCACATCACGGTGAAGATCAGCAGCAGCGTGCTGATGATCGATCCGACGGCGGAGCCGAGGATCGACAGGGTCAGCGCCTCGCCCGCCTCGCCGCGCTCGCGCATCGGGTAGCCATCCAGCGCCGTTATGGCGGAGGAAGGTTCACCCGGCGTGTTCATGAGGATGGCCGGAATAGCGCCGGAATATTCCGAAGCCATATAGAGGCTCACCAGCATGACGACCGACACCACCGGATCGAGCCCGAAGGTGAAGGGAATGAGCAGCGCCATGCCGACACCGGCCGACAGGCCGGGAAGCGCGCCGACGACGTAGCCGATGACGACGCCGCCCAGAAGCCCGGCCATGACCTGCCAGGAGGAGAAGGCCGAGAGTCCCGCTAGGAATCCATCGATCATGGCGCACCTCAGGGCAGTGGGATGGAGAGGACCATCTCGAAGACGACCTTGCTGAACAGCAGGAAGCCCGCGACATAGGCGAGGATGTGCAGGGGGCGACGGCAATCGGCGACCCAGAGCAGGGCCGCGAGGAAGACGCCCATGGTCGGGTAGTAGCCGAGGTGCCGCATGGCCGGCGCGAAGGCCAGCATCAGGCCCATGCCCGCTATGACATGCAGCGGCCGGCCGATGGTCACCAGATGCCCGCTCGGCGGACCGAACAGATGCACGAGGCCGTTGGCCAGAAGCACCAAGGCGCCGATGCCGAGCAACAGCGCGATGCCGCGCGGGAAGGTCGCGGCGCCGACGCCATAGCCGCCGCCGTCATCGATGTCGGCGCCGAGCACCCAGAACGTGACGGCGAACGCCAGGAGCGCGGCCCCGGCAAGGGCGTCTCCCAGTTCCAGGCGGAAGCTGAGATCCTTGGGCTCGGCGGAGACGTCGACGGTCGGCTCGTCGTGTTGAGTTGCCATGGTCACGGTCAGGCTCTCTCGGTCGAATGCCGGAAGGAGGAGGCCGCCATGCGGCCTCCGGCGGATTCCTCGACGGTCAGCGCGTCAGTCCGAGCGTCGCCATCCATTCCTTGGTGGCGGCGTTCTCCCGCTGGGCGGTCGCCGTGAAGTCCGCCGGGCCCTGGAAGGCGGGAACCAGCGCCGATTCCTCCATGTAGGCCTTGAGCTCAGGCGTCTCGAGCGCCTGCTTGACCGCGTCGGCGAGCTTGGCCTTGATCGGCTCGGGAATGCCCTTCGGGCCGATGATGCCGCGCATCTGCTGCCACGAGGTGTCGGCGGCGTAGCCCTGTTCCTTCAGGGTCGGCACATCCGGGAACTGCGGCACCCGCTTGTCGGACATGACCGCGACGACGCGCAGATTGCCCGCCTGCACATGGGTCTTGACGAGGTCGACATAGGCGATGGCGACTTCGGCATGGTTGCCGAGCGCCGCGGTCACGGCGTCGCCGACGCTGTCGAAGGGCACCCAGCGCACCTTCTTGCTGTCGAGATCAGCCGACTTGGCCATGATCTCCCAGGCGAAATGTCCGCCTGATCCGCGCACGAAGCCGGCCATCACGACGCTGCCGGGCTTGGCATTGGCGGCCTCGACGAGGTCCTTCATGGACGTGATCTTGCTGTCCTTGTTGACCACGATCAGGTACGGCTCGTTCACCAGCCGGGCGATCCAGTCAAAGCTGTCCACCTTGTATTGCTTCAGGGTCTGGTTGAACGCGCCGATATGGGTCGAGGTGACGGCGCCGATGGTGTAGCCGTCCGGCTTGGCGGCTGCGAGCTCGGCCAGCTGGGTCGCCCCGCGCCCGCCGGGCTTGTTCTCCACGACGAGCGGCACGCCGAGGATCTTCTCCATCGCAATGGCGAGCTTGCGCGCCATCACGTCGGTGGCGCCGCCGGGCGAGACATGGAGCAGATAGCGGATCGGCTTGTCGGGAAAGTCGGCCCTGGCGCCCGCCGGCATCATGGCGATAGCGGCCGCGAGCGCGGCCGTTCGAAGCAAGAACTTCAGCATGATCGTTCTCCCTAGTTTCGGAGGCCCTTTATTGCGGGCTCTATCCTGGCCTTCGGCTGAACCTTTCCAAGTATCCTTCGGCTTATCCGCACGACGATTGGCGTCGATCGTGCGTGTAGTGTTTCCGTTAAGTTTGCCCATACCACTCAGTATGAGGTGAGTGTGCATGGGGCACTTGTCGCAGGCCGCCCGCTCGACATTTCAGCTGCGACGGAAATCCTCTCGCGGTGCGGCTTCTCCGTCGCTTTTTCACGACATCGAAGCGATCGACACCGGGATCGAATGATCCACATTGCGCACCTTAAAAGTTCGTAGTAGCAATAGCAACAACTAATCAAAACGAGCCTGAAATTGTCATTGGCGGCTGAACGCCGCGCGCCGGAGAAGGCGTGTCGGTGCAGGCGCCGCAATCGAGGAAACGCCACCATGAGCCGCCTGCGACGCATACGTCTCAGCCGCCTTCGGCTGCCATTGATCCGGCCCTATCGCCTGTCCTACCGGACCTTCGATGAATTCGAGCCGTATCTGGTGGAGGTCGAGGACAGCGACGGCTGCACGGGCTTCGCCGATGCTCATATTTCTCCCGGCTCGAGCTCGGAGACCCGGGAGGGAGGCTGGGCGTTCTGCCTGGCGAAGATGGACGCGATCATCGGCAAGGCGCCGGCGGATGCGAAGGAGATCGTCCTCGCCGATTTCGCGAAGAGCAAAGTCGCCGCCACCGCTCTCACCGCCGCCATCGAGGTGCTCGAAGGCAGCGAGTTGCTGGACGTCACCGACACCCGCAGCCAGCCGCTTCTGACGCCCATCAACGCCCTGGAGCCGGAGGCGATCGCCGCCGAGGTCGAGAAATGGATCGGCGAGGGTTTTCGCACCTTCAAGGTGAAGGTCGGCAAGGACGTAGACGCCGATCTGGCGCGCGTCGCCGCCATCCAGCAGGTCGTTTCCGGGCGCGCCACGCTGCGCCTCGACGCGAACCGCGCGTTCAGCCGCGAACAGGGCATCGCCTTCGCCTCGCGGCTCGATCCCGCCGGCATCGAGCTGTTCGAGCAGCCCTGCGATTCCGACGACTGGGAGGCGAATGCCGCGGTCGCCGCCGCCTCGACCGTGCCGCTGATGCTCGACGAGCCCATCTGCACCCTCGGCGATATCGAGCGCGCGGCGAAGATCGAGAGGGTCGGCTTCTGCAAGCTCAAGCTCAAGCGCTTCGGCAGCCTCCAGCGTCTGGCCGACGGCCTCAATGCGGTCCGGGCGCACGGCATGAGCCCGGTATTGGGCGACGGCCTGGGCAGCGAGGTGCAGGGCTGGCTGGAGGCCTGCGTCGCGCGTGACACGGTCGACAATGCCGGCGAGTTCAACGGCTTCCTGAAGCCGAAGACCGGCCTCTTCGAGAACCCGCTTCCCTTCGAGAGCGGCGAGGTCCGCATGCCCGCCGGCTATCGCCCGCAGCTCGATCGCGCGGCGGTCGAGCGCGCCACCATCGCGACCCACGACGTAGCCGCCTGACGCGCCTGCCGACACTCCGATCGGTGACGTCCTCAGCAAGATGCAGGATTCCAAGATGCCTCACGACGTAATGCTCGAGAAACTCGACGAGCGCCGCACGCAGGCGCGGCGCATGGGTGGGCTGGATAAACTGGCCAAGCGCGCCGAGCGCGGCCAGCTCAATGCCAAGGAGCGGCTGGACGCTCTCGTCGACCCCGGCAGCTTCTTCGAGGTCGGGCTGCTCGGCGCTTCCGGCGTGTTCGACGCCGATGTCGAGGCGACGCCCCGCGACGGCAAGATCACCGGCTTCGGCAGGATCGAGGCGCGGGACGTCGGCGTGGTGGTGAACGACTTCACCACCAAGGGCGCCTCCACCAGCGCCACCAACTCGAAGAAGATGGGCTATATCCGTCGCACCTGCACCGAGCGGGGCATGCCCTTCCTCCATATCGGAGAGTCCACCGGCGCGCGCCTTCCCGACGCCATGGGTTCTAAGGGCATGGGAGCGCTGCTCGGCAACGACACCACCCAGTTCAAGCGCATGCGGGACACGCCGTGGGTCGCGGCCGCGCTCGACACCTCCTTCGGCTCGTCCGCCTGGCTTTGCTGCTGCGCCGACTTCGCGGTGATGAAGAAGGGCTCGATCATGTCGGTGTCGAGCCCGCGCCTCGTGTCCATGGCCATCGGCGAGAAGGTCGACCTCGAAGAGCTCGGCGGCTGGCGGCTGCATGCCGAGCAGACCGGCCTCATCGACTATTTCGTCGACACCGATGCCGAGGCGATGGCGGTGATCCGCCAGTTCCTCTCCTACATGCCGAGCCACAATGGCGAGCTCGCACCTAATGCGCCCGTCACCGAGGGATCGGGCGAGGATCAGGACCGCATCCTCGCCGTGCTGCCGGAGAAGCGCACGCAAGTCTACAACATGAAGAAGATCATCGAGGTGATCTTCGATCGCGACAGCTTCTTCGAGGTCAAGGCCCGCTTCGGCAAGTCGGCGGTGGTGGGTCTTGCCCGGCTCAACGGGCAGGCGGTGGGCGTCGTCGCCAACAACCCCCAGGTCGGCGGCGGGGCGCTCTCGGCGGAAGCCTGCCGCAAGATCATCGACCTCACCGTGCTGTGCGACAGCTTCAACCTGCCGATCGTGCGCCTCGTCGACACGCCCGGCTTCGTCGTCGGCACCGAGGCCGAGCGGCGCGGCGCGCCGGGCCACATCATGAACTTCATGAACGCCACCTGCCTGACCACGGTGCCCTCGGTCACCGTGCTGTGCCGCAAGGCCTATGGGCGCGCCTATGTCGCGATGGGCGGCGGCGCCCACAACGACGCGATGATTGCCTGGCCGACCGCCGAAGTGAGCTTCATGGACCCGGTGTTCGCCACCAGCATCGTCCACAATCTCACCGCCGGGCAGGAGGGCTTCGAGGACGCGCTGGCGCATATCCAGAAGGACCTCGAAATCTGGGACATGGCCCGCATCTTCTCCGCGCAGGACGTGGTGAAGCCCCAGGAGACCCGCGCCTGGGTCATCCGCATGCTGGACATCCAGCGTCGCCGGCGCTCGGGCGGCCTGGGCCAGCACCTGATGCGCACCTGGCCGACGAGCTATTGAGGGGCCGATCATGACCGTTCAGGATACCCACACCTTACGCGCGGCCCGCGGGGAAGCGCTCATCGCCGAGGCGCGCGCCAATGGACGCGGCAGCCTCGATGAGGCGGCCGGCAAGGCGCTGCTGGCCGATTTCGGCGTGCGCGTGCCGCGTTCGCGCTTCGCGGCGGACGTCGTTCAGGCGGCTGAGATCGCCGGAGAGCTCGACGGGCCCTTCGTCGTGAAGGTCGTCTCGCCCGACATCCTGCACAAGTCCGATGCCGGCGGCGTCGCCCTTCGTCTGGCCGACGCCGACGCCGTGCGTGCGGCGGTGGAAGCGATGGCGGCGAAGCCCCTGATCGCCGCCGCCAAGGTCGATGGCTGGCTGGTCGAGGAGATGATGCCGTCCGGCCGCGAGATCGTCATCGGCGGCTATCGCGATCCCCAGTTCGGCCCGATGATCATGGTCGGGCTCGGCGGCATCTTCGTCGAAGTGCTGCGCGACATCTCCTTCCGCATCTGCCCGATCGAGGCGAAGGATGCCGAGGAGATGCTGGCCGAGCTGAAGGGCCATGCCCTGCTGGACGGCGCGCGCGGCGAGGCGGGCATCGACAAGGCGGCGCTCATCGACATCATGCTGCGCATCGGCGGTGCAGGTGGCCTGTTGATGCGCCATCAGGCCGACATAGCCGAGCTCGACCTCAATCCGGTGATCGCCTCGCAGAACGGCGCGGTGGCCGTCGACGCGCGAGTGATCCTGACACCGCAGGCGGAAGCGGACATTGCCTTCGAAGCGCCAGACGCGTCCCCGCTCGACGCTTTCCGCCCGCTGTTCGAGCCGCGCACCGTGGCGGTGCTCGGCGCTTCGACCAAGGACGTCGCCATCGCCAACACCTTCATCCGCCGGATGAAGGCCTTCGGCTACGAGGGCAGCATCTACCCCATCCATCCGGCGGCCGAAGAGATCGAGGGGCTGAAGGCCTATCCGAGCCTCGCCGACACGCCCGAGCCGGTGGACTACGCCTATATCGCCGTCGGCGCCGAACGTATTCCCGGCATCCTCGCCGCTGCCGGCGGGCGCTGCCGCATCGCTCAGGTCATCTCCTCCGGCTTCGGTGAGCTGGAAGACGGGAAGGCGCTTCAGGACGCGCTCGTCGAGGGCGGGCGCACGGGCGGAGCGCGGATCTTGGGGCCGAACTGCCTCGGAACCTATTCCCCCCGCGGCGGTCTCACCTTTCCGGCCGAGGCGCCGAAGGAAGTCGGCACGATCGGTGTGATTTCGCAGTCGGGCGGACTGACGACGGACATCATCAAGCGCGGCGAATGGCGGGGCCTGCGCTTCAGCGGCGCGGTGACCATCGGCAACAGTGCCGATGTGGAGCCGCATGAGCTGCTGGCCTATTACCTCGCCGATCCGCAGACCCGGGCCATCGGCATCTACATGGAGGACGTAAAGCACGGGCGCGCCTTCTACGAGCAGCTGAAGAAGGCGAGCAAGCCGGTCGTCATCCTCAAGGGCGGGCGCTCGGCTCTCGGACGGCTGGCCGCCGCCTCGCACACCGGCGCGCTCGCGGGCGACGAGAAGGCGTGGGAAGCGCTGCAGAAGCAGACGCCCGCCGTCCTCGTCGCCACGGTGGACGAGTTCATCGACCTGCTGCTGGCGCTGCAGCATTTCGACCTTCATCCGGACCATCCCACCCGCACCGTCACCCTGTTCGGCAATGGCGGCGGATCGAGCGTGCTGGGTACGGACGCCTTCGCGGGTGCCGGGCTGGAGGTGGCGCCCTATGGCGAGGAAGCACGCCGCCTGCTGGAGGCGATGAAGCTTCCGCCGGGCACCAGCGTCGCCAACCCGATCGACACGCCGGTGCGCACGCTGCAGGAGAAGGACGGCTTCGTCGCCGGCGAAATCCTCGACATCGTCTATGGCCACGCCCATCCCGATGCCGTGCTGATGCACCTCAACCTGTCCGCCTTCGTCGGACGCGGTTCGGTAGACCCCATCGACAACCTGTTCACGGTGGTGGGACAGACCAAGGAGAAATGGCCCGGAGGGCCGCATTTCGCCCTGGCCCTGCGCACGGACGGCTCGGCGGCGCTCGACGATCGCCGGCGCCATTATCGCGAGAAGGCCCGCGCCATCGGCGTGCCGGTCTTCGACGAGATCGCGCCGGCGGCGAAGGCTCTCGCCGGCATCGGGCATCTCGAGCGGCGACTGAATGGGCGTTGAACAACGAGGGGCGGTCCGAGGACCGCCCCTACGAGCCCGGCTGAACGTTCCGGAATGTCAGCTAAGACCGGTGCGCTTCTTGAACGAGGCGGCCTGTTCGGGCGAGAAGCAGGCGAGGCGTAGGTCGCGCAGATAGGGGCCGAACGCCTCGTCGATCTGTGGCCCCAGGCGGGCGAATATCTCCGCCATGTAATAGTCGTGGCGCACCAGCGATTCCGCGAGATTCACGATGGGTCCGTTGCGAGTATAGGCGGCGACCACCTCGCCCTCCACGGTGGCCGTCAGCGTCTCGATGTGATCGATCGAAACGGTGAAAAGATTGTCCGTCGTGCCCATACGCACGCCGTTGCCCTCATGGATGTAGACCCGGCAGGTTGGGCCGAAGCGGAACTCCTCGGCATCCGGCCCGAACAGGACGATGAAGATCTCGATCCCGCGGGCCGCGGCCTTCCGCAGCGCCTCTTTGTGGCGGCGTAGCACCGTATCGCTGGCCTTGATCCAGATCGAGGTGTCGCTTTCCTCGATCAGCGTGTCGATCTTGGAGTGGACGTTGCCTTCGCCTCTGAGCATCCAGACATATTCGCCCTTCGACGAAGGAGCGATTGAGGAGAGGCGCTCGGAAAGATCCGCGCACAGAGCGCGGGTCTGGTTGGAAAGCGCAGCCAGGAAATCGTTGGGCGGTGCCGCCACATAGCGCACCGGATTCTCGCTCACCGGAAGCACGGCGCCGCGCTGCGCCAGCGCTTCCAGCGCGTGATAGGTGTTCGGGCGCGGGACATTGGCGCCTTTCGAGATCTCATAGGCGGTCGAGGGCGGCATGCGCAGCAACTGGATGTAGATCTTCGCCTCGTACTCGGTGAACCCGAGCCGCTTCAGATCGGCGAGGAGGTCATCCGATTCATTTGCCGCTATGGCCAGCTTGCCTGCCAATGTGGTCTCCAATGACACTTTTGCCCGGTATGTCTTCACGCGGCCAGCAGGCGCATGCGATGGGCGTCGATGAAGCCAGTGTGGACGTCACCGCTGACAAAGTTCTCGTCGCCCAGACACGCCAGCAGGAAATGGCGATTACTGCGAATGCCGTCAATGGAAAACGCCCGCAGCGCCTCGACCGCGCGCCGGCGTGCCTCCTCCCGGTCCTCGCCCCAGGCGACGACCTTGGCCACCATCGGGTCGTAGAACGGCGTCACGACGTCGCCCTCGCGGTAGCCGCTGTCGATCCGCAGATGCGCCATGCCCGTCGGCGGCCGGAAGGTGGCGAGAGGGCCCGGCGCCGGCATGAACATCTTGTTCGGATCCTCCGCATAGAGCCGGCACTCGATGGCATGGCCATGCGTCTTGATCTCGGCCTGCGGGATGAAGGCGAGCGAACCGCGCGCGAGCTCGATCTGCATGGCGACGAGATCGCGGCCGGTGATCATCTCCGTGACGGGATGCTCGACCTGGATGCGCGTGTTCATCTCGAGGAAGAAGAACTCGAAGGTCCCCGCGTCGACGATGAACTCGACGGTGCCGGCGCCGCTGTAGCGGGTCGCCTCGCACAGCCTCACCGCGGCGGCGGCCATGGCGTCGGTGACATGAGGCGGCAGGCCCGGCGCGCGGGCTTCCTCGATCACCTTCTGGAAGCGGCGCTGCAACGAGCAGTCGCGCTCGAACAGATGGATGGCGCGGCCGTCGCCGAAGCCGAACACCTGGATTTCCACATGGCGCGCCTTGGGCACGAAGCGTTCGAGGAAGACCGCTCCATTGCCGAAGGATTTCTGCGCCATCGACTGGGTCGCCACGACGATGTCGGTCAGCTTGTCCGGGCCATCGACGCGCCGCATGCCGATGCCGCCGCCGCCGCCCGCCGCCTTGACCAGCAGCGGATAGCCGACAGCCTCGGCGGCTGGCTCCAGCCCTTCCAGCATGCCGGGCTCGAAGCGGATGCTTCCCGGAACCACGGGCACGCCGGCGGCCTCGGCGATCTGCCGGGCGCGCTGCTTGTCGCCCATCTGGCGGATGGTCTCCGGCGAGGGGCCGATCCAAATCAGCCCCGCGTCGATGACGCTCTGCGCGAATTCCGCATTCTCGGACAGGAAGCCGTAGCCGGGGTGGATCGCATCGGCGCCGGTCTCGCGAGCGGCGTCCAGCACCTTCTCCACGCGCAGATAGCTCTCGCGCGCCGGCGCAGGCCCCACGCCGACGGACTGGTCCGCGGCCTCGACATGGGCACTCTCCGCATCAGCGTCGGAATAGACGGCGACGTTCGAGAGACCGAGGGCGCGGCTCGAACGGAAGACGCGGCAGGCGATCTCACCCCGGTTGGCAACGAGGATTTTCTTCATCGTTCAGGCCTCGATGCGGGCAACGACGGTGCCCTCGGTCACGGTGTCACCTTCGGCAACGAGGATTTCGATGATCACACCGTCCTCCGGCGCCGAGACGGGGATCTCCATCTTCATCGACTCGAGGATGAGGATCACATCCTCCTCGCCGACCTGCTCGCCGACCGCTTTCTCGATCTTCCAGACGTTGCCCGTGATTTCTGTTTTGATGTCGACCTTTGCCATCGTTTCCTCCGTGAGGCCCGCCTGCGGGCATTGACGTTCATTCTAGGGTGCCGCATTAGTAGTTGCAATGACAACTACGATAAATGGGAGGAATGCGATGACGGGGCTCGACGCGTGGATCGGCCGCATGGAAACGTCGGCCGCCCGGCTTGATGGCTGGCCGCTCGCCGGCCTGCGCGCGGCACTGGATCAGAATGAAGCGGTTCAAGCCGGGACGGCCCTGCCGCCGACCGGGCAGTGGCTCTATTTCCAGCCGCTCGCTCCGCAGTCACGCCTCGGTGCGGACGGGCATCCCGAGCGCGGAGGCTTTCTGCCCCCCATCGAACTGCCGCGCCGCATGTGGGCGGCGAGCGACATGACCTATCACCGCCCGATATGCGTCGGCGACGAGGTCGAGAAGCGCTCGCGGATCGCCAATGTGTCGTCCAAGAGCGGCCGGACCGGCACGCTCGCCTTCGTCACCGTGGAGCACTCCTATCTCAGGAGCGGCATGCTGATGCTCTCCGAGACACAGACGCTGGTCTATCGCGACGCGCCCTCGCCCGGCGAGCCGCCTTCCCCGCCGCAGCCGGCGCCCGACGGCGCCCTCTGGTCGCAAGAGGTGACGCCGGATTCCCGGCTGCTGTTCCGTTACTCGGCGGTGACGTTCAACGCCCACCGCATCCACTATGACGAACCCTATGCAAGGCAGGTCGAGGGCTATCCGGGACTGGTCGTGCATGGGCAGTTGACGGCGACCTTGCTGATCGAGGCCTTCCGCAAGGAGCGGCCGAAATTTGCGGTCGGCGGCTTCTCATTCCGCGCGATGCGGCCGGTCTTTGCCGGCACGACCATCCATCTCGAAGGCGCGGGCGACGGGGATGGGTATCGCCTGTGGGCGCGCGACCAGGATGGCGCCGTCATCGTCGAGGCGAAGGTTCGCCCTTGATGCTGCACCGAGACGGCTGATGACTGGACTGAAGAGGGGGGAACGAATGACGGAGAATCGGGAACTTGCCGGCCATACGGCGCTGGTGACCGGAGCGGCCCGCAACGTCGGGCGTGCCATCGCCGTGGCTCTGGCACGAGCCGGCGCGAGGGTGGTGGTGCATGCGCGCTCCTCGGTGGACGCGGCGAACGAGACCGTCGCGCAGTGCCAGCAAGCGTTCGGCGGCGCGGACGGGGCTTTCGCGCACTTTGCCGATCTGACCGACCCGGAAGCCGTGCGGATCATGTTCGCGGAGGTCGAAGCGCGCTTCGGCGGGCTCGATCTCCTGGTTCACAACGCCGCCGAACGTGCGGACGGCCCCTTCGACGAGATCAGCTTTGCCGAATGGCGCCGCATCGTCGGCAGCATCCTCGACAGTGCTTTCCTGTGCGACCAGGCGGCCCTGCCGCTGCTGAGGCGCAGCGCCGCCGCCAGCATCATCCATATCGGCGGCGTCGCCGCGCATGTGGGCGTTCGCCATCGCGCCCACGTCTCGGCGGCGAAGGCCGGGATCGTCGGCCTCACGCGGGCGCTTGCCGCCGAGTTCGCGTCCGAACAGATCACGGTGAACTGCATCTCGCCGGCCCAGATGGAGACCGAGCGCAAGGGGCACATGCCCGAGCATTTCCGGCAGCGCCCGGTGCCGCTCGGCCGTCCGGGACAGCCCGCCGAACTCGCCAGCCTCGTCTGCTTCCTTGCCGGCCCTTCCGGCCGCTTCATCACCGGCCAGACCATCCATCTCAACGGCGGGTGGTACATGGGATGACGCCGCTCGGATGGAGGCCTGATGCTGGGCGACATCTTCGCCCTGCGGTCCATCAATCCCAAGCTACTGTATTAGCGGCCGGCTGAGGCCATTGGCCGGAGAACGACGCGGCCAGAGCGCCATCGCTCGCGAGAGCGGGCGCATCGTCTGCGGCTGGGCGCGCTTGGCTCTTTCACGGCGCGAGGCCGTGCCGTGGCCGAATTGATCCGAAGAGGGCGTGCCGAACCGCCCGCCCGTCTGTGACGGCCGGCGGACACACCGGGCATCCGCTCTGTCTAAGAGGCGCCCACGATCCCACGCCGTTCCTGACATCGCATAACGCGGCCTGACGGGGGGCACAGGTTGCCCCGCGCCAGAAGCGCGAGCGGCCGCGCTTTTCACGGCCGAATAGCTGTCTGATTAATCAGGAAATAAATGGCGCGCCCGAAAGGATTCGAACCTCTGACCCCCAGATTCGTAGTCTGGTGCTCTATCCAGCTGAGCTACGGGCGCCCGGCCTGATCCGCGGAGCGGAGGAGGCCTTCATCGCGGCAGGGATGCCTGTCGCGAGGGCCCGTCAGCTACCCCGTTTCCGCGCGCAATGCAAGACGTCCCTGCCATGCATCGCGACGTCGTCGTGACGAGGCACGGGGCTTTCCACAGCCTAGGCCGGCTCGCCGGATATTCTCCAGGCACGGCACAGGGCGCGGAAATCGCGGCCCCACAGCGGGCTGGTGCGCGGCGAGCCCAGCGAGCAGGCCTACCGCACCTCGAACGGCATATTCGCCGTCGCCGCCGCGCCGCGGCCGTCATGCACCTCGACGAAGACGCGGTAGCGGCCCGCCGGCAAGCCGGAGATGCGCGCGCCGGTCGGCCCGCTCTGGCGCACCGCCTCGGGGAAGGCGTGGGGCGCGGCCTCCGGATCGCCGCCGACGCTGCGCGCGGCGCTCTCCGCCATCACCGACCAACGCGCCTCCAGCATGTCGCCATCCGGATCCACCGCGTCGAGGGTGAAGGAGCCCTCGTCGCCCGCCGGCCACACGGCGAAGGGCGCGCTGGGGTCGTCGGCCACCCGCAGATAACCGATGCGGGGCGCGTGATTCTCCGCCGGCGCCTGCCCGCCCCAGGCTTCGGCCATGGCTTCGGAGGCCTCCAGCCACACGCCATCCGGCAGCAGCAGGCTGTGCCAGGTCGGCGTCACCTCCTGCTTCGAGCCCCAGAGGAAGGCGATGGTCCCGACCTCCTCGCCCTCCAGCGCCTTGAGGTAGCGGCGCAGCTGGATCGCCTTCTGCGTCGAGCTCGGCTCGAAGGGCGCGCCCCACGGGGCCTGCGCGGCCTGCCATTGGCCGAGCGCGCCCAGCTCGGTGACGACGATGGGTCCTTCCCAGCCCTGCGCGCGGGCGCGGGAGGCGGCGGAATAGAGCGCGTCGCCATAAGAGTTGAGCCCGAGCACCTGGATACTGGGCGCCTGAGCGATCAGCTTCTTCACCTTGTCGCTGCCGGTCTCCGCCAGCACGCCCATCGTCGGATGGGCCGGATCGACGCGGCGCACCATCGCCGCCACCTGCTCTATCGCCGGCCATGCGGGGGAGTCGTCGGCGAGTTCGACCTCGACCTCGTTGCCGATGCCCCACATCAGCAGCGCCGGGTGGTTCCTGTATTTCTCCACCATGGCCTGCAGTTCGGCGAGCTGCCGCTCGACGAAGGCGCGGTCGCCATAATCGGCGCCCTGCCGCGGCTGGCCGACCCACAGGCCGACGATCACCTTCAGCCCGGCCTTCTCCGCCGCATCGAGGATCGGGCCGGGATCCTCGCCATAGGTACGCACGGTGGTGGCGCCGAGGGTGGCGAGCATGGGCAGCGGGCCGTCACCGGTGGCGCCGCGCACGTCGAAACGCTTGCCGTCGTTCAATATCTGCCGGCCAGAAACGGTGACATCCGCCGCCACCGCGGCGTGAATGGTGGCAAGGAGGATGAGGCCGGCCCAGAACCAGCGCCCTCTCCCCCTGCCCTCCCCCTTGCGCTCAGCCATGCTGGCGCAGGGCACGGTGCGCCTCGAGGTCGACGGGCCGGTCGGGCACGCGCAGCTGGAAGGTGGCGCCGATGGTGCCGGGCACGAGCTGGATGTCGCCGCCATGCGCGTGCATCAGCTCGGCGGCGATGGCGAGGCCGAGCCCGGTGCCGCCGCGCCGCGCCGAGCCCTGGAAGGCCTCGAACAGGTGCGCGCGGGCGCGCTCGGGCACGCCGGGGCCGGTATCGGCCACCTCGATGATGACGATGGCGCCCTCGCGCCGGCCGGTGATGCGGATCTGGTCGCGCGAGGGTTCGTTCGGCGACCGGGCGGAAAGCGCCTCGACCGCGTTGCGGCAGAGGTTCAGCAACACGCGGAACAGCTGGTCCGGGTCGGCATCGACCTCCAGCTCGCGGTCGACCGATTCGACGAAGCCTATCCCCTGCGCCTCGTCGGGGCCGAGGCCGAGCGTGTCGCGCACCTCGGCGACCAGCGGCGCGAGCGGCACCATGCGCCGCTCCGGCGCCGGCTCCTGCGCCTTTCCATAGGCCAGCGTGTGCTCGCAATAGGCGATGGCGCGGTCGAGCGCGACCTCCAGCTTGGGCGCGAATCGCTGTACCGCCGGGTCACGTATGTCGGCGAGGCGGTCGGAGATCAGCTGCACCGAGGCGAGCAGGTTGCGCAGATCGTGGTTGATCTTGGAGACGGCGAGGCCGAGGGCGGCGAGATGGCTCTTCTGCTGCAACGTCTCGGCGATCTGCTGCTGCATGGCGGTGAGCTCGCGCTCGGCCTGGCCGATCTCATCCATGCGGCCATCCGTCTCGACCTCGGGCACCGGATGCGAGGGGTCGGCGCGGAAGGCCACCATGCGCTGGGTGAGCCGGCGCATCGGCCGCACGAACATCCAGGCGAGGCCGAGATAGACCAGCGCGCCGGTCAGCGCGGCGATCACCAGCGAGACCAGCAGCAGGTTGCCGGTGAAGCGCAGCATCGCCTTGCGCAGCGGCGTCTCGTCGATGACGATCTCGACGAAGCCGTCGCCGCGCGGCGGCGTGCCGACGGCGCGGATCACGCGTCCGTCGCGGGCGAGCAGCGTGTCGAAAGCTTCCGACACCGCCTGCCAGGGGCCGACGTCGCGCACGTCGGCATGGTGGTCGACCTCCGGCGGCATGTCGGTCGAGGCGAGCAGGCGGCGCGTGTCGTCGCGCTTCAGGGCGACGGTGATGGCGCCGACGCTGCGCAGCAATTCCTGGGTCAGCTGCGGCGAGATCATGCCGTCCGGCGCCGCGTCGAGCACGAGGGCGGCGGTGCGGGCGCCGGCGAGCCGGTCGGACAGCCAGTTGAGGCGGAAGGCGGCGACCGCCGGCACGAGGATCAGCACCTCGGCCAGCAGCACGAAGGCGAGGGTGAAGGCGAGCAGCTTGCCGGAGAGGCCGAGATGGCGCGGCGGCTTCGGCGAGGTGGCGGCGGCCGTCTCGGCCGTCACCTGCGGAGTACCGGCATGCAGGCGCAGTTCGCCGAACCCCGCCGCGGCGGCGGGCAAGGCGATGGCCTGACTCCCGGCTCCCGAACGCTTCTTCATCGCACCCCGTCTACACCGGGGCCCGTCCTCACGAGGATGGGACCCGAAGCTAATTCCCTATCCGAACCAACGAATACGGCATGGAAACGACGCTGCGTGAGCAATATGCGCGCATTGTCCGCGCGGGTCGTCCCAGCCTGCCCCAACTTTCATGTATGTCGGTCCGCCGCGAGTGCCAGAGGCAGACGCGGCGAACAGCTCATGCGGCCCTCATGCCCGCATTCCCTTATCACGTTCCACGCCCCGGTCCCCAAAGCCCTCGACAACTCGTCTCTCTCAAGTTGACTTGCGGCGACGCCCCCCCTATAAGCCGGCTCCAACCACGGCTGCCCTTCGCGGTCGGGTTGCCCCCCGCATGTCCGCTTGCCGCCGCGACTGGTTTCGTGGCCTTCCGGAGGTCGGGGAGCATCCGGTCCGGGCAGCGATGACGAAACGAGCGGAGATAGACCCGTGAAGCGCACTTATCAACCGAGCAAGCTCGTGCGCGCCCGCCGGCACGGCTTCCGTGCGCGCATGGCGACCCGCAACGGCCGCAAGATCATCAACGCCCGCCGGGCTCATGGTCGCAAGCGCCTGTCGGCCTGAGACCGCCCTTCGGCCCCATATGGCTGGGGCGCGCCGCCCTGCTGCCTGAGGATCGGCGCCCCGCCATGCACCGGATCGTCAAGCGCAAGGATTTTCTGGCCGCAGCCTCCGGGCTGCGCGCCAATTCAGGCCCATTGCTTTTGCAGGGCCGCGACCGCGCCGACGACACTGCGCCCCGCATCGGGCTCACCGTTACCAAGAAGCACGGCAATGCCGTCGAGCGGAACCGCATCCGCCGACGCCTGCGCGCCGCCGTGCGCGACGCCCTGCCGCGCGCGGGCAAAGACGGTTTCGACTATGTGATCGTCGCCCGCCGCGCCGCACTGGGCACGCCCTTCGCCGATCTCGTAAAGGACATTGAGCGGGGCATCGCCCGGCTTCATTCAGGCCGGCGTCCGCCGAAGCCCGCGCCGCGCGACAGCGCCGCGCAGCTTCCGGCGCGCGCCGACGGAGACACGCTGCCATGACGACCGAAAACCGCAATATGATCATCGCCATCGTGCTGTCGATGGCGGTACTGATCGCCTGGCAGTACTTCTCCGGCATCCCGCAGATGGAGCAGCAGCGCCAGCAGCACGCGGCGCAGCAGCAGGCGGCACAGCAGCAAGCCGCCCAGCCCTCCGGCGAGGCCGGCACCGCGGCACCCGCCCCCGGCACGAGCGCGCCGGCACCGGCCGGCACGGCGCCCAAGGCGCTGACCCGCGCCGAGGCCCTCGCCCGCTCGCCCCGCGCCGTCATCGACACGCCGCGCGTCATCGGCTCGGTGGCGCTCAAGGGCGGGCGCATCGACGACCTGTCGCTGAAGGACTACCGCGAGACCGTCGACCCCAACAGCCCGATCATCGTGCTGCTCTCGCCCTCGGGCGGGCCGAACCCGTTCTATGCCGAATTCGGCTGGGTGCCGGGCGCCGGCGCCTCCGTGCAGGTGCCGAACGCCGAAACGCTGTGGACCGCCCCCGAGGGCGCCAAGCTCACCCATGAGGCGCCGCTGGTGCTGAGCTGGGACAACGGCGCCGGCCTCATCTTCCGCCGCACCCTCTCCATCGACGCCAACTACATGTTCCATGTCGTGGACGAGGTGGAGAACACGACCGCCGCACCGGTGGCGCTGCACCCCTATGGGCTGGTGTCGCGCCACGGCACGCCGCATGTGCTCGGCTACTACATCCTGCACGAGGGCCTGATCGGGGTGACCTCGGAAGCGGGCCTGCACGAGATCAAGTACAAGGACATCGCCGAGAGGAAGACCGAAACCTTCCCGTCCGTCGGCGGCTGGCTCGGCATCACCGACAAGTACTGGGCGGCGACCGTCATCCCCGGCATCCAGGAGAAGGTGCAGGCGCGCTTCTCCGCCGCGCAGGCGGGTAACGACTTCTCCTACCAGACCGACTTCCTCGGCGACGCGGTGAGCGTGGCGCCGGGCGCCAAGGCCTCGACCGAGGGTCGCCTGTTCGCCGGCGCCAAGGAAGTGCGCGTGGTCGACGGGTATCAAAGCACCTACAACATCGACCGCTTCGACCTGCTGATCGACTGGGGCTGGTTCTATTTCATCACCAAGCCGCTCTTCCTGGTGATCGACTGGATCTACAAGGGTGTCGGCAATTTCGGCGTCGCCATCCTGATCGTCACGGTGATGCTGAAGATCGTCTTCTTCCCGCTCGCCAATAAGAGCTACGCCTCGATGGCGAAGATGAAGGCGGTGCAGCCGGAGATCACGGCCCTGCGCGAGCGCTACGGCGACGACCGCGTGAAGCTCCAGCAGGAGATGATGGAGATCTACAAGAAGGAGAAGATCAACCCGGTCGCGGGCTGTCTTCCCATCGTGATCCAGATCCCCGTCTTCTTCGCGCTCTACAAGGTGCTGTTCGTCACCATCGAGATGCGGCACGCGCCGTTCTTCGGCTGGATCAAGGACCTCTCCGCGCCCGATCCGACGACGATCTTCAACCTGTTCGGCCTGATCCCGTGGGATCCCGGCCAGGTGCCGGTCATCGGCCACTTCCTGCTGCTCGGCGTGTGGCCGATCATCATGGGCATCACCATGTGGGCCCAGATGAAGCTCAACCCGGCCCCGCCGGACCCGACGCAGAAGGCGATCTTCGACTGGATGCCGCTGATCTTCACCTTCATGCTCGGCTCCTTCGCCTCGGGCCTCGTCATCTACTGGGCGTGGAACAACACGCTCTCGGTGATCCAGCAGTCGATCATCATGCGCCGCAACGGCGTGAAGATCGAACTGTGGGACAATGTGAAGGAGCTCTTCGGCCGCAAGAAGAAGCCGAAGGCCGGCTGACGCGGTGGACACGACCGCGCAGGACGACGACAAGCCGGAGGCGGGCGGCGCGGCCGCCGCCTTCTCGCCCGAGGAGATCGAGGCGGGGCGCCGGTTGTTCGCCGGCGAGTGGAACTTCCTTTCCGCCGCCCCGACGATTCCCACCATGCCGCCCATGCGCGGCATCGAGATCGCGCTCGCCGGGCGCTCCAATGTCGGCAAGTCGAGCCTCGTCAACGCGCTGACGGGCCGCAAGGCGCTCGCCCGCACCTCGGTGACGCCGGGGCGCACGCAGGAGCTGATCTTCTTCGGCCTCGGGCCGGAGCTGACCCTCGTCGACATGCCCGGCTACGGCTTCGCCAAGGCGCCGAAGGACAAGGTCGACGCCTGGACCGCCACCATCCACGCCTATCTGCGCGGGCGCGCCAACCTCGCGCGCGTCTTCGTGCTGATCGATTCCCGCCATGGGCTGAAGCCCATCGACACCGAGGTGCTGGACGGCCTGGACAAGGCCGCGGTGTCCTATGCGATCGTGCTGACCAAGGCCGACCAGCTGAAGAAGGGCGAGCTCGCCCAGCGGGTGGAAGCGACGCAGGCGGCGCTGCTGCGCCGGCCCGCGGCGTTCCCGATCGTCTTCCCGACCTCCAGCCGCGAGGGCTGGGGCATCCCCGAGCTGCGCGCCGCCGTGGTGCGGCTGATGGCCGAGCGCGGCATCGCGGCGGGCTGACGACAGCGAAAGGCCAGCCGGCGTTTGATGGACGTCATGGCGGCGTGGGCGGATGATGGCAGGGTTCCGAGGTCAACCGAGGAGCCCCCCAATGCCCAAGATGAAAGCCGCCATCTTCGTCGAGCCCGGCCGCATCGTGCTCGACGAGAAGCCGATTCCCGACGTCGGCCCGCTCGACGCGCTGATCAGGATCACCACCACCACGATCTGCGGCACCGACGTCCACATCCTCAAGGGCGAGTACCCGGTCGCCAAGGGCCTGACCATCGGCCATGAGCCGGTCGGCGTGATCGAGAAGCTCGGCTCGCAGGTGACGGGCTACACCGAGGGCCAGCGCGTCATCGCCGGCGCCATCACTCCGAGCGGCCATTCCTACGCGTGTCTCTGCGGCTGCGGCTCGCAGGACGGCGCGGGCACCAAGCACGGCTTCAAGGCCATGGGCGGCTGGAAGTTCGGCAACACCATCGACGGCACGCAGGCCGAATATGTGCTGGTGCGCGACGCCATCGCCAATCTCGCGCCGGTGCCGGACGCGCTCACCGACGAAGAGGTGCTGATGTGCCCCGACATCATGTCCACCGGCTTCTCCGGCGCCGAGAGCGGCGAGGTGAAGATCGGCGACCATGTCGCGGTGTTCGCGCTCGGCCCGATCGGCCTGTGCGCGGTGGCCGGCGCCAAGCTGAAGGGTGCCACCCGCATCATCGGCGTCGACACGGTGCCCGAGCGCCTTGCCATCGCGAAGCAGCTCGGCTGCTCCGACGTGGTCGACTTCAAGCAGGGCGACGTCTACGAGCAGATCATGGCACTCACCGACGGCCGCGGCGTCGACGTCGCCATCGAGGCGCTGGGCACCCAGAACACCTTCGAGACCGCGCTGCGCGTGCTGCGGCCGGGCGGCACGCTGTCCTCGCTCGGCGTCTATTCCAGCGACCTGAAGATCCCGCTCGGCGCCTTCTCGGCGGGGCTCGGCGACAACAAGATCGTCACCACGCTCTGTCCTGGCGGCAAGGAGCGCATGCGCCGGCTGATCGACGTCATCGCCTCCGGCCGGGTCGACCTCAAGCCGCTGGTGACGCACCGCTACAAGCTGGACGACATCGAGGCCGCCTACGACCTGTTCTCGCACCAGCGCGACGGCGTGCTGAAGGTGGCGATCACGCCGTAGGGTGGCTCTGGAACAGAACACCCCTCATGCCCGGGCTTGACCCGGGCACCCAGACTTCCTGCAAACGTCACGATGGCGGCCCCTGGGTCCCCGGGTCAAGCCCGGGGATGAGGGCCTTCTTGGGCCACGTCGTCATCCCGGCCGAAGCGAAGCTTCGAGCCGGGATCGCATGCCGTTTATTGGGAAACGATCCCGGATCGGCCTTTGGCCGTCCGGGATGACGAGGATGAATCACACATCGTTCGCCGAGCTGAGCCGCTCGGCGGGGATGTAGCCGGCCTTCTGCTTGATGCGCAGGCCCGGGCCGCCGCCCGAGCTCGCCTCGCCGGCGTCGAGCAGTTCGATGCCGGCCTCCTCCAGCACGCGGCGCAGGCGCTCGGCCTCGTGGTCGAACCCGTCGCCCGGCTCGCGGCCCTGCTCGAAGGCGGCGAGCCAGTCCACCGTCACATGCGCCCGCGCGGCCAGCTCTTCGACGCTCCAGTCGAGCATGGCGCGCGCCGCCCGGCACTGCTCGGGGGCGAGGGCAAGATTGGCGGGAACCGGCGTCGCAGGCATGGGCGCTCTCCTCACTAAGGCTCTACCCACTCAAGTAGGGCAGCCCTGCGCGGAATGCAGCCGGTACGGGGGCGCCGCCGCCGAAATACCGCAAAAATTCCGCCGGCCCGCCCGGCTCACGCCGCGTCGGTGGCCGGCGTGCCGGTCAGTATGGTGAAGATCGCGGCGGCGTCGCGGGAGTTGCGCAGCTTCTTGGCGACCTCGGGGTCGCGCAGCAGCCGCGCCACCCGCGCCAGCGCCTTGAGATGGTCGGCGCCGGCCGCCTCCGGCGCAAGCAGGAGGAAGATCAGGTCGACCGGCTCGCCGTCCAGCGCCTCGAAGTCGATGGGCTTCTCCAGCCGGGCGAACATGCCGAACAGCTTGTCCATCTTGGCAAGCTTGCCGTGGGGGATGGCGATCCCGCTGCCCACCCCGGTGGAGCCGAGGCGCTCGCGCTGGTTCAGCGTCTCGAAGATTTCCCGCTCGTCCCGTTTCAGGATCTGCGCGGCGTGGGCCGAGAGTTCCTGCAGCGCCTGCTTCTTGCTGCCGACCCGCAGGCTCGGGAAGATCGCGGACAGCGCCAAAATATCGTTCAGAGCCATGAGAGAATCCGAGACTTGAAGATCCGCGGCGTGACGCTCTCCAGCGTGGCGTGGCAAAGCGCGCGCACCGCGGTCGCGGCCGCGCGCCTGCCGTCGTCAAGCGGGCTCAATGGACTTCTTCCGTCACAGCACTGACCGGCGGATCGACCCAGCCGACATGACCGTCGCCGCGCCGGTACACGACGTTGATGCGCCCGTGCCCGGCATGGCGGAAGACCAGCACCGCGGCGCCGGTGAAATCGAGTTCCAGCACCGCGTCGCTGACCGAGAGCCGCGGCAGGTTGGCGGTCGCCTCGCACACCACGGTCGGGTTCCACCCTTCCAGGAGTTCGGCGTCCTCGTGGTCGGGGGTCGAGAACACGGTGAGCGGCACCGTCTCGGCCAGCCCCTCGCCTTCGCCGTTGGCGGCCCGGCGCTTGATGCGGCTCTTGTAGCGGCGCAGCCGCGTCTCGATCCGCTCCACCGCGGCATCGGCGCTGGAATAGGGATCCTGCGCGTCGGCATGCGCCTGCAGGATCGTGCCGCTGTCGAGATGCAGCGCACAGTCCGAGCGGTAGCCGGAGCCTTCGCGGGCGACCGTGACGTGGCCGGACCAGCCGCCATCGAAATATTTGCCCATGGCGCCAGCGACGCGGTCAGCCACACGCTGCCTCAGCGCCTCGCCCACATCGATATTTTTTCCTGAAACCCGCAGCGGCATCGCGACTAGTCCCTCTGCTGGGGCATTGGCGGCGGCAATCGGGTAAGTCTGCCGTCGCACCCTGCCCGAACCCCCTACATGCCCGGCCGGTGCCCTTAAGAGGTAGGAGCCGCGAGGGAACGTGTCAACGAGGCTGTGGATAGGTCCGCATCGGCGGCCTGCCGATGCGGCAGTCAGCCGGCCGAGAGCGCGGCCTGCTTCTCGCGCCGGCGCTGCACCGAGGAGGGGATGCGCATCGCCTCGCGATATTTCGCCACCGTGCGGCGGGCGATGTCGATGCCGGCTTCGCGCAGGCGTTGCACCAGCGTGTCGTCGGAGAGCACGTCGTCCGGGCTCTCCGCGTCGATCATCTGCTTGATGCGGAAGCGCACCGATTCGGCCGAATGTGCTTCGCCGCCGTCGGATGCGGAAATGGAAGACGAGAAGAAATACTTCATCTCGAAGATTCCGCGCGGCGTCGCCATGTATTTGTTCGAGGTCACGCGCGAGACGGTGGATTCGTGCATGCCGATGGCGTCGGCCACCATGCGCAGGTTCAAGGGGCGCAGGTGCTGCACGCCCAGGGTGAGGAAGGCGTCCTGCTGGCGCACGATCTCGGTCGCCACCTTGAGGATGGTGCGGGCGCGCTGGTCGAGCGAGCGGGTCAGCCAGGTAGCGGTCTGCATGCAGTCCGACAGGAAGGCCTTTTCGCGGTCGTTGCGCGTGGTCTTCTGCACCCGCGAATAATAGGCCTGGTTGACCAGCACGCGCGGCAGCGTGTCGGCGTTGAGCTCGACCAGCCAGTTGTCCGGCCCGCCGCGCACGAACACGTCCGGCACGATCGGCTGGATGACGCCGGAGCCGAAGGCGAGGCCGGGCTTGGGATTGAGCCGGCGGATCTCACCGACCATCTCCGCCAGGTCCTCGTCGTCGACGCCGCAGACCCGCTTCAGCGTGGTGAATTCGCGCCGCGCCAGCAGTTCCAGATGGCTCAGCAGCGCCGCCATGCACGGGTCGTAGCGGTTGCGTTCCTTGAGCTGGATGGCGAGGCACTCGGAGAGCGAGCGCGCGCCGATGCCCGGCGGGTCGAAGCCCTGCACCACGGCGAGAACCTTCTCCACCTGCGCCAGCGGCGCACCGAGCCGCTCGGCGACGCCGGCAAGGTCGGCGGAGAGGTAGCCGGCCTCGTCGATCAGATCGATCAGGTTCTGGCCGATCAGCCGCTCCACCGGATTGCTCACGGCGAGCGCCAACTGGCCTTCGAGGTGGTCGGCGAGCGTCGTCTCGGCGGAGACGAAGGCTTCGAGATTGTAGCCGTCATCGTCGCGCCCGCCGGTGCCGACGCCCGCCCATTCCGAATAGGCCGGCGCCTCGCCGCCCGGTGCGAGGCCCGTGGGCTCGCGGACGGCGTCGTCGGGGTAGACATTCTCCAGCGTGGTGTCGAGCCGGTCCTCGATGGCGCTGCGGCTGGTTTCGAGCCGCTCCTCCAGCCAGTCGGAGACACGCTCGTCGCGCTCGCCATCCGCGGCCTCGGAGGCGTGGCTGGCGCGGGGATCGAGATCGGCGTCGCTCACCCGCTCCAGCTGGTCGCCGCCCTCCCCCTCCATCTCCGCCGGGCGCTCGCCCTCCGGCTCGACCTGACGCTCCAGCAGCGGGTTGCGCTCCAGCTCCGCCTCGACATAGGCGACGAGATCGAGATTGGAGAGCTGCAGCAGCTTGATCGCCTGCATGAGCTGCGGCGTCATCACCAGAGACTGGGTCTGGCGGAATTCGAGGCGCGGGCTCAGCGACATAGCGCGCACTCTCCAGGGGCGGCAACGAGCGGGGCGGCGATGCGCCGGGTCTGGGGCGGCTCGCGGTCCATGCTACAGACGGAACTCCTCGCCGAGATAGAGCCTGCGCACTTCCTCGCTCGCCACGATCTCGTCCGGCGAGCCCTCCATCAGCACGGCGCCGGAATGGATGATGTAGGCGCGGTCGATGAGGCCGAGCGTCTCGCGCACATTGTGGTCGGTGATCAGCACGCCGATGCCGCGCTGGGTGAGGTGGCGCACCAGCGTCTGGATGTCGCCGACGGCAATCGGGTCGATGCCGGCGAAGGGCTCGTCGAGCAGCATGAAGGTCGGGCGCGAGGCGAGCGCGCGGGCGATCTCGACGCGGCGGCGCTCGCCGCCGGACAGCGCGATGGAGGGCGACTTGCGCACATGGGTGACGCGGAATTCCTCGAGCAGCGCGTCGAGCTGGCGCTCGCGCTCCTTGCGGCTCGGCTCCACCACCTCCAGCACGGCGCGGATGTTGTTCTCGACCGAGAGGCCGCGGAAGATCGAGGCTTCCTGCGGCAGGTAGCCGACGCCGAGGCGGGCGCGGCGGTACATGGGCAGGTGGGTGACGTCGTGGCCGTCGAGCTCGATGCGGCCGGCATCGGCCTTAACGAGGCCGGTGATCATGTAGAAGATGGTGGTCTTGCCGGCGCCATTGGGGCCGAGCAGGCCGACCGCCTCGCCGCGCCGCACATTGATGCTGGCGTCGCGCACGACCTTGCGGCCGCCATAGCTCTTGGCGAGGCCGGTGGCGCGCAGCACGCCGCGGTCGTCGACCGGCTCCGGCCGAAGGGGGGTGGCGAAGGATTTCGGTGACGCCTTCACCGGCGCGGCGGCGAACAGCGCCTCCATGTCGGCTTCGAGACCGGGCGTGATCTCCGGCGCGAGGTTGGAGGTGAAGTCGGGGTCCCGCCGCGCCTCGGTGCGGCCCGTCCGGCCGCCGCTGCCGAAGCCGCGCGCTGTCCCATTGTCCCGGCCGCCGCGTGGCGCCGATTTGCCGCGTCCGACGATTGCCGAGAAAAAACCCACGCGCACCTCCGTGGTGTTGTCACCACTGCCAAGGTGATAAACGCTCAGGGCTCAGCTGGCAAATGGAGATGCAAGAAGCGGGCCGAAAGCGCGCAATGTCGCAGCAAAGCTGCGCGAAAGCCGTTGGTAATCCAACAATCCGCCCCAATCAGGGCTGAGCGAGCTCACTGAGTTGGCTTGGCACCGGGTTTGGCGGCCGGCTTCGCGCCCGCGCCCGGCTTGGCGCCCGGACCGCCCGGCAGCGCGCCGTCCTTCATGCTGTTGGGCACGATCAGGCTCTCGATGCGCCCGCCGTCGAAGCGCGACATGCCGCTGGCGAGATCGACGGTCAGCTTCTTGCCGCGGATCACGTTCGGCCCGGAGGTCAGCACCACCGGGCTGCCGTTCAGCGTGATGGTGTTGGAGGCGGTCTCGAAGGTGCCGTAGTCGCCGGTGGCGGTCTGCTCCTTGGTGGTGACCACCACGGAACCGTTGATCTCCAGCCGGCGAATGGCGGAGGAGTTGATCGGGCTGCCGGAGGCGAGCGCCTCGCTGCTGGCCGGCGCGCCGGCTTTGCCGCCGCTCTCCTTGCCGTCGTAATAGACCACCAGCTCCTTGCAGCGCAGCGTGGTGTCGCCCTGGATCACCACGACATTGCCGGTGAACACGGCCTGCTTCTGCTGGTCGCGCACTTCCAGGCTGTTGGCATTGATGCGGATGGGCTCGTCGCGGTTGGCGGCGAAGCCCTGCAGCGCGTTCGGCACGTTCCGCGCCTGCGCGAGGGCGGGCCGCGCCAACGGGCCGAGGCACGCGGCGCCGGTCACGAGAAGAGCGAGGCCGGCGGCGCCGGCGAAGCGAAGCAGCGTGATCATGGATGAATGTCTAGCCGTGCCGCCGTGGCCATTCAATGACGCAACGTCTCACGGGGTCGCTCCGACGGTGGTCGCGCCGCGCAATTGCGGCGGACGGCGGGGCGGCAGCGGCACGTTGGCCGGCGTCGCGCCATTGACCACCACCGGCACCGGAGAGGGCGCGCCGTGAAAAATGTCGGTGGGCTGGGCAGCGGCGGCGGTCCTGGAAGCGGGAGGCGTCGCCGCAGCCGTCGAAGTCGCGGAAGCGTTTGCCGCGCCGGAAGCATTTGCCGTGTTGGAAGGCCTGGCACCGTCCGAAGGCTTGGCGCCGTCCGCGGGCGGCATCTTGAAGTCGAGCTGCACATTGCCGACCAGCAGCGCGCGCGAATCCTTCTGCGTGACCTCGATGCTGTCGGCGGTCAGCTTGCCGTCGAGATAGGTGAACTCGACCGGCTTCTTCGACACCAGCTTGCCGCCCTTGATGTCGACCGAGGCGTTCTGGAGATGGCCGCCATAGCCCGAGGAGGTGTCGAAGCGGATGCCGCCGTCGAGCATGAGCTTCTCGGTCTTGGTGTCATAGTGCCCGGTGGCTGCCACGAGGTTGACCCAGCCATGGTCGGCGAGCTCGAGCTTCGCCGCGATGGTCTCAAGATCGATGGCGTCAGGCTTGGTCAGATCCTGGTAGGCCGCCTCGGCGGTGACGCTGTAGCCGCGATTGTCGGAGGTGAAGCCGTGCAGCTTGGGGAATTCCATCTTCACCTTCGAGCCCGACAGCGAGATGCGGCCAAGCTCGAAGGGCAGGTCGACGGCGATGCTGAACGGGTCGAGATAGTTGACCGCGAGGGTGAGCCCGAGCGCCGTCGTCACCCCGACGGGCAACGCCCAGCGGAAGAAACGCACGCGGCGGCTGTGGCGGGCAGCGGCCTTGAAGCGGGCGACGGTCTTCGAACGGTCGGTCTCCACACGCGCAGACGCAGGCGCACGGCGAGCCGCTGGCTCCGCCGCACTCGCGCCGAGGCGCACGGGAGGTTCGACATGCTTGTTCATGCGTGACGGTCTATCCCCGGACTGCGGCCGACCCCCACAACGACCGAACCTTAAGATGGCGGGTTCCGCCCCCGCACGCAAGCGCGGGTCGGTGCGGCGCAACAAGCCCGCAGAAGGCGGCGAATATCAGGCAAACCCTCAGGAATGCGCGAAGATGTCCTCGTCCGGCCAGCCGGCGAGGTCCAGCTTGGCGCGGGTCGGCAGGAACTCGAAGCAGGACTGCGCCAGCTCGGTGCGCCCGTCGCGCGCCAGCATGGAAGCGAGCTTCTCGCGCAGTGCGTGCAGGTAGAGCACGTCGGAGGCGGCATATTGAAGCTGCGCCTCGCTCAGCTCCTCCGCCGCCCAGTCCGAGCTCTGCTGCTGCTTCGACAGGTCGACGCCGATCAATTCGCGCACCAGCTCCTTCAGCCCGTGCCGGTCGGTATAGGTGCGGGTGAGGCGCGAGGCGATCTTGGTGCACCACACCGGCGCGACGGTCAGGCCAAAGGTCTTGCCGAGCACGGCGACGTCGAAGCGGGCGAAGTGGAAGAGCTTGGTGATGCGCGGATCGGTGAGCAGCGCCTCCAGGTTCGGCGCGCTTCCCGGGCCGGCGCCGGCCGGGATCTGCACCACGTCGGCGGTACCGTCGCCGGGCGAGAGTTGCACCACGCACAGGCGGTCGCGATGCGGGTTGAGACCCAGCGTCTCGGTGTCGATGGCGACGAAGGGGGCGTTCTCGGGCGTGTAGCGGGAGAGGTCGACCAGGTCGCCGCGGTGCAGGCGGATGCTCATGAGGTGCGCAGTTCCAACGATTGCCGGCTCCTTAGCACCGCCGGGCCGCTCGCGCTACCTCAGCCGACGAGTGCGTCGAGCAGGAAACCGGCGAGCAGGATCAGCCCCGCGTCGCGGTTCGACTTGAACAATTTGAGGCAGAGGGCGCGGTCGTCGATGTCGAGGCGGCGCACCTGGGTGCCGAGCTGCACGACGAAGATGCCGAGGCCGCCCCAGGCATAGGGGCCTGCACCCGCCGTCACCAGCGCGACGCCGATCAGCGCCGCCGCGGCGGCATAGAAGCCGACCAGCCAGGGCTTGGTCGCCCGCCCGAAGAGGCGGGCGGAGGACTTCACCCCGACCAGCGCGTCGTCCTCGCGGTCCTGGTGGGCGTAGATGGTGTCATAGCCGATCACCCACAGCACCGAACCGGCATAGAGCAGGAAGGCCGCGGCCGGCAGCTCTTCGAGGAGCGCGGCGAAGCCCATCAGCGCGCCCCAGGAGAAGGTGAGCCCGAGCACGGCCTGCGGCACCCAGATCACCCGCTTCATCAGCGGGTAGATCGCCACCAGCCCGAGCGAGGCCAACGCCGTGACGATGGCGAAGGGCGGCAGGCAGATCAGCACGACGAGCCCCACCAGCGCCTGAAGGGCGAGGAAGGCGAAGGCACCGAGAAGCGTCACCTGCCCGGCCGGCAGCGGGCGGGCGCGGGTGCGCTCGACCCGCACGTCGATGTCGCGGTCGAGGATGTCGTTCCAGGTGCAGCCGGCGCCGCGCATGGCGACCGCGCCGACGGCGAACAGCACGCCGAGGATCAGCGCGCGGGAATAGTCCGCCTCACCGGCGCGCGCCTGCATGCCGAGCGCGAGCGCCACCGACCACCAGCAGGGGATGAGCAGCAGCCAGCTGCCGATCGGCCGATCGATACGGGCGAGCCGCAGGAAGGGACGCAGGGCAGCCGGCGCGCGGTCGACCCAACTCACGGCGGAATCGGCCGGAGCCGGTCCGGCGGGGGTGGACGGTGCGGTCATCGCCGCTCAGCGCAGGGCGTCGCCACCGAGCGTGTCGAACATCCCGCCCTTGGGAGCGCCGACGCTCGGCAGGCCACTCGGCAGGCCGAGACCGGCGGAAATCTGCCCCTGCGGAGGCGGGCCGCTGGGACCAGCCCCACCACCGCTCTCCTGCAGCTTCGCCACCTCGCACACCTTGTTGCGGGTCGCGTTGACGGAATTCACGTTCTTCTTCAGCTGCGCGATGACCTCGTCGGGAACGCCGCACTTGGTCTTGTTGGTGCTGAGGTAGGAATAGAAGCTCTGCTGCGCCGAGGTGAAATTGCGGAACAGCGGGCACAGCTCGGTGGGCGGGCGCTTGGCCTTGGCCGCCTTCTCCAGCGCGCCGCCGCGCGCTTCGAGGTCGCCGCGCAGCTTCATCACCTGGCCCTGGCATTCACTCATGTTAGGGTTGGCTTGAGCCGCCCCTTGCGACATGCCCTGGGGCGCGGCCTGCTGGGGAGCGCCCATGCCGGGCGCGAAGCCGCCCCCGGCACCCGCCGCCGGGCCCGGCGACGGCGCAGTGATGGTCACGGCACCGGACGAACCGCTCGAGCTGCCGTCGCCGCCCGGCGCACCGATCCACTGCGCATGAGCGGGAAATGCACCGAGCATGACCGCGACGAACGCACCTCCCAGCGCCGGCACACAGGCGCGGGCGGTGAAGCGCATCTGGCGAGCTTGCAAAATCGAACCCCTCATTGAACCGTCAGCCTGAGCCCGTTCTTGACCCAGCGTGATACAGAGGCCTTAAAGATTGGGCAACATCACGGCGGGTGGCGTCGTGCGGCAATAATCGAGAAAATGGCCCGCATCATGGCCCGCCATCAAGAAGATTCGTCCGATCAGCCCTATGATTTCCGCGCCCAGCGTCTCTATGTCGACGACGATCTCGGCGAGGGCACGCTCGTCCGGCTCGACCGCGACCGCGCCCATTACGTCGCCGACGTGATCCGGCTAGAGGTCGGCGGCGCCCTCCATCTGTTCAACGGACGCGACGGCGAATGGCGCGCCGTGCGGGAGCCCGCGGGCCGGCGCGAGGCCGTCCTGCGGTGCGAGGCGCGGCTGCGCCGGCAGGCGGAACCGGCCGATCTCGACTATGTGTTCGCCCCGCTCAAGCACGCCCGGCTCGACTACATGGTGCAGAAGGCGGTGGAGATGGGCGCCGGCCGGCTGGTGCCGGTGATGACCCGCCGCACCCAGGCGAGCCGGGTGAACACCGAGCGCATGCGCGCCAATGTGATCGAGGCCGCCGAGCAGTGCGGCATCCTCAGCCTGCCCGCGGTGCTGGAGCCGTCGGCGCTGGCGCGCTGGCTGGCCGACCTCGCCCCCGAACGCCGGCTGGTATTCTGCGACGAGGCGGCCCCCGAGGCCGATCCGCTGGCCGAGCTGCGCGAAGCCGTCGCCGGCCCGCTCGCCGTGCTAATCGGCCCCGAAGGCGGCTTCGACGAGGAGGAGCGACGGCTGCTCAAGGCGCGGCCGGGCACCATCGTGCTTTCCCTCGGCCCGCGCATCCTGCGTGCCGATACCGCCGCCGTGGCGGCGCTCGCGATGGTCGAGGCGGCGCGGCAGACGGCCGCTAATTTTTCGGCCCGTTGAGCTTTCCCGAAAAGCAGCCGAAGTCGATGGAACCGGAGAGAGGGATGCGCGTTATCGGGCGCTGACCTCCGGTGGGAATCCCATTCGGGCGTTCAGGAGTGGACGCCCCTGGCGACCGCAGCTCTGGAGTGAAAGATGCGTGCCTTCTGGTAATATCCGCACCACGTACGCACTTATTATAATAAAAAAATGACACCCTCCGGAATAAATTGAAGTCATAATCCGGTCTCACTTTTCCATCATCAAGCGCACCGACGCCGACGCACGCTGATTCTGCGTCGGCTAACCTACATCTGTGCGCATTCTAGTCGATTCGAGCGGAGAACCACGCCATGACAACAGAAGAATACCGCATCGGCATCGAAGAAGAATATTTCATCGTCGACGGCGAGACCAAGAGCGCGTTGCGGCGCATGCCGGCTCCCTTCATGGACCAGGCGCGCGGCGCGCTTGGCGAAGCCGTGAGCGGCGAGATGCTGCAGTCGCAGATCGAGATGATGACCCGCCCGCACGTCAGCGCCGCCGATGCGCGCCGCCAGCTGCACGGGCTACGCCGCTCGCTCGGCGAGGTGGCGGCCGAGTTCGACCTCGCCTTCCTCGCCGCCGGCACCCATCCGACCGCGAGCTGGCAGACCGGCAAGCGCACCCCGACCCAGCGCTATGACGGGCTGATGCACGACCTGCAGATGGTCGGCGAGCGCAACATGCTGTGCGGCATGCATGTGCATGTCGAGCTGCCCGACGCCGACCAGCGCGTCGACGTGATGCGCCGCATCCTGCCCTACCTGCCGATCTTCGTGGCGCTGTCGACCTCCTCGCCCTTCTGGGAATCCAAGCGCACCGGGCTGATGGGCTACCGCCTCGCCGCCTATGACGAGCTGCCGCGCACCGGCCTGCCGGAGCTGTTCGAGAGCGCCAAGGACTACCAGGATTATGTCGACGCGCTGGTGGCGGCGCGGGCTATCCGCGATTCCAGCTATGTGTGGTGGACCATCCGCCCCTCGCAGAAGCACCCGACTTTAGAGCTGCGCGCGCCCGATAGCTGCACGCGGGTGGAGGATTCGGTCGCCATCGCCGCGCTCTACCGCGCGCTGGTGCGCCACCTCGTGCGCGATCCCAAGCTCAATGCCGGCATCGACGCCGTCGACCGCGCCATCGCGGTGGAGAACAAGTGGCGCGCCCAGCGCTACGGCATCCATGGCAGCTTCGTCGACCGCAGGACGCGCGAGGCGGTGCCGGTAACGCAGGCCGTAGAGACGCTGATCGACCAGCTGCGCGAGGACGCGCGCGCCCTCGGCGGGCTGGACGAGCTGGAGCACCTGCGCACCATCCTGGGCGGCGGCACCAGCGCCGATATCCAGATCGCGGTCTACCAGGAGGCGGCCCACCGCACCGGCAACCGCAACGAGGCGCTGAACGCGGTGAAGACCTGGCTCGCCCACGCCTCGGCGCAGTAGGCGACATTCCCCAGCCGCGCGGGCGGCGCAGGGATCAGGTGATCCCCTCCGTCGCCCGCAGCGCCGGCACGGCGAAATCGGTGAAGGCCCGCACCACCGGACGCATGAAGCGCACCGAGGGATAGGCGAGGAACGCCTCGGACGGGCGCACCTCGTACTCCGGCAGCAGCCTTACGAGCCGTCCCGCCGCCAGATCGCGCGCGGCGAACAGCACCTGCACCGGCCCGGCCGCATGGCCCCCCAGCAGCGTCTGCTCGATCACTTCGGCGGCGTTGGTGCGCAGGACCGGACGCACCGGCACCTCGATGGATTCGCCCAGAGGGGTCCCGGCACGCTGCAGCATCAGCATGTCGCGTGGCGATACCACCGCCGGCGTGGTGACGATGTCGACCTCCGACAGGCGCTCCAGCGTGTCGACGGGGCCGCAGCGGGCCAGGAAGCTCGGCGCCGCCACCAGCACCCGCCGCACCAGCCCCAGCCGCCGGATGACCAGGTCCTGCCCTTCCGGCCGGCCATATTTCACCGCGAGGTCCAGATTCTCGTAGACGAGATCGACGCTGCGGTTCTCCAGGATGAGATCGACGTTGACGCCGGGATGCGCGGCCTGGAACTCCATGACGATGCCGTGCAGCCGCCGCGCGCCGAGGCAGGCGGGCGCGTGGATGCGCAGCGTCCCCTCGATGGCGCCCATGTCGCGCCGCACGCCTTCCAGCGCCGAATCGATGGAGGCGAGTGCCGAGCGGCTCGTCTCGTAGAGCGCCGCGCCCTGCGGCGTAGGACGCACGAGCCGCGCCGAGCGCTCCAGCAGCCGGGCGCCGACATGGCGTTCCAGATTGCGCAGATGCTTGGTGACCGCCGGTTGCGTCACGGCGAGGTCGCGTGCCGCCGCCGTCACCGAGCCGCGCTCGACGGTGCGCACGAAGGCGCGCAGGGCGGCCGCGAGATCCATCCATGCCTCTTGGTTATGGAAGTGATTACCCCATAACATATGGACGCTTCCGGCGCCATCGCGCACCTAGGCCGCCACCCGTTCGCATCCTTCCGGAGGCACAGAGATTCCATGCCCATCCACCGACGCAGCCTGCTTCTCGGCGCGCCCTTCCTTCTCGCCGGCTGCACCACGGCGCGCCGGCAGGAACCGACGCCGGTCGCCCGCTCCCTTGCCTATGCGCCGTCCTACGAGACCATGTATGCCGCGCTCGACGGCGAGCCCTATCCCGTCCCGGCCGTCGATCTGTCGCAGATCGACCCGCGCTTCCTAAGGCGCGAGGTCGCCTACGCCACCCGCGAGGAGCCCGGCACCATCGTCGTCGACGTCGAGGCCCGCTACGCCTATCTCGTCATGGAGAACGGCCGGGCGCTGCGCTATGGCGTCGGCGTCGGCAAGGAGGAAGGCTTCAACTTCCGCGGCGCGGCGACCATTGCCCGCAAGGCCGAGTGGCCGCGCTGGACGCCGACCCCGGACATGATCCGCCGCGAGCCCGAGCGCTACGCCAAATATGCCGGCGGCCTGCCGGGCGGGCCGGGCAACCCGCTCGGTCCCCGCGCGCTCTATCTCTATCGCGACGGGCGCGACACGCTGTACCGGCTGCACGGGACGATCGAACCCTGGACCATCGGCACCATGGTCTCCTCCGGCTGCATCCGGCTGCTGAACCAGGACATCATCGACCTCTACCGGCGCGTGCCGGCGGGAAGCCGCGCCGTGGTCCTGAGCTCCGCCGGCACCGCCGCGTAAAGCGGCGTCGAACCCCGCCCATTGCACCAATGCATTCCCAATTTCCATCGGTAGTTACGGCGATTTGCGTCCCCGCCTCGCCTGTGTATGGTCTCGCGCCCCAAAGCCAGCCTGCCCCGCCTGCCGCCGGAGTCCCTTATGGCGCGAGACCAGATCGACACGCAGCCCATCGAAAGCCGCGACGACCTCGTCGCGTGGCTGGAGGCGGGCTGCAAGGCGCCAATGAAGTTCCGCATCGGGACCGAGCACGAGAAATTCCCCTTCACCCTGAACGGCCACGAGCCGGTCCCCTATGAGGGGCCGAACGGCATCCGCGCGCTGCTGGAAGGCATGCAGGCGCTGAACTGCTGGGAGCCGATCATGGAGGGCTCCACCATCATCGGCCTGGCCGACAATGTCGGCGGCGGGGCCATCTCGCTGGAGCCCGGCGGGCAGTTCGAGCTTTCCGGCGCGCCGCTCATCACCATCCACGAGACCTGCGCCGAGGTGAATTCGCACCTGACCCAGGTGCGCGAGGTGGCGACCCCGCTCGGCTTCGGCTTCCTCGGCCTCGGCATGAGCCCGAAATGGACGCTGGCGCAGACCCCGGTGATGCCCAAGGGCCGCTACAAGATCATGACCGCCTACATGCCGAAGGTCGGCACCCACGGCCTCGACATGATGTACCGGACCTGCACCGTGCAGGTGAACCTCGACTTCTCCTCCGAGGCCGACATGGTGCAGAAGCTGCGCGTCGGTCTCGCTTTGCAGCCGGTCGCCACGGCGCTGTTCGCCAATTCGCCCTTCACCGAAGGCAAGCCGAACGGCTTCCTCTCCTTCCGCTCGGAGATCTGGCGCGACACCGACAATAACCGCTCCGGCATGCTGCCCTTCGCCTTCGAGAAGGGCATGGGCTTCGAGCGTTATGTCGACTACGCGCTCGACGTGCCGATGTACTTCATCAAGCGCGGCGACCATTACATCGACGTCGCCGGCTCCTCCTTCCGCGACCTGCTGGCGGGCAAGCACCCGGCGGTGCCGGGCGAGACGGCGACCGTCTCCGACTGGGCCAACCACCTCTCCACCATCTTCCCCGAGGTGCGGCTGAAGCGTTACCTCGAAATGCGCGGTGCCGACGGTGGGCCGTGGGCGAACCTCTGTGCCCTGCCCGCTTTGTGGACCGGCCTTCTCTACGACCAGGCCAGCCTCGATGCCGCCTGGGAACTGGCCAAGGGCTGGAGCGCCGACGAGCGCCAGAAGCTGCGCGACGACGTGCCCCGGCTCGGCTTCAAGGCCGAGATCGCCGGCCGCTCGATGCACGAGCTCGCCCGCGAGGTGGTCGCCATCTCCCGCGCCGGCCTCGCCCGCCGCGACAAGCGCGACAGCCAGGGCCGCGACGAGACGCGCTTCCTCCAGCCCCTGGAGGAAAGCCTCGTTTCCGGGCTCACGCCGGCCGAGGTGCTGCTTAAGCGCTACGAGACCGAGTGGAACCGCTCGGTCGAGCCGATCTTCGACGACTGCGCCTATTGATCGCCGTCATAGGAGCCGGCGCAGCAATTCCCCTTCCCTCATCCGCGGGCTTGACCCGCGGACCCAGGAGACCGGGTGCGCCCAGTCACTGGGTGGCCGGGTCAAGCCCGGCCATGAGGGCGAAAGGGTGGCTATCGCCGAGCCAAGCTGAGTTACGAGTCAGACTTATAGGAGCCGGCGCGGTAGGTGCCGACGCTCCATAGATGGCCTTCCGGGTCGCGCACGGTGAATTCGCGCGAGCCGTAGGGCGTGTCGTAGATCGCCATCACCACCTCGGCACCCGCCTCCATCGTGCAGGTCCACAGCGCGTCGGCGTCCGGCACCACCACATAGATGCCTTGCGTGACGCCGCCCGCCTCGGCCGGCGTGCGCATGCGCAGAACGTCGTCCTTCACCCCGCCGATCATCAGCGCGCTGGTGCCGAGCGCCAGCTCGGCATGGGCGACGCCGCCATGGCCGTCATCGACCACCAGGATCGGCGAGAAGCCGAGCGCCTTCTTCAGCCAGGCGATGGCGGCGTGCGGATCGGCATAGCGGAGGAAGGGAACGAGGTCGCCGGGGACGGGTGCGGACATGGGAGCCTCCTGCGGCATTGTGGCACCATGTGCGGCGCGCGTGGCAGGGCCGCGCCAGCGCCGTACCCGATTGACTTAGGTCATGCCGCCGCTGCGTCACCTCCCTACACTGTCCGCAGTTCCCGCTGGCGACGAAGAACCGCGCGCCCGTTCCGGCGGGAAGCGCGGAAGCCGACGGTGCTGCCGGAGAGTGAGCGGGACTCGGGGCGCGGCCTTTGGACGGGGCACGCGATCCCGACGCGGCCGGACCGGCGGGTGGGCCGGGGATGGCCGGAGCGGCGGGCGAAAGCCCGCCGCTTTTTTGGGTGGGTTCGCGCGGACGCGGCGGATTTACTCCGCCGCTATGGCGGCTTCCGAGATGTTGTCGAGGCCCTGGACGATGTGGTTGGCGAGGGCGTCCGCCAGCGGCGAAGCCTCGTGCCGGTTGCGCAGGAGGCCGATGCGACAGGGCGCCAGCGCGGGGAAGCCGTCCGAGGGACCGAGCACCCGCATGCCGGGGCGCAGCCCCGATTCCGGCAGCACCGAGATGGCGAGGCCGGAGAGCACCGCCGCCGAGACCGCCGTGCTGTTCGAGGAGGTGTAGAGGATGCGGAACGGCCGGCCGACCGCCTGCAGCATGGATATCGCCTCCTGCCGCCAGTTGCAGGTCTGCCGCCCCAGCGCCAGCGGCACGGGGTCCTCGAGATGCACCGGGTGGCGGTTGGAGCCGACCCAGAGCAGCTGCTCGCGGCGGATGATCTCGGTCTCGCGGTTGATCATCTCGCAATCGGTGACAATGGCGAGGTCGAGGTCGCCGGTGTCGATGCGGTCGATGAGGTCGGTCGAGGGATCGCACACCACGGTCAGCTCGACATTGGGATGGGTGTTGGAGAACCGTGCCATGATCTCCGGCAGATAGCGGTCGGCATAGTCGTCCGGCACGCCGAGCCGTACCCGTCCCGAAAGCTCGGCGGAGGCGAGGCTCGCCACCGCCTCCATGTTCAGCTTCACGATCCGCCTTGCGTAATCGAGCAGCCGGTCGCCCTCGTCGGTGAGGCGCGAGGCACGCCCGTCGCGCGCGAAGATCGCCTTGCCGACCCTTTCCTCCAGCCGCTTCATCTGCATGGAGACGGCCGACTGGGTCTTGTGAACCACATCGGCGGCCTTTGTGAAGCTGCCGGTTTCGGCGATTGCGATGAATGTTCTTAATTGATCAATATCGAGCAGCACGGTCATGGAGCGACCTCCCGGCGGGCTATCATCAACAGCAATGATATCTCGGATCAGAAACATTCGCTAGTGTGATCGATTGCGCTGCGGCATAAAGATCCCGCCGCGAACGGATGACGTCGATATCGGGTGGCTCCGGTGCCTCCCGAGGATCAGAAAACCCAGCGTCATCGCCGCACGGCCGACAGATGGAGGGATCGATGTCGTATATTGGCGAAGTCCGGAGAACAGCCTTCTCCACATTCGGCGCCGCTGCCAGCGGCCTGCTGGTCGCCGTCGCCACGGGTAGCGTTCAATTCATCAAGGCGGTGGGCCGCCATCGCCGCGCGCACGAAGCGCATCCGGCTCGGCTCGGCGGTGACGGTGCTCTCCTCCGATGATCCGATCCGCGTGTTCCAGCGTTTCGCGACGGTCGACGCCATCTCCAACGGGCGGGCCGAGGTGATCCTCGGGCGCGGCTCCTTCACCGAATCCTTCCCGCTCTTCGGCTTCGACCTGAAGGATTACGAGGCGCTGTTCAGCGAGAAGCTCGACCTGTTCGCCGCGCTGCTGAAGGACAACGGCACGGCCGACGGCGTGACCTGGAACGGCAATCTGCGCCCGCCGCTGGAGAAGCAGCACGTCTATCCGCTGGTCGAGAGCGGCACGCTGAAGACCTGGATCGGCGTCGGCGGCTCGCCGGAATCGGTGGTGCGCGCCGCGCGCTACGGCCTGCCGCTGATGCTCGCCATCATCGGCGGCGATCCGGCCCGCTTCGCGCCCTATGTCGATCTCTACCACCGCGCGGTGGACCAGCTCGGCGGCGTGGCGCATCCCATCGGCGTGCATTCGCCGGGCTATGTCGCCGAAACGGACGAGCAGGCGCGCGAGGAGTTCTTCGCCGACTACAAGCGCATGCGCGACCGCATCGGCGCCGAGCGCGGCTGGCCGCCCATGGGCCGCGACGAGTTCGAGCGCGAGGTCACGCGCGGCTCGCTCTATCTCGGCTCGCCCGAGACGGTGGCGCGGAAGATCGCCAAGACCGCGACGACGCTCGGCATCGGCCGCTTCGACATGAAGTACAGCGCCGGCCCGCTGGCGCATGAGAAGTCGATGAAGTGCATCGAGCTCTATGGCCGGCAGGTCATCCCGCGCGTGCGGGAACTGCTGGCGCAGGAGAAGGTGGAGGCGTAGGCGCCGCGCCCGCTTCCCATCACGCCCTCATCCGCGGGCTTGACCCGCGGACCCAGAGGGACCGGGTGCACCTGGTCACTGGGTGCTCGGGTCAAGCCCGGGCATGAGGGGGTGTTCTGTGGGGCGGCCCCCTTGCCAACAATCGTCATCCCGGAACGGCCGCAAGGCCGTATCCGGGATCGCATCGTCATTGCAGAGCCATCACGGAAAGCGATCCCGGCTCTCCGCAGCGCTCCGGCCGGGATGACGGTTGGATTTAGAACAACATCATCCCCGGGCTTGGCCCGGGGATCCACGCCTTCCTTCATCGGCCAGGACGTCGATGGCCGGGACAAGCCCGGCCATGACGGCATTCTCGCGGGACGCGCCCGACATCCTCACACGTTCAGCAGCAGATATTCCCGCTCCCAGGGCGAGATCACCCGCATGAAGGTGTCGAACTCCTGCTGCTTCACCGCCGTGTAGGTCTTCACGAAGGACGGCCCGAGCACGCCGGCGATCTCCTCCGAATACTGCAGCGCCGCCACCGCCTCGAGCAGCCCGCGCGGCAGCTCGAAGTCGAGGAACTTGGCGTCGGCCTCCAGCGGGTCGGTGGGACGCAGGCCCTCGACCAGCCCGAGATAGCCGCAGGCGAGCGAGGCGGCGATGACGAGATAGGGGTTGGCGTCCGAGGACGGCACCCGGTTCTCCACCCGCCGCGCCGCCGGCGAGGAAGGCGGCACGCGCAGGCCCGCGGTGCGGTTGTCATAGCCCCACTGCACGTTGATCGGCGCCATGGAATCGCGCGTCAGCCGGCGGTAGGAGTTCACGTAAGGCGCCATGATCGACATCACCGCCGGCATGTAGCGCTGCTGGCCGGCGATGAAGGAGAAGAACTCCGGCGTCGGGTCGCCGTCCTTGTCGGAGAAGATGTTCTTGCCCGTCTCGGCATCGACGATGGACTGGTGGATGTGCATGGCCGAGCCGGGCTCGTCGGCGATCGGCTTGGCCATGAAGGTAGCGTAGATCTTGTGGGCGAGCGCCGCCTCGCGGATGGTGCGCTTGAACAGGAACACCTGGTCGGCGAGCACGACGGGATCGCCGTGCAGCAGGTTGATCTCCATCTGCGCCGCGCCGTCCTCGTGGATCAGCGTGTCGATCTCCAGGCCCTGGGCCTCGGAGTAGTCGTACATGTCCTCGAACAGGGCGTCGAACTCGTTCACCGCCTGGATCGAATAGGACTGGCGGCCGATCTCCGGCCGGCCCGAGCGCCCGATCGGCGGCTTGAGCGGATAGTCGGCGTCGGTGTTCGGCTCGACGAGATAGAACTCGATCTCGGGTGCCACCACCGCCTTCCAGCCCTTGTGGGAATAGAGCTCGACGACGTTCTTCAGCACCTGACGCGGCGCGAGGTCGACCGGGCGGCCGTCGCGGTGATAGGCGTCGTGGATGATCTGGGCGGTCGGGTCCTGCGCCCAGGGCACGACGGCGAGGGTGGAGAAGTCCGGCTCCATCACCAGGTCGCTGTCGACCACCACCGAATCCACCAGCCCGTCATAGGGCGGGTAGTCGCCGGAAATGGTCTGGAAGAACACGCTGAGCGGCAGGTTCATCGTCGGTCCGGAGAGGAACTTCGACACCGGCATGATCTTGCCGCGCCCGACCCCGGCAAGGTCCGGCACGGCGCATTCGATCTCGGTGATGCCCCGGGCGGCCATCCAGGCCTTGGCCTCGGCGAGCGAGGTGACACCGCGGGGAGCTTCGACCACGTCCTTGTCGGGACGCTTCTTCTTGGCCATGATTGCCTTCCTGATGCGCGATTTGCGCCATCATGAGGCAATCACGGCCCCCTGACTGCCGTCAAGGCAGGCCCGCCCTGCTCAATTCCGGGCATGGTAAAATTGTTTGCATTGCGCCGTTGAGCCGCCGCGCGAAGCCGGATAGCGTTTCTCCATTGCCGGCGCGGCCGGCGGGGGAACGGGACCTGACAGCATGAGCAATGGCGTCGCCGAGAAGACGCAGAAGACCATTGGCGGCATCCGCCGGAAGTTCGCCCCCTGGAACGACCCGCAGGCCGTCCCGCTCATCCGCTACCAGAACGTCACCAAGCGCTTCGGCGAGTTCACCGCCGTCGACAACCTCTCCCTCGATATCTATGAGCGCGAGTTCTTCGCCCTGCTCGGCCCGTCCGGCTGCGGCAAGACCACGCTGATGCGCATGCTCGCCGGCTTCGAGGACCCGACCGAGGGCAAGATCACCCTTGCCGGACAGAACCTCGTCGGAACGCCGCCCTACAAGCGGCAGACCAACATGATGTTCCAGTCCTACGCGCTGTTCCCGCATATGAGCGTGTGGGACAACATCGCCTTCGGCCTTCGGCAGGACCGGATGGAGAAGGGCGCCGTCGCCGCCCGCGTGGAGGAGATGCTCAAGCTGGTGAAGCTTGAGAAATTCGCCAAGCGCAAGCCGCACCAGCTCTCCGGCGGCCAGCGCCAGCGCGTGGCGCTCGCCCGCTCGCTCGCCAAGCGCCCCAAGGTGCTGCTGCTGGACGAGCCGCTCGGCGCGCTCGACAAGAAGCTGCGCGAGGAGACCCAGTTCGAGCTCATGGACATCCAGATGGAGCTCGGCATGACCTTCCTGATCGTCACCCACGATCAGGAGGAGGCGATGACGGTGGCCGACCGCATCGCGGTGATGAATCACGGCAAGCTGGTGCAGGTCGACCAGCCGGCGGTGATCTACGAGCAGCCCAATTCGCGCTACGTGGCGGACTTCGTCGGCGACGTGAACATACTCGACGCCAAGGTCGAGGCGCTCGCGCCCGGCGCCGTCACGCTGCGCTCCGAGGCGGCGCCCGACATGCCGATCCGCGTCGCGCAGGAATGCGCGGCCAAGGTCGGCGACAGCGTCGCGGTGGCGCTCAGGCCGGAGAAGCTGCGCGTCGAGCTCGACCCGCCGGCCGACCCGAGCGTCAACACGCTCACCGGCACGATCTGGGACATCGGCTATCTCGGCGACCTCTCCATCTACCATGTGGAACTGCCCAACGGCATGCGGGTGAAGGCGGCCAAGCCCAACCTGACCCGCATGGTCGAGCGGCCCATCACCTGGGAGGACAAGGTCTATGTCTCCTTCACGCCGGATGCCGGCGTGGTGCTGACGAACTGAGGGGGCGGCCATGGCGGTGAAGTCGTCGGGGCGCTGGCTGGTCCTCTCCGTCCCCTATCTCTGGCTGCTGGCGCTGTTCCTGGTGCCGTTCCTGATCGTCTTCAAGATCAGCCTGTCGACGGACGCCATCGCCCAGCCGCCCTATGAGCCGATCTTCGACCTGTCGGCCGGCTGGGACGCCTTCAAGGAAGCCTTCGCCCAGCTCTCCTTCGAGAATTATTCCTACGTCCTGAGCTGGGACAACGAGTTCATCGAGGCCTACGGCTCGTCGCTGTGGATCGCCGGAGTCTCGACCTTCCTCTTGCTGCTGGTCGGCTACCCCATCGCCTACGGCATGGCGCGGGCGCCGAAATCCATCCGCCCGACGCTGTTGATGCTGGTCATCCTGCCGTTCTGGACCTCGTTCCTGATCCGCGTCTATGCGTGGATCGGCATCCTGTCGCCGGAAGGGCTGCTCAACCAGCTATTGATGGCGCTCGGCATCATCTCGCCGGACGCGCCGCTGCAGATCCTCGCCACCAACACGGCGGTCTATATCGGCATCGTCTATTCCTACCTGCCCTTCATGATCCTGCCGCTCTACTCGGCGCTGGAGAAGATGGACGACACGCTGCTCGAGGCCGCCGCAGATCTGGGCTGCCCGCCCTTCGCCGCGTTCTGGAAGATCACCTGGCCGCTGTCGCTGCCGGGCGTCTTCGCCGGCTGCCTGCTCTGCTTCATCCCGGCGGTGGGCGAGTTCGTCATCCCCGACCTGCTCGGCGGCTCGGACACGCTGATGATCGGCAAGGTGCTGTGGACCGAGTTCTCGGTGAACCGCTCCTGGACCGTCTCCTCGGCGGTGGCGGTGCTGCTGCTCATGGTGCTGGTGATACCCATCGTCTTCTACCAGAACCTCCAGGCCCGCGAAGTGGAGGGACGGTGATGCGCAAGGGTCTCTCCTGGTTCAACACCACCTCGATCGTGCTGGGCTTCGCGTTCCTCTACATCCCGATCGTGCTGCTGGTGATCTACTCCTTCAACGCCTCGCGGCTGGTGACGGTGTGGGCCGGCTTCTCCTTCCACTGGTACGTGCAGCTATTCCACAACGAGCAGCTGCTCGACGCCGCCTGGGTGACGCTGCGCGTCGCCTTCCTCCCGCCAGCATCGCCACCATCCTCGGCACCATGGCGGCGATCACCCTGACCCGCTACGGCCGTTTCCTCGGGCGGACGCTGTTCTCGGGGATGGTCTATGCGCCGCTGGTGATGCCGGAGGTGATCACCGGCCTGTCGCTGCTGCTGCTCTTCGTCGCCATCGGCCTCGACCGCGGCTTCTGGACCATCACCCTGGCGCACATCACCTTCACCATGTGCTTCGTCTCGGTGGTGGTGCAGTCGCGGCTGGTGACGTTCGACCGCTCGCTGGAGGAAGCCGCGCTCGACCTCGGCTGCACGCCGTTCCGGACCTTCTTCGTCATCACCCTGCCGATCATCCTGCCCGCGGTGGTGTCGGGCTGGATGCTGGCCTTCACTTTGTCGCTCGACGACCTCGTCATCGCCAGCTTCACCACGGGTCCCGGCGCGACCACGCTGCCCATGCGCATCTACAGCCAAGTGCGCCTCGGCGTGACGCCGGAGATCAACGCCGCCTGTACCATCCTCATCGCCATCGTCACCGTCGTCGTCATCATCGCCTCGATCATGACCAAGCGTCAGGAGATGGAGCGGCAGAAGGCCGAGCGGCTGGCGGCGGCGGGATAGCGGGGACGGCCGCGGTCCGAGCGGGCCGCGGCGTCCGCGCGCTGCTATGATGGGCGATCGGACACGAATCGGATCGCCGGAACCGCCATGCCCCTGCGCCTGCTCCCCTCCACCCTGGTCGACCGCATCGCCGCGGGCGAGGTGGTGGAGCGTCCGGCGGCGGCGCTGAAGGAGATCGTCGAGAACGCGCTCGATGCCGGCGCCACCCGCATCGAGGTGGTGATCGACGGCGGCGGCCGCCGGCTGATGCGGGTGACCGACGACGGCTGCGGCATGAGCGCGGACGAGCTGGCTCTGGCCGTCGAGCGCCACGCCACCTCCAAGCTCGACACCGAGGACCTCCTTTCCATTGCCACGCTCGGCTTTCGCGGCGAGGCGCTGCCCTCGATCGGCGCGGTGGCGCGGTTGTCCATCACCAGCCGCCCGCGCGGCTCCGACACCGCGCATGAGATCCGCGTCGAGGGCGGGGCGAAGTCGGCGGTGAAACCCGCCGCTCTCGGTTTCGGCACCCGTGTCGAGGTCCGCGACCTGTTCTTCGCCACCCCGGCGCGGCTGAAATTCCTGAAATCCGAGCGCGCCGAGACCGCGGCGGCGGTGGATGCGGTCAAGCGCCTGGCGCTGGCCCGTCCCGATGTCGGCTTCATCCTGGTCACCGATGACCGCCCGCCCGTCACCTGGCCGGCGCGCTCCGCCGATGCGGCCGGCCGGCGCGCCCGCATCGCCGACGTGCTCGGCCATGAGGTCGGCGCCAATGCGCTCGACATTGACGGCCTGCGCGAAGGGGCAAGGCTCTCCGGCCTCGCTGGGCTTCCGACCTACGCCAAGGCCAATTCGCTGTCGCAGTACCTGTTCGTCAATGGACGGCCGGTGCGCGACAAGGTGCTGATCGGCGCCATCCGCGCCGCCTATGCCGACCTGCTGCCCAGCGACCGCCACCCGGTGACGGCGCTGTTCCTCGACCTCGATCCGCACGAGGTGGACGTGAACGTGCATCCGGCCAAGACCGAGGTGCGCTTCCGCGACGCCGGCAATGTCCGCGCGCTGATCGTGCGCACGCTGACCGACGCCCTGGCGCTCGGCGTGCCGCGCACCGCCTCGACGGCGGCGGAGAAGCTGGCGCAGTTCGCCCGCCCCGAATTCCGGCAAGGTGCTGGCAATCCGCCGCGCCCCGGCAACTATGACTGGACCCGCTCCTGGGCGGCGCCGGACGTCGCCCCGCGTGAGGCCTCTCCCGCGGGTTTTCGCGAGGAGGCGGCGGGCTTCGACTTCGGGCTGGGCCTCGCGCTCGCCCCTTCGGCGGACGCCCGCGCCAATGCCGCGCCGCCGGCGCCGGACCTGATGGAGCGCCCGCTGGGCGCCGCCCGCGCGCAGTTGCACGAGACCTACATCATCGCCCAGACGAAGGACGGCGTGGTCGTCATCGACCAGCACGCCGCGCATGAGCGCATCGTCTACGAGAAGCTGAAGGCCGCGATGGAGCGCGACGGCCTCGCCCGGCAGATGCTGCTGGTGCCGCTCGTGGTCGAGCTCGACCCCTCCGACGCCGCCCGCCTCGCCGAGCGCGCCGCGGCGCTGGAAAAGCTCGGCCTCGTCCTCGAGCCCTTCGGCCCCGGCGCGGTGCTGGTGCGCGAGGTGCCCTCCCTCCTCGGCGATGCCGACGTCTGCGCCCTCGTCACCGAGCTCGCCGAGCACGCCGCCGAATGGGACGACGCGCTGCCGCTGGAACGGCGCCTTCTGCACATCGCCGCCACCATGGCCTGCCACGGCTCGGTGCGCGCCGGCCGGCGGCTGCGCGTCGAGGAGATGAACGCCCTGCTGCGCGAGATGGAAGAGACGCCCAACGCCGCGCAGTGCAATCATGGCCGGCCGACCTTCGTCACGCTGGCGCTCGCCGACATCGAACGCCTCTTCGCGCGGCGATAGGCTTTCGCGTAAGGTGCCTGCGTAATGGCGTTCGATACCGATCATCCCGCAAGCTGGTACGCCGCGACGGCGCACCATCTCTCCCCCTTCCCGCCGCTGGCGGGTACGGTCCGCACTGACGTCTGCGTCATCGGCGGCGGCTATACCGGCCTCTCCGCCGCGCTGCACCTCGCCGAGGCCGGGCTGTCGGTGGCGCTGCTGGAAGCCTCGCGCCTCGGCTCCGGCGCCTCGGGCCGCAATGGCGGGCAGATCCATTCCGGCCAGCGCCGCGACCAGGACTGGCTGGAGGCGCATGTCGGGCTCGACGACGCCAAGGCGCTGTGGCGGCTGGCTGAGGACGCCAAGGCGCTGCTGCACCGGCTCATCGCCCGCCACATGATCGATTGCGACGTGAAGCCGGGCCTGATCGTCGCCGATCACAAGCCCTCCTATGTCGCCCACAGCCACGCTTATGCGCGCAAGCTCAACGAGGTCTACGGCTACCCGCACGCAGCCCCGCTGACCCGCGAGGAGCTGCGCGAGCTGGTCGGCTCCGACGCCTATTATGGCGGCATGATCGACCGCGGCGGCGGCCATCTGCACCCGCTCAACCTCGCACTGGGCCTCGCCAAGGCCGCGCACACGGCCGGCGCGCGGCTGTTCGAGCAGTCGCGGGCGCTGCGCATCAATGAGGCCGGCGACAAGGTGAAGGTCTCGACGCCTAGGGGCGTGGTCGAGGCCGATTGGGTGCTCGAATGCGGCGACGGGCTGCAGGACGGGCTCGACAAGCGCGTCGACACCCATGTGATGCCGATCGCCAACTACATCGCCGCCACCGAGCCGCTGGGCGAGCGGGGGCGGGAGATCATCTCGAATGGCGCGGCGGTGGCCGACAGCCGCTTCGTGGTGAACTATTATCGCCTCTCCGGCGACGGCCGGCTGCTGTTCGGCGGCGGCGAGAGCTATACGCGCCGGCTGCGGCCGAACCCCGGCGAGTTCGTGCGCCCCTATATGCTCAAGGTCTTCCCGCAGCTTGCCGATGTGCGCATCGACTATGGCTGGGGCGGGCTGCTCGGCATCACCATGACCCGCATGCCCTTCGTGCGCCGCCTGTCGCCGCGCGTGCTCACCGCCGCCGGCTATTCCGGCCAGGGCGTGATGCTGGCGCCGTATTTCGGCAAGATCCTCGCCGAGGCGGTGAAGGGCCAGCTCGGCCGCTTCGACCTGCTGGCCGGCCTGCCGGTGCCGCCCTTCCCCGGCGGCCCGCTGATGCGCTGGCCGCTGCTGGTCGCCGGCATGAGCTATTACGCGCTGCGCGACCGGCTGTGAGGGCGGATTGATCGAGCTGGAGAGCTATGCCCGCGAGATGCTCGCCTTCGTCGAGGCGCATGCACACTGGGCGCCCTACATTGCCTTCGCGCTGGCCTTCGGCGAATCCATCGCCGTGCTGTCGCTGTTCTTCCCCGCCACCTTCGTGCTGATCGGGCTAGGCCCGATCATCGAGGCCGGCGGCGCGCCCTTCGCGCCGGTCTGGGCGGCGGCGGTCGCCGGAGCGTCACTGGGCGACGCGTTGTCCTACTGGATCGGCCGCCATTTCAAGGACAGCGCCCGCCATATCTGGCCGCTGCGCAACTATCCGGAGATGCTGGCGCGCGGCGAGCGCTTCTTCCGCAGCTATGGAAGTTGGAGCGTCTTCATCGGCCGCTTCTTCGGGCCCTTACGCGCCGTGGTGCCGCTGGTCGCCGGCATGTTCGGCATGCCGCACCTGATCTTCCAGATGGCGAACGTCACCTCCGCCATGGTCTGGGCCTTCCTCCTGCTCGCGCCCGGCGCGGCGGCGGTGAAGCTGCTAGGGTGGTGATGGCTTCCATCACAAATCAGCATTTGCACGTCCGCCTCTCTTCGCGCGAGAGTTGAGACGGCGGTCTTGCCTCGATTGCCGCCCCCGTCACGGCGAAACGCAAGATGGGCTGCCGGTGCGGGGTTGGCGGTCATCCTGACACAACAAAACCGCCGCTCCAGGTATTCGTCATGCCGGCCCATCGGGTCTTGCCTTCGGCAAGCCCAAGGGCAGGCTCCGCGAAGCGGAGAGCCGGGATCGCTCTCCAACGTTTGCGCGATCCCGGATCGGCCTGCGGCCGTCCGGGATGACGACGTCTCTGGAACTGAAACGCACATGGCCGGGACTAACCCGGCCATGACGTTGTCCGTAGGAGTTGCAGACCAAGCTCAGTTCTTCGTCTTGTCGACCAGCTTGTTCTTGCCGATCCACGGCATCATGCCGCGCAGCTTCTCGCCGACTTCCTCGATCTGGTGGGCGTCGTTGATGCGGCGGATGCCCTTGAAGCGGGCGGCGCCGGCGCGGTACTCCTGCATCCATTCCGAGGTGAACTTGCCGGTCTGGATGTCGGTGAGCACGCGCTTCATCTCGGCCTTGGTCTCGGCGGTGATGATGCGCGGGCCGGAGACGTACTCGCCCCACTCGGCGGTGTTGGAGATCGAGTAGTTCATGTTGGCGATACCGCCCTCATAGATGAGGTCGACGATCAGCTTCACCTCGTGCAGGCACTCGAAATAGGCCATCTCCGGGGCGTAGCCGGCTTCCACCAGCGTCTCGAAGCCGGCGCGGATCAGCTCGACCAGGCCGCCGCAGAGCACGACCTGCTCGCCGAACAGGTCGGTCTCGCACTCTTCCTTGAAGGTGGTCTCGATGATGCCCGAGCGGCCGCCGCCGACGCCGGAAGCGTAGCTGAGGCCGAGGTCGAGCGCGTTGCCCGAGGCGTCCTGATGCACGGCGACGAGGCACGGCACGCCGCCGCCCTTCTCATATTCGCCGCGCACGGTGTGGCCGGGGCCCTTCGGCGCGATCATGAGGACGTCGACGGTGGACTTCGGCTCGATCAGGCCGAAATGCACGTTGAGGCCGTGGGCGAAGGCGATCGCCGCGCCGTCGCGGATGTTGGGGGCGATCTCGTTCTTGTAGATGTCGGCCTGCAGTTCGTCCGGGGTGGCCATCATCATCAGGTCGGCCCACTTGGCGGCCTCGGCGACGCTCATCACCTTGAGGCCGTCGGCCTCGACCTTCTTGGCGGTCGCCGAGCCCGGCTTCAGGCCGATGGCGATGTCCTTGACGCCGGAATCCTTGAGGTTCAGCGCATGGGCGCGGCCCTGCGAGCCGTAGCCGATGATGGCGACCTTCTTGCCCTTGACGAGGTTCAGGTCGGCATCGCGATCGTAATAAACGCGCATGGGTGTCTCCTTTGTCACGCGTTGGTCTGGTTCCGGCCCGGACCCGTCTTTTCCGTGCCGCAGAGGGTGAGAAACTGGTCGGTCGCGCGGGCCGCATCCCGCTCGATCTCGCTGGGCGAGAGGCTGAGGCGGTCGCCCAGCAGCACGCGGATCTGCACGTCGCGGCCGACGAGGCCGATGAAGGTGCGGAAGGCGGTCTCGGTGTCGTCGAAATCGAGCAGCCCGGCCTCGCGGCCGGCGTCGAGCAGCGGTTTCAGCCGCTCGCCTATGGCGAAGCGCCCGTTCGCCAGCATGATGGCGCCGAGGTTCGAGCCGCGCGTGCCGGCCTGGCTGATGGCGAAGCGGTTCAGCGCGACCGAGGTCGGGCTGGAGATCACGCCGAGCCAGTTGGCGGCGAAGCGGATCAGGCTGTCCCGCAGCGCAAGGATGTCAAGCCGGGTGCGGTCATAATTGCCGGCGCGCACCTTGGAGGCCTGCCAGCGCACCGTGGCGGTGAGCAGCCCGTCACGGTCGCCGAACCATTTGTAGAGGCTTTCCTTGGAGCAGCTCGCGCGCCGCGCCACGGCGGTCATGGTGACGTCGCCGCCCTGCTCCACCATCAGCGCCAGCACGGTGTCGAGCACCGCCTGCTGGCGTTCGGTGAAGGTCTCGCCCGCTGGATCGGGTGGCGTCGTCATGCGGGAAAATGTCCGTACCGTACGTTACGGTTCCGTCTACAGCAGGGCGCCCCGCTCCGCAAGTAGAGTCCGTCCCGCCGCGCCGGCCCTCGAAATTTCACGCTGCGGAAGCTATCTGAGCGGAGCCGTGCCATTGCCGAACGGAGACCGTGATGAGCCTTCCAACTGCCGCCGAGATCATCGCCTTCTGGCGCGAGGCCGGGCCGGACAAATGGTTCGAGAAGGACGACGCCTTCGATGCGGCCATCCGCGCCCGCTTCCTCGCCGCCCATGAGGCCGCCGCCGCCGGCGAGCTCGACGGATGGGCGCAGACGGCGGAAGGCAGCTACGCACTGCTGCTCCTGCTCGACCAGTTCCCGCGCAACCTGTTCCGCAACTCACCGCGCGCCTTCGCCACCGATGAGAAGGCGCGCGCCGTCGCCGACCACGCCGTCGCGCAAGGCTTCGACATGGAGTTCGACACGCTGGAACGGCGCTTCATCTACATGCCGTTCATGCATTCGGAGGCGCTGGCCGACCAGGAGCGCTGCATCGCCCTGTGCGAGGCGTCGGGCGACGAGGAAGGCACCATGTACGCGGTGATCCACCGCGACATCATCCGCGACTTCGGCCGCTTCCCGCACCGCAATCCCGTGCTCGGCCGCGACACCTCGGAAGAGGAGCACGCCTTCCTCAAGGCCGGCGGCTTCGCCGGCTGACACCTCAAGGCTGGCGGCTTCGCCGGCTGAGGCTACATGCCGTCCGGGCCGCGGCCTATGGCGGCGACGCCGGTGCGCGAGACCTCGACGAGGCCGAGCGGCTCCAGCAGCGAGACGAACTGGTCGATCTTCTCCGGCTTGCCGGTGATCTCAAACACGAAGCTCTCCAGCGTCGTGTCCACGGTGCGGGCGCGGAAGCTCTCGGCGATCAAGAGCGCCTCCTGCCTGATCTCGCCCTTGCCGCGCACCTTGATGAGGGCGAGCTCGCGCTCCACCGCCTTGCCGACCACGGTGAGGTCGACGACCTTGTGCACCGGCACCAGCCGGTCGAGCTGGCTCTTGATCTGCTCGATGATCGGCGGCGCGCCGGTGGTCACCACGGTGATGCGCGACAGGTGCGAGGCGTGGCTGACCTCGGAGACGGTGAGGCTGTCGATGTTGTAGCCGCGCCCGGAGAACAGGCCGACGATGCGGGCAAGCACGCCCGGCTCGTTGTCGACCAGCATGGAGAGGGTGTGGCGTTCGGCGGGTTCTTGGACCGGGGGCATGGGGAACTCTGAAAAGGCGCTACTGAAAAAGTCGGGATCGGCGTCAAGTCTTCTGTCTGTCATCCCCGGGCTTGGTCCGGGGATCCACGAATTCGGCCGGCTTTAAGTCGTGGATGGCCGGGCCAAGCCCGGCCATGACGTGGTTACAGCGGCCGAGCCGTCACACCAGCATCTTGCCTTCCTCGCTGATGGCCTCGTCGAGCGCCTCGGGATGATCGGGCAGGATCATCTCGTTATGCGGCTTGCCCGACGGGATCATCGGCAGGCAATTCTCCATCTTGTCGACGAGGCAGTCGAACAGCACCGGCCGGTCGACATTGATCATCTCCTGAATGGTGCCGTCGAGGTCGGCGGGGTTGGAACAGCGCAGGCCCACCGCGCCATAGGCTTCCGCCAGCTTCACGAAGTCGGGCAGCGATTCCGAATAGGAATGCGAATAGCGCCCGCCATGCAGCAGGTCCTGCCACTGGCGCACCATGCCCATATACTCGTTGTTCAGCACGAAAATCTTGACCGGCAGGTTGAACTGCAGCGCGGTCGAGAGTTCCTGCAGGCACATCTGGATCGAGGCCTCGCCGGCGATGTCGATGACGAGGCTGTTCGGATGTGCCACCTGCACGCCGATGGCGGCCGGCAGGCCGTAGCCCATGGTGCCGAGGCCGCCGGAGGTCATCCAGCGGTTCGGCTCCTCGAAGTGGAAGTGCTGCGCCGCCCACATCTGGTGCTGGCCGACCTCGGTGGTGATGTAGACGTCCTTGTCCTTCACCGCATCGTAGAGCGCCTTGACCGCCTGCTGCGGCTTGATGATGCGGTCGCCCGGCTGGAAGGCCAGCGACTTGCGCGCGCGCCAGCGGTCAATCTGGCCCCACCAGGAGGCGATCGCCTGCCGGTCGGGCTCGACCTTCATGCCGCGCCAGACGGTGAGGATGTCCTCCAGCACATGCCTGACGTCGCCGATGATCGGCAGGTCGACCTTGACGTTCTTGTTGATCGAGGACGGGTCGATGTCGATGTGGATCTTCTTCGAGTTCGGCGAGAAGGCGTCGACGCGGCCGGTGATGCGGTCGTCGAAGCGCGCGCCGATGCACAGCATGACGTCGCAGTCATGCATGGACATGTTGGCCTCGTAGGTGCCGTGCATGCCGAGCATGCCCAGCCACTGCTTGTCGGAGGCCGGGAAGGCGCCGAGGCCCATCAGCGTCGAGGTCACCGGATAGCCGGAGAGGCGAGCGAACTCGCGCAGCAGGCGGCTCGCCTCGGGGCCGGAATTGATGACGCCGCCGCCGGTGTAGAGCACCGGCCGCTTGGCCTTGGCCAGCAGCTCGACCGCGGCCTTGATCTTCTCCGGGTCGCCCTTCAGGCGCGGCTGGTAGGTCTTGTGCTGGATGTTCTCGGGGCCGACATACATGCCCTTGGCGAACTGCACGTCCTTCGGGATGTCGACGACGACCGGGCCGGGACGCCCGTTCTGCGCGACATAGAAGGCCTCGTGCATGATGCGCGCGAGGTCATTGACGTCGCGGACCAGGTAGTTGTGCTTGGTGCAGGGCCGGGTAATGCCGACCGTGTCGCACTCCTGGAAAGCGTCGGTGCCGATGAGATGCGTCGGGACCTGGCCGGTAATGCAGACGAGCGGGATGGAATCGAGCAGCGCGTCGGTCAGGCCGGTCACCGCATTGGTGGCGCCGGGACCGGAGGTGACGAGGACGACGCCGACCTTGCCGGAGGAGCGGGCATAGCCTTCCGCCATGTGGACCGCGCCCTGCTCGTGGCGCACGAGCACATGGCGGACCTGGTTCTGGTGGAACATGGCGTCGTAGATCGGCAGCACCGCGCCGCCGGGATAGCCGAACATGTGCTCGACGCCCTGATCGATCAGGGCCTGCATCACCATTTCGGCGCCGGTCATCTCGCGCATCATGGTCTTGTTCCTTTTGAACTCGTCGTTCGTTGCTGCTGTTCGAAGGTCCAGAAAATCAAAAGGCCCCGTCAGGGGCCATTTTTCCGCGCGTCACCGTTGGGCGGAGCAGCCGTCAGGCAAGCTCCGCGGCGACGCGCCGTCCTACGATAAGGATAATATTCTTGCGCATCTGAGCGCCGCTCCTTCGTAAAGTTGCGCGACCTGTACAGGTACCCGCTTCTCGCGTCAAGCCGGTCCGCAACCTGACGCAGAGAATGCATGCGGATCGCGCACTTTTCGTGGCAGGCGAAGGCCGCTATACCGCCCGCGGGATGATGGAATCCGGCCTGGGAGTTCAGCCTGTCATGACGCAGATGCGGCTCGTCGTCGTCGGGGCTTCGGGACGGATGGGTCGGGTGTTGATCCGCGCCGTCGACGAGGCTCCGGACCTGCTTCTCGTCGGCGCCATCGACCAGCCCGGCAGCGAGTTCATCGGCCGCGACGCCGGCGAGCTCGCCGGCCTGCCGCCGCTCGGCGTCAAGATCTCGGACGACGCGCTCACCCATTTCGCCGCTGCCGACGGGGTAATCGACTTCACCGTGCCGCAGGCGACGGTGGGCTATGCCGCGCTCGCCGCGCAGGCCCGCATCGTCCACGTCATCGGCACCACCGGCTTCTCGCCCGAGGACGAGGAGAAGATCGCTGCCGCCTCGCGTCATGCCGCCATCGTCAAGTCCGGCAATATGAGCCTCGGCGTGAACCTGCTGGCGGCGCTGGTGCGGCGGGTGGCGCGCACGCTCGACGAAGGCTTCGACATCGAGGTGCTCGAAATGCACCACAACCGCAAGATCGACGCGCCATCCGGCACGGCGCTGCTGCTCGGCCAGGCGGCGGCGCAGGGGCGCGGCGTCACGCTGGAGGAGAACGGCGTCTTCACCCGCCACGGCCACACCGGCGCGCGCAAGGCCGGCGACATCGGCTTCGCCACGCTGCGCGGCGGCTCGGTGGTCGGCGAGCACAACGTCATCTTCGCCGGGCAGGCCGAGCGCATCGAGCTCGCCCACAAGGCCGAGGACCGGGGCATCTTCGCCCGTGGCGCGCTCGCGGCCGCCCGCTGGGCGCGCGGGCGCAAGCCGGGGCTCTATTCCATGGCCGACGTGCTCGGCCTCGCCGACTTCTGATCCACTGGAGACCGATCGATGTCCGAACGCCTTCTCGTGCTCGTCCGCCACGGCCAGAGCGAGTGGAACCTGAAGAACCTGTTCACCGGCTGGCGCGACCCGGACCTGACCGAGCTCGGCGTCGAGGAGGCGAAGACGGCGGGCAAGCGGCTGAAGGCGGACGGCTACACCTTCGACATCGCCTTCACCTCCAAGCTGTCGCGGGCGCAGAAGACGCTGGACCTGGCGCTGGCCGAGCTCGGCCAGACCGGCCTGCCGACCATCGAGAACCTCGCGCTGAACGAGCGCGACTATGGCGAGCTCTCCGGCCTCAACAAGGACGATGCCCGCGTGAAGTGGGGCGAGGAGCAGGTGCATATCTGGCGCCGCTCCTACGACGTGCCCCCGCCCGGCGGCGAGAGCCTGAAGGACACCATCGCCCGCACCCTGCCCTATTACGTCACCGAGATCCTGCCCAAGGTGCTTCAGGGCAACCGCACGCTGGTGGTGGCGCATGGCAATTCGCTGCGGGCGCTGATCATGGTGCTGGAGAAGCACACGCCGGAGAGCATCATGAAGCGCGAGCTTCTGACCGGCGTGCCGGTGATCTACCGGCTGAAGCCGGATTCCACCATAGAGAGCGTGGTCGATCTGGCGGGTTGAGCCGCCCGCGGAGGCGGCTTGCGAAGACGACATCGTGTCCCATATGAGCAGCGTGAAGACGGCTTCCCCCGTTCCGGGATCGCAGTCGGGACGGCCCGATATGCAGAGGAAGACCGTCATGCGTACCCCCGCCGACCGCATCCGCCACGTCGTCATCTTCGAGATCATCGCCCTGTCGATCATCACGCCCCTCGGGGCGTGGGTGTTCGGCCTGCCGATGACGGAGATGGGCGTGGTCGGCGCCGGCGCCGCCCTCATCGCCGCCAGCTGGAACTACCTGTTCAATCTCGGCTTCGACCACGCGCTGGCGCGGCTGCGCGGCTCGGTGCGCAAGACCCTCGGGCTGCGCGTCGTTCACGCGCTGTTGTTCGAGGCCGGCCTGCTGGCGGTGCTGGTGCCGTTCATCGCCTGGTATCTGCGCATCGGCCTCGTCGAGGCGTTCCTCATGGACGTCGCCCTGGCGGGCTTCTTCCTGATCTACGCCTTCCTGTTCAACTGGGCCTATGACGTGATCTTCCCGGTGCGCGAGACGCGCCGCCGGCCGGTGCCGGCGGAGTAGAGGCCCCGCGCCGAGCACGCCCTATTTGCAGAGCTGGCCCGCCTCCCAGCCGAGTATCGCCCGCTTGCGGGTGAGACCCCAGTGATAGCCGGTGAGGTCGCCGTTCTTGCCGAGAACGCGGTGGCAGGGCACGACGAAGGACATCGGGTTCTTGCCGATCGCCGCGCCGACCGCGCGCGCGGCGCTCGGCCGCTCGACGCAGCTGGCGATGTTGGAATAGGTGGTCGCCTTGCCGAGCGGAATTCGCATCAGCGTCTCCCACACCCGCACCTCGAAATCGGTGCCGATGAAGACGATGCGCAGCGGATCGTCGAGGCTCCATTTCTGCGAATCGAAGATGCGCGCCGCGTAGGGCGCGGTGGCGATCGGGTCCTCGATGTAGAGGGCGTTCGGCCAGCGCCGGCGCATATCGGCGAGCGCCTTGTCCTCCTCGCCCTCGTCGGCGAAGGCGAGGCCGCACAGGCCGCGCGGCGTCACCATGGCGAGCGCCATGCCGAATTGCGAGGCGTGGAAGCCGTAGCGCACCACGAGGCCGGCGCCGCCGGTCTTCCATTCGCCCGGCGACATGGATTCGTGCACGATGAACAGGTCGTGCAGCCGGCCGGGGCCGGAGAGGCCGAGCTCATAGGCGGCGTCGAGCACATTGTCGGATTCGGTCAGCACCCGCCGCGCCGCGTCGATGGTCACCGCCTGAAGGAAGTCCTTCGGGGTGAGGCCGCACCAGCGGCGGAACAGGTCGGTGAGCGCGCGCGGGTTGACCCCCGCGGCGCGGGCGATCTCCTCCACCTCCGGCTGGTCGCGGAAGCGCAGGTTCACATATTCGACCGCACGCCGCACGATCTCGTAGTCGTGGGCGGCGATTTCCAGCGGGTGGGCGGCGTCGAGATTGGGAGCAAGCACAGGCAGTCTCCTCTTGCTGGACCTATCCGAGCACGCCCCGCAAGCAGGGGCCACCCGATTTCGACATGGGTTCTTTTCCGAGCACTTTCTTGTCGCTCGAATGTAGTCATTCGAGCGGAAAGGGCTCGCTAAAACGTCGAGCGCACCACGCCGCGCCGGGCCTCGGCGAGCGCCCGTGAGAGCTGCTCGGCCAGTTCCTCGCGCTGCGCGGTGTGCAGGAAGCCGCCGATGACATAGGGCCGGCCGCGCATCTCCAGCGTCAGGCGCTGCAGGCCGTAATCCTCGTGCAGTTCCCGGTGGAGCCGCGTCCAGAGCGGATTGAGCTCCTCCTCATAGACCGTGCCGTCCGCCGCGACGTGGCGCAGCCGGATCAGGCTCGGCGTGACAACGATCTCCTCGCAGGCCCGCGCCTGGCGGAAATTCAACCGGAACGCCCAGTAGATGGCGAGCGCGTCGAGCCCGAACATGCCGAACACCGGCCAGGCGCCCATCAGGAGGAAGGCCGTGCCGCAGACGAAGCTGATGCCGGCGACGATGATCA